>REBR01000269.1 GCA_007692645.1 Halomonadaceae bacterium | reverse complement strand
CCAGCGCATGTTCGCTGTGATCCCGCAAATCCGCGGGGGCTCCCTGGCCAATGGCGGTTCGGGTTTCCGGGTCCAGAAACAGGCTGTCGTCTGCAATGGCAAACAGACTTTCCAGTTCATGGGTAACCAGCACCACGGTAATACCCAGGGCATCCCGCAGTTGCAGAATCAGCTGATCCAGGCGGCGGGCGCTTAACGGGTCCAGGCCGGCGGAGGGCTCATCCAGGAACAGCAACCGGGGGTCCAGGGCCAGGGCCCTGGCCAGTCCGGCCCGCTTGCGCATGCCCCCGGAGAGTGCCGCCGGGTACTGATCCGCCGCCCCGGCCAACCCCACCAGTGCCAGCTTGAATGCCACCTGGTCGGCAATCAGATCCCGGGGCATGGTGGTAAACAGCTCCATGGGCAGAGCCAGATTCTCTGCAACCGTCATGGAGCTCCACAGGGCGCCGTTCTGAAACAGAACGCCGCTCTGGCGCTGCAATTCACTGCGCCTGGCTTCACTGACGCCCCACAGGTCCTCATCTTCCAGCCACACTTTCCCCTTGGCGGGTTGTTGCAGGCCAACCAGGGAGCGCATCAGGGTACTCTTACCGCAGCCGCTGGGGCCCATTATGGCAAAAATACTGGCATTGCGGATGGTGAAATCCAGCTTCTCCTGCACCAGGGTCTGGCCAAAGGCCAGAGTCAGGTCTTCGACGCGAATCAGGGGGTCATTGGCTACGGCAGTCATCGGCTAAAATCCACTGTAGGTGCTGACAATGGCAAACAGGGAGTCCACCAGAATAATACCTACAATACTGACCACTACGGCCCGGGTTGCTGCCTGGCCAACCGCAGCAGCGCTGCGACCTGCAGCCAGCCCCATATGGCAGCTGACGACACCAATAAGTACACCGAAGCAGACGCTTTTAAACAGGCCAATGGCAAAATGGTGCAGGGCCACACCGTCGATAATGCGCTGGACAAAGATCATTGGCTCCAGCCCCAGGGCAAACAGGGCCACCAACAGACCGCCGGCGATGCTGATCACCGCGGAATAGAGAAACAGCAGAGGCATCATCAGGGTCAGGCCAAGTACCCGGGGCAGGGCCAGAAAGTCGCTGGGGGGGACCCCCAGGGTCTTCAGGGCGTCCACTTCTTCATTCACCTGCATGGTGGCCAGGTGCGCAGCGAAGGCTGCTCCTGTGCGCCCGGCCATGACAATAGCGGTCATCATGGCGGCCATTTCCCGGGCCACGGCGATACCCACCATTTCCGCTATGTAAATCTCAGCCCCGAAGGTGCGCAGTTGCAGGGCACCCACAAACGCCAGAATACTGCCTACCAGCAGACTGACCAGGGTAATGATGGGAAGAGCCTGGGTACCGCTGCGGTACATGGCCTCCAGCAGGTCCTGGCCGCGCATGGAGGCCCTGCCGGTGGCAAGGCGCAGCAGCCCGCCGCCAAAGGCCTGGGTACTGACGGCAGCGGCCCTGATGGTGGTTTCCCAGCCCATGGCCAGCAGCCCCAGCCGCTCCAGCCGGGATGGCTCAGGGCCTGCTTTGGCGTCTACCGTAACCGGCTGCGCCAACTTCAGCAGCGCCTGCAGGCTGTGGTCCTGGGTGTCGATTTCCAGGCTGGCGCCCCGGGCCTGCAACCCTTCACCCACGCCATACACCAGGGCCGGCAACAGGGTGTCGCTCCAGCCTTCCAGAGACTCCAGATTCAGGTGTAATTGGGCCAGGGAATCCGGACAGGCCGCCAGTAAAGTTGCCGCACTGGGGGGCCGTTCACCCTGGCCCTGCCACAGGGCCGGAGACCAGTCACCCTGAAGCACCAGGGTCCATTGCTGCCCCTGTTGCTGCAGATACCACAGCCCTGCGGTTTTTTCCTGCTGATCCATACCCTGTGCTACCCAACCATCATCACCAACCGCTACCTGGGCAAAACCCCGAGGCATTCCCTTAGCCCATGGGGCCAGGGTGCTAAGATGAACCATTCAGCGCCGGTTTACCATCATTGCGGGTGCTGTATTGGTCAGGAGACTGACGTTACTGACTAGATTTTGCCGGCCTTGCGCCTGACCGGCTCCCCCTCCTCCGGCTCGCTGGGCCGTTCAACCAGTTCCAGGGTGCCTTCAGCACACTCCGCCAGGCGCCGGATACTGTCTTTAGCAAAGGCATCCACCCGGATGGCGTCATACATGGCCGCCATGGCTTCGGACACCCCCTGGCGCTCCTGGTCATTGATCAGTTGCTGCTCAATGGCCCAGTCCAACAGTTCTTCCCGCTGGTGCCCCAGCAGCATTTCCACATCCTGCAGCTCATCCGGCTCCGCCTTGCGAATGGCCTTGTTGATACGGGATCGGGCGGGCTCTGTTTCCCGGGCCAGCTGCAGGGCATTCAGCAGCCGCCCTACCGGGTCCCCGGGGTCATGACTGGTATACACACCCTGTACCAGGCGATCAAAGGCCGGCCCCTCTTTGACGATCACCTGGGCCACCCGCTTGCCCAGCCGGTCATCAGGCCGGTGCAGGTGGCGCCCCAGGGGGAAGATCATCAGCCGCAGCAACCAGCGCAGGCTTTTTACCGGGTAATTGCGAATGGCCTGATCCAGAGCATCCTGGAGATCAAACAGGGATTGGATTAACCCCCACTCCACCAGATCACGCATATAATCCGGGTACCCTTCCTGATGCCATTGCCGGATGGCCCCAGAGGCATAGAACTGGTGAATCAGGCTGTCCGCCATGCGCCCGGTAAATCGCTGCCGGGCTTTGAGCCCGCCCCCCAGAGTGAGCAGGCTGACATCGGTGAGCACCGCAAAGCCCGCAGAGAACCGCGACAGCTGGCGGTAATAGCGCTGAATATCCCCCTGGGCCGGCACCGGCTGCAGCAGCCCGCCACTGAGCCCCAGCACCAGAGCCCGCAGACCGTTGCGGGTGGTGTGACCTATGTGGCGGTAAAACACCTGATCAAAATCCTTAATCCCCTGGGCTTTGTCACTGTTTTGCGCCGCCTCGATTTCCCGCACGATAAACGGATGGCAGCGAATGGCCCCCTGGCCAAAGATCATCAGGCTGCGGGTCAGGATATTGGCCCCTTCCACGGTGATAGCAATGGGGATGGACTGGTACACCCGGGCGAGGAAATTACGCGGTCCGCTGATAACCCCACGCCCGGCGATCACATCCATGGCGTGATTAACAATATCTCGCATCAGCTCGGTGTTGCGGTATTTCAACAGGGCGGAGGGCACTGACGGGGTCACCCCCCGGTCAAGCATGCCGGCGGTAAAAATCCGTGCTGCATCCATCATATAGGTATAGCCGGCCATAGGCTCAAGGGCTTCCTGCACCCCCTCAAAATCGCCGATGGAACGGCCGAACTGCTCCCGGACAGCGGCATAGGCGCCGGTGGTCAGGCAGGACATTTTCGCGGCGCTGATGCCCAGGGCGGGGAGGGATATGGACCGGCCAATGGCCAGGCACTCCAGCAGCATCAGCCAGCCCTTGCCGATCATGGGCTGACCGCCAATCACCTGCTCCAGGGGAATAAACACGTCTTCCCCCCAGGTGGGTCCGTTCATAAAGACGGTGTTCATGGCCAGGTGCCGGGGGCCGGTATGCACGCCGTCAATGTCACTGGGCACCATGACACAGGTCACCCCCAGATCACGGCCCTGCTCCAGCAACTGTTCCGGGTCATACACCTTGATGGCCAGCCCGATCAGGGTGGCCACTGGCGCCAGGGTGATGTAGCGCTTGTTCCAGGTCAGTTTCATACCCAGCACCTCCTCCCCCTGCCACTGGCCACGGCAGATAATACCCCGGTCGGGAATGGCGCCGGCATCCGAACCGGCAATGGGGGAGGTCAGGGCAAAACAGGGAATCTCGTCGCCCCGGGCCAGCCGTGGCAGGTAATAGTCTTTCTGCTGGTCGGTGCCATAGTGGGTAATCAGCTCCCCGGGCCCCAGGGAGTTGGGCACCATCACGGTCACCGCTGCGCTTACCCCCCGGGAGGCCACCTTCATGACGACTTCCGAGTGGGCCTGTTCAGTAAACCCCAGACCCCCGAACTGTTTATCAATCATCAGGCCGAAGAAGCCGTTTTCACGGATAAACTGCCAGGCTTCATCAGGCAGGTCATAGAGCTCATTGGTAATTTGCCAGTCGTCCAGCATTTCACACAGGGTGGCGGTGGGTCCATCCAGAAATGCCTGCTCTTCGGTTGTGAGTGGGGTATGGGGCAGTTGCAGCAGTTTCTCCCAGTCCGGGTCGCCGGAAAACAGCTCGCCATCCCAATCCACGCTGCCCGCCGCCAGCGCCTGCTGTTCTGAATCCGATAAGCTGGGGAGCATGCTGCGCACCCAGCCCAGCAGGGGCCGGCTGAGAGCATCCCGGCGCAGGGGTGAAGGCACCACCAACACCACCAGCACCAGCAACAGCAGGGTTCCCAGCCCGATACTCAGCCAATGCCAGCCGTCCAGGGCCATCCCAATAACTGTGGCCACCGCCGTTAATGCCAGGCCCGGCCATTGGCCAAGCTTCAGGTACAGCGCCACCAGGGCGCCTAACAGCAACAGAATGACACTCATGGGTGCCCCCTTGTCTGTGAAACCAACAGATATGGTTGCACAGTCACCCCAGAGGCAACCGGACCCATCACACAAACGGGCCGTTCACAAAAAAAAGGCCGCGCCCCCAAAAGAGACGCGGCCTGGCACATTCAGACTACCGCTCAATCGCCGTCGTCAAAGTCACCTTTGAATTTGGCGTTGGTATCTTCTTTTCCATGGTCACCGAGACTCTTATCCCCGGACTTGCCCTTGGGCTGCTGCAGCAGCACAGGAGCAGGTGGTGCGGTGCCGTCCTTGTCCTGGCCAAAGTACATGGTCATATGGGGGAACGGAATCTCGATACCCGCCGCATCCAGATGGTATTTGACCAGCCGGTTATAGGCCCGGCCCACGGCCCACTGGACACCGGGCAGGGTCTTGATGCGGATACGGATATCAATGGAGCTGTCCGCCAGGGCGGTAACCCCGTGCACCTCGATATCGTCCAGTATCTTGGCTTTCTGTTCCGGGTCAGAGATCAGTTCCGCAAAGGCATCCCGGAGACGGGCGATCACCTCATCAATATCCTCCCGGTAAGCCACTCCATAAACGCCCACGTGGTAGGCAAAGTCCCGCATGTAGTTGGCGACGTTGTCGATGGAGGAGAAGGGAATCATATGGTAAGTACCGGACAGGTCACGGATACCCAGTGAGCGGATGGTGAGCTTCTCTGTAGTACCGGTAACCCCACCGGCGGTGACGATATCACCCACATTCACCGCGTTTTCCAGCTGGATAAAGACCCCGGTAATAATGTCCTGCACCAGCTTCTGGGAGCCGAAACCAATGGCCAGACCCAGCACACCGGCACCGGCAATCAGCGGGCCGATATTAATGCCGATTTCCGCCAGCACCACCATCAGGGTCATGATAATCAGGGTAATGGCAATGGCATTACGGAAAATGCTCAGCAGGGTCTTTTCCCGGGCACTGGGGGCGCCGCCACCGGTTTCCGGGTTCAGGCGCTGCTCGATCCAGCTGGCCATACCAATCCATGCCACCATGGCCACCGCAATAATCAGGGTGACCGAAATGGCCGCAGTCAGGGCTCTGGAGCCGCCTTCAGAAGCCACCCATTCCGCCAGGCTGAACAGGGCCCAGGCATCCATGACCAGCCCGACAACCACCACCATGATCAGCAGCCGAATGGCTTTCATCAGACTGGGCACAAAGCTGTTCAGCCGGTTTTCCAGCATGGGGTAACGTACCCGGGTCTCTTCCGGCACCTTAAAGCCCCGGGTAATCAGCTGGCTCAGCACCAGCGACAGGAACAGACCACCACCCACGGCAATCAGGGTCTGCAACGAGGCAGCCAGCATAAACGGCAGGGCATCTTCCGGACGGGCCACGGTGACGATCACCAGGGCAGCAAAGTAACCAATGGCCAGCACATACCAGCTCTTGGCAAACATACTGAGCAGGATGCGGGAGAACGCCAGATCCGCCTTTTTCGCCTGGGTTTCCAGCCGTTCTGTCAGCAGTTGCTTGTTCTGCATGATAATGACCAGAGCATAGAGGAAGGCCATTACCATAATCACCAGGGCCACAATGCGCCCCAGAGCTGGTGACAGGTTAAAGTTCACCATGGGCACCAGCAGCAGAATGCCATAACCGATAAAACCACTCAGGCGCGCCAGCCAGGCATTCCAGTAAGCCGCCTGCTCGCCGGTCAGGGGCAGCACCCGTAAACCATCATCCCGGGAAGCGAATAACACCCGCAGCAGGGCCTTGAAGACCTCGATCACCAGGAAGGCGTTCAGGAACAGGGATTCCCGGGCATCCATTTCACCGGGCTCACCGATGACGAACAGCGCCACCAGGAAACCACCAATGTAGGCCAGCAGAATCACCAGAAAATCCACCAGGGCAGAAGCTATAACTGCCACGGACTGGCGCAACAGGGAGTGGCCATTGGTGTCTTTTTTAGCCCAGCGATTCGCAGACGCAAACAACGGCCGGGCCAAACGGCGAAACAGGATGTACAGAACCACTGTGGCCAGAATCACCATGGCCATATTAAAGGCCGCCAGGGTAATGGCCGCCATATCGGCGGTGGCGCCGGTACTGCCAAGGTTACGCACGGCCTCCACGGCGCTGGAGAATTCCGCGGTAAAGTTGGTGGCAATACCCTGGGTGGTGTTGGCAATCCGTCGGGCGAAGGAGATTTCCTCTTCACTCTGGCCGCTGGGGGCCGCCTCTTCATCATCCACCGCCGGGGATTCTTCCCGCTCCTGCCCCGCCGCCAGGGCCCGCAGCTCGCCTACCAGGCGATCTCTGGCCTGATCATCTTCCAGCATGTCTGCCAGGGAGCTGTAGCTTGGTGCCGACTCCGTAACGGACTCCTGGGCCTGAGCAGACAGGGGCAACATCAAGGTCACAATCAGCAAAAGCAGGGACAGGGATAACACCTTCCCAAGAGGCTTGAAACAGGCCACTGGTAACACTCCAGAATCAATAAATGGTTAGTCGTCAGACTCAGTGTTCTGACTACGAATTAGGCCCACTATAAAGTTTAAGACGCGTTACGTGAAGTTGCTCACAGAGTAACTGTAGATGGGTGTGGCATAGATATCCGCCAGATAATGGGTATGGCTGGGTTGCCAGCCGGGCAGCGCGAAGTGGTGGCTAACCACCCGCTCCACGGCCCCCGGGTCCTGCTGCAAACGCTCACTGACCCGGACCATGCCCTGGGCCATGAGATAACACAACAGAACGGAAGCCCCGGTTAAATCCGCCTGGCGAAAATCCTGCCGGTAAAAATGCAGGTTTTCCAGGCGCAGCACCCTGGCCAGCAGCACTGACACCGCCCAGGGGAACCAGGACACTTCATAGCCCACCACCCGGGTATGGGGAAAGCGCCGGGCAAATGGGATAGCCAGGGTGCCCCAGCCAGAGCCCATGTCCACAATGTCGCCCCTGGGGGGTTCAGTCACCTGGGCCAGCATGGCTTGCCGGGCCTTTCCCAGGCTGGGCATGGGGGACATGCCATAACGCCAGGTGGACCAGAGAATCGAGGCCGCCACTACCAGCACCAGCATAACCGGCACCGCTTCCAGATAACTCATAGGACTCCTGCACTCATCCAATAACCCTGTAATTGCTCAGGGCCCCTCCCCCCGGGCACCAGAGAGACCATGGGGTTGAAAACACCACCCACTGAATCCGTTCCCCCAGGGAAAGCGTAGTCAGGGGAAGACCTTAACCCCGGAATCCACCCATGCGCACCATAACCCTGATGATCCTGCTGATGTTACTGACCGCCTGTGCTTCCAATGCCGATACTGACAATGACCATGCGCCGTTCAAGGTCACCGTCACGGAGCAGCAGCAGTATAGCCCTGCAGACTGGCCTCAGAGTCTGTATGCCGACATTTACCGGCCCCACACCACACAGGCACGCCCTGGGGTACTGATGGTACATGGGGGTGGCTGGGAAGGTCGCTCCCGGCAGGATATGCACAGCATCGCCAGCCAGTTGGCGGAAGACGGCTTCGTGGTAGTCAATATAGACCACCGCTTTGCTCCCAGACACCGCTTTCCCGCGCAATTGCACGATGTGCAACGGGCCATGCACTGGCTGAGGGCCAATGAAACGGAATTTGGCATCGACCCGGAGCGGGTCTATGCCTTTGGCTTCTCCTCCGGCGCTCACCTGGTGAGCATGATGGCACTGGTGGCCGGTCAGGGAGGTGAACTGGACAGTCCTCATGGGGGAATTGAGACCCGGCCCGGCGCCGTGGTGGCCGGCGGCGTGCCCAGCGATCTGACCAAATTCAACGATGGCCGCCGCCTGCTGCAACTGATGGGGGATAAACAGTCCCGTATGGCAGAAGAATACCGCCAGGCCTCACCGGTGACTCATATCCACAGTGAAGCGCCGCCCTTCTTTTTCTTCCACGGCACCGTGGACCGGCTGGTGCCTTTTGATCATTCAGAAGACTTCCACCTTGCACTGGGGAATGCAGGACTTGAAAGCGAACTTTACCGGGTGCGCTTTCGCGGACATCTGCTCAGCTTTCTGTTCTCCGGTGGCGCCACTGAAGCGGCCAGTGAGTTCCTGCAGCGCCAGCCTTAAGCAGACCAGAGGAGGTTAACCCGCCTCCTTCTCTACCCACTCTTCTGCCACTTTACTGCCCCTGGCTTCATTCACTGGCAACACCGTGATAATGGCAACCACAAACAGTGCCAGACAGAACAGAATGGCATCCGCAAGCCCCAGTGCCCACTGGATCAGCCCCAGACCAACGATGCCAAAGACGGCTGCCAGCTTGGCAGCGGTGCCCCAGAAACCAAAAAACTCCGCAGCTTTGCCCCTGGGAGCCAGCACACCCACCAATGCCCGGCCGGCGGATTGCGCGGAACCCAGACTGATACCCGCCAGCATGCCCGCAAACAGGAAGACATACTGCGCCTCCCAGGAAACCCCCAGCACCGCGCTTGCCAGTTTAGCCAGGTTCGGCGTCTGCCAAATGGCGAGAATAGCCACCAGCCACAGGGACAAACTGATCAGATAGGTGGTGCGGGCACCGATGCGGCTCTGCAGATAACCAAAGCTGATGGCCCCCACCGCAGCGGCAATCTGCACCGTGATAAACATCAGGGTGCGTACCGACTCATCCCAGCCGATCACCTGGCTGCCGTAAATAAAAGAAAAACTGATAATGATGTAGATGCCGGCCATGGTGAAGAAGATGGAGATCAGCAGTATGCGCAGATCCCGGAACTGCTCTACCTCGGACAGGGTCTGGCGCAACCGGCCAAAGCCCGCTGCCACCAGGGACACCCCATTAGGCCGCTGCCGGGCAACGCCTCTCTCACGGAGAAAAATAAAGGTAGGAATGGCGGAAATCAGGAAGAACGCGGCGGCGAAAGGGCCTACCCAGCGGATGGTGTCGTAGTTTTCAGCACTCACATCCCCGAGAAAAAACAGCGTAAAGGCCGTGGCAATCAAACCACCAATATAGCCCACTCCCCACCCCAGCCCGGAAATCCAGCCCAGGTCGGAACGGGCCCCCAGGTCTGGCAGAAAGCTGGCAATAAAGCCCTCCCCCATGGCATAGGCAAAATTGGAGGCAATAATCAGCACCATGGCAGGAATAATCCAGCCCGGCTCAATAAAGTACAGCAGGCCGGTGGCCACCACCGTAACGATATAGCTGATAAACAGAAACAGTTTGCGGCCCCGGGAATAATCCATCATGGCCCCGCAAATGGGGTTGGCCACCACCACCATCAGGTAACTGATGGCCAGTGCCAGACTCCAGAGCAGGTTCCCCAACCGGTAATCCGGCCCATCCCCCACAATAACCCGGGTAAACAGATCACCAAACACCACGGTAATGATCAGCAGGGTGTAGGCCTGGTTGGCAAAATCGAACATGGCCCAGCCGAAGATTTCCCGCTTCGGTGCCAGTGTGCTGGATGGACTCACGGACTACTCCCTTAAACAGATAACTGCAGATGCTGGAGTCTACTGTGGAACAGGCCCTGCTGCACAGGCCAGGCCCGGAACCAATGTCGGTAAACGTTAATTGTGACAACTCATTGATTTGCCGTCCATGCTTCAATGCCCTCACAACAATGCCTGCGTGCGACCCCTGGCGGTCGCGGCGAAGTGCCCGAAAGAGACGCCAAAAGGCGCGATTTGAGCATTTTCAGCAGTGGCAGCGCGGAAATAAAGAGGGATACACCCATGAAAAAAACAGCACCTTTTCTGGTCCTGGCTTTACTGGGCTCAACGCCGGCACAGGCTTATGATCAGGGGTATTCCTGGGAAGTCGAGCTGGGCGCCCAGCAGCTGGAATTTGTCAGAGACAGTGAGGTTGACCGGAACCGGGGCAGCTTCCGTGCGACCTATTACCCCCAGCCCGTGCGCACCTGCTGCTACCCTCTGGCAGAACTGGCCTTTATGAACCGCGCCACCGGGGTCTACGCCAGCTACGAGCATGAAGAGAAAACCTCCCAGGACCTGTATCGCCTGGGGGCTGATTACTATTACATGCCCGGTATGTACGCCGCTGCTGAGTTCAGTCATGTGCAGAAATTTGCCCAGCCTAACCGGGGCAATGAGAGTGACACCGGCTTTACCCTGCTACTGGGCCTGGTGCCTCAGTCCCTGCCGCAATTGCGGCTGTTCGCCGGGGGCTCCATTAACAGCCCGGACTATTTCCAGGAAAACCTGTTTCATCTGGGCACCAAATTTCTCTATGAAACGGACGGGGGCCAGGCCCTGAACCTGGAACTGCAACACGATATTTTCGATGACAAGCTCAAGAGCTCAGTGGTGGACCTGAGTGCGGAGTTCTACTTCAACCGCCATTTCAGCGTCGGTACCGGCATTATCATCGCCAACAACAAAGACCATGATAATGCCTCAGCCCGCCTTAGCAGCCAGTGGTTCTTTAACCCCTTTTTCAGCATTTCCGCCCGCTATGAGTTTGAAGCTGCGGTCTATCATGACCCTACCCGGTTGGCGGATATCGCTTCTGTGGATCTGAAAATGCGCTTCTGAGCGACTCCCTGGAACAACCGTCAAATCAATATAAAGACACCTTATCCTTATCCCTCATACACAAAAGGGGCTGCCCTCAAGGCAGCCCCTTTTTTCATTCAGCGGGCCCGGATAACCCCGGCCCCGCATCCACCGCTTAGTCCTCGTCCGGCACTAATGCTTCAAACAATGCTATCACCAGGTTCACGATATTGTTAAACCGCTGCCCCAGATCGTCCTGACCCTGTTCCGGGGCCTTGAAGAAGTGCGCCTCACCATTTACCAGTGCCAGTAACAACTCGTCTCCCATTACCCCCGGGTGCACTGTGCCAATAAGGCTGTTTCCACTGGTGATAACCACGGCCACTCCAGGGGTATGCAGCACCAGCGCCGTTTCTTCGCTGTTGGCACTGGTAAGCGCCAGACCGCTGCCGCTGGTGTTCTCCTTGAGGCGGTATTGCAGGTTACCCCGGTTCGGGTCATTCACAGTGACCGAGGCGTCTGCCGCGAAATCCAGCAGGTCCGGGGTCAGCACCGCCAGCAGCGGGTCCAGATCAATATCAGCAAGGTCACCATCCTCAGACAGAACGATGTCCAACAGATCCCCCAGAACCGCCGCCAGCTCTTCACCCCCAGAAAGGTCACCACTGGCCATTACTGTGATCGGCGGCAAACCGAGACGTTCGGTGATGTAGGCGGTGGACAGGCTGACGCCATTATCCACAATCAGGCGCAGTCCATCTTCACCGGAGACCGTTGAGAGCTTCTCTCCCGCCGGGTTGGTCCGCTCACCACTGGCCATTTGCAGGTCCAGCAGGGGGCCCTGATTGTTCTGGGTGATGACGGAGCGGTCGATGGTCAGACGGGTATCTATGTTATTAAGGCTGTAAGTGCCAATATCGCTGTCAGCGGCTGTGATAGCGAGCTCACCGGATACTCTGATGCCCGCCCATAAGTCAGCTAACAGCTCTGCCATCAAGGAGTCTAGGTAGTTGGGGTTGAGTGCTACCCTGCTGTTGAACTGAAAACGGCTCGGTAGATCATTGCCACTCAAATCCAGATCGATCGTGACATCCAGATTCAACGTGGCGGTGTCATTACTGATGCTACCTGCAATAGTGATAGGCATCTGACCCTGATCAGTAACAAGCTCGCGGATATCTTCCGCACTGGCAGTCAGACTAACCGTCTGCCCCTTCCACTCACCCGCTATATCAACACGGTAAGTCTGGGAACCCATATTCACCAGACTGGCGTAGGGTGAGCCTATGCTGCATGGGAGGCTGTTCTTGCGACTTGGAACACACACAGCCCCCTCAATGGCAAACCCCAGCGATTCCCCCAGCACCTCCATCATGCCTGTGGTATCCGCCACTGCCGTCTCACCAGCATACAGCCAACCCAGCCCACGGTGATTGGGATCAATGCCCTGGGAGGCGTCCTGGGCATCGCTCCAGTAACCGGTGAAATCATTTACCAGAGCCAGCGCCCGGTCCATATCTGCCTGAACAAACCCGGCACTACCCACCAGAGCGGTGAGGTTGCGGTCTTCCCAGGGGTTCAGCAAAGTCGCAAGCATGGCGCTGTCGCTGTCGTTGCCACGGTAGGCTTCCGCCACAACAATGGCCGCATTCAGCCATTCTTCAAGCCCCGGCAGGGTAAATTCCGTATTGGTAAGCTCCGGCCAGAGCGCTTCCAGGTCCAGGCCAAGATCAGTCAGGAAGTCCACCACCGGGCTACCGTCCAGATCAAGACCGCTCACCGGCAGTTGGCCACCCAGAGCACTGAACAGAATCCCTGCGGCCTGAACCATCTCTTCACTGGACACGTCCTGGGCCTGAGCCAGCTCGTCCAGGGCCGCGTCCAGATAGGCATAGCGGCGCTCACCGGTACTGGCTGCCGACAGGGCGCTGGCATCCGCCAGATCAGGGGGTGTCACTGCAGCCAGACTCTGATCAAGGGCCAGCAGTTGTGTCAGGCGGCTCAGGGCCAGATCGGCACCGGCATTACTTATGGCTGGTGGCAGGTTTTGTGCCCAAACCGCGGCCAGGGTAGTCAGGGAGCTCAGGGTCAGCTGGCTGTTCTCATCCAGACTGGCGCCGGGAATGATGGCGGTGAGGCTGAAATCCTCCCCGGGGCTGAAGTCGTTGCCGAAGTTCACTTCACCACAGCCGGAGGGCGCGTCACAGCGGCGAAGGGTGTGGGAGGTTTGGGTTAACTGGATAAGCACCGGCTGGTCAACGCCGGGCATAACCAGCTCAAAACGTCCCTGCTCATCGGTATGGGTAGGCTCACCGAGACTGTCCCAGCCGCTGCCGTTCCAGCTGCTGGCCTCCACCAGACCCTGCTGTACCCTGCCTGTGGTTGCCCCCTGCAGAGTGACTTGGTCTACAACATCACCATAGCCATCATCGCCAGACCCGGGGCCGGGCCCAGACCCAGGAGATGGATCATCGCTACTGCTACTGCTCGATCCCAAACAACCCGTTAACAGTATTACAGACAGAATCAAACCGGACCGCAGCAGAGCACCCATAACAACCTCCTACCATTATAATTGTAAGCATCAACAATAATGAGGGTTGCCGGCCAGGGTCTAGGCAGGATTGGTGGGGTTGTGATCAAACCCTTAGAAGCTGCAACGAAAATTTAAAGGCCTTTGTGGACAACCCGATAACGTTATCAGGCCTACTGATACAGAGGAATTGCCCAGCCTGGCCCCAGGGGCACAGGCTGGACCGGAACTAGCGGTTGACGATGCGCTGCGGCACCAGCAGTAAGGGTGTGACCGCCAGGCGGCAGACGGTTTCAGCGGTGCTGCCCAGGGGCAGCTCCCGCATATCGGTCTTGCCCCGCTTGCCCAGTATGACCAGCCGGGCCCCATGGTCCCGGGCATAGGCGGTAATTTCTGTGCCGGGATCCCCCTGCAAAGGGCTGAATCCCACCTTCTCCCCGAGGCTTTCTGCCAGGGCCTCAGCCTGGCTCTGCTCCGCCGGAGATGCCGCCTCCCCATGACCATGGGTCACCATCAGCACCTGCCCCCCGGGCACCCCTTGCACCAGGGCCTTAAAACAGTTTTCAGCACGACTGGCTGCCTTGGAGCTGTCCGTGGCCAACAGCAATGGCGCACCTTCAGTTACCGGCTTAGCGTCAACGGGCAGAATCAGTACTGGCAACTGAGCCATACGCGCCAGGTTCAGAGTGACATTGCCCAGGATAAAGTCCCGGTACACGGAATGGCTGGAGTTGCCCACCACAATTACATCCCCGTGCAACTCGCTGGCCGCAGCCACCAGTTCACTGGCAGGAAAGCCATGGCGCACCTGGTGATCCACTGGTATCTGGTAGCGGCCCTGAAGCTCAACAGCCAGTTGCCGTAAACTGACTTCACGGTTGGCTTTTTCATCGTCACCTTCATGTTGCCAGCGGTGTATTTCATCCACTGCAACCAGGGTCAGTCGTTCAGTGCCCAGCAATTTAAGCAAAGGAGGCAGTTGCGGCTCTGCATTCTGCCAGCCTTCAGAAAAGTCCACACCCACAATCCCGTGTTTGAACATAGTGTCTCCTGATAGTGTCCCAAGAAATAAGGGGTTTGATCTGCGTCCCCATTAAAGGAGTATACAAACCTATCAAGGGGCTGGTGTCATTGAGCCCAATCAACCTTTTGACGAATTCAATCACCGGGAGCAACAATAATGCGCAAACGCAACGGTTTCACTGTATTGGCACTGGCCGCTCTGGTGGCGGCACCCGCTCTGGCTGAGCACGGCCATAAAGGCCCTGCTGCCCACGCCTACTTTCACAACAATGCCGGGGAAGCCGTTGGTGAAGCCCATATCGATCAGGGACCCCACGGCATTCTGGTGACCCTGACCATTGATGGCCTGGAACCAGGGAAAAAAGCCATTCATATTCATAGCAAAGGCACCTGCGATGACCATGAGGAAGGCTTTCAGGACTCCGGTGGACACCTGAATCCGGACGACCGCAAACACGGGCTGATGAACCCTGACGGCCCTGACGCCGGGGACTTCACCAATTTCTATGTGCATGACAATGGATATGCCTGGGCGGAGTTATTTAACAAACGAGCCAGCCTGGACGGCAGCTACGGGGCTAAAATTTTGGATGAAGACGGGGCGGCGCTGGTGATTCATGAGAACCCGGATGACCATGTGTCACAGCCTATTGGTGGTGCCGGTGCACGGGTGGCCTGTGCGGTGATTGAGCCCCATCATTGATCTAAACTGACCGGTATCCGTTTGACGGGGTAAATGCTTTTACCCCGTTTGTCACACCAACGGAATCTAGAACGTCAGGCGAATTCCACCAAACAGGTTACGCTCCGGTGCCGGTTCAAAGAAATTGTCATTATTGGCATTTACCCGCACATTGCTGAAATAAGCTTTATCGGTCAGATTATTGACCGCAAGAAATGCCTCCACTTTCTGCCCTGCAACACTGAAGCGGCGCCCTGCCCGGGTATTTAACAGGCCATAACCGGCTACCCGTTCGTCATTGGCATCCTCCGCAAACACATGGCTGACGATCAGCGTATCTACCATGACAAACCAGCCACTGTTCTGATCACGCCAGGCCAGCTCAGCAAACAGACTGTGTTCCGGCAGACCCGGCAGGCGGTTGCCGCTGAAGTCGTTACCCTCTTCGTCACTAAATTCACGAAAACGGAAATCAGACCAGGTATAGCTGGCGCTCAGTGACCAGTCTGCGTTCAGGAAATGTTCCAGTCCCAACTCGATACCGTCACGACGAGTCTCGCCCGCATTGCTGAAACGGTCCGGGTTTGACTCTGTCAGCACGATTTCGTCATCGGTGGTTACCCGGAAAATTGCCAGCTCATAACGGGTCCGCTCACCCAGGAAGCCCTTCAAACCCACTTCCGTATTGAGCGCCTGCTGTGCCTTCAAACCAGGATCAAAACCATCATCTGGCTCTGTAGGATCATAGAACTCGGTGAAGGTCGGAGATTCAAAGGAGGTGCCAACGGTGGCATAAAGCTGGTGGTTCGGATGCAGCTGATAAGAGGGCCCGGCACTTAAGCTGTACTCGGTAAATGTCTCCCGCCCTGAGGCTGCCCCGCCGCTCAGGCGGTCGTCGATCTTAAGCCGTAAACGATCAAGTCGAGCCCCCAGTGTCATAGTAAGCCGGTCGCTGAGTAGAACATCGGTCTGGCCATAAACACCGACGGTTGTGCCGGTCTCAAGGGCATCCTGAGTTTGTGCGCCCCGCACTCCTTCATTATTAACAATGAACCTTTCCCGATCATCCCGCTGCTCCCGGGCTTCAATACCTGCAGTGAAGGTCAGCGGCAGAGTAAACAACTGGGCACTGTGCGTATAATCACCGGATACGCCGTAAAAAGCGCGACTGAAACCAATAAGGCTGGGGTTAACGACGGCAAACGGTAATTGCTGTTCAAAATCCCGGCGGGAATAAAAGGTTTTAAACTGCAATTCCCCCGGCAGCAGGGCAGCATCCCGGTAAGCAACACCCAGTCGCTGCTGCTCTACCGACTGTCCCGCATTGAGGGCCTCTGCAAAAGTACTGGCCTGGCGCCGGTCTTCCCGCACCTGTTCCCGGCTCAGCCCACCCGCATCCTGCCCTTTGGGCTGGTCCAGAGCGGTAAACACCACCGTCAGGTCCCGGTCCGGGGAAAAGGCATAGCGGCCCTGGGTGTTGAACAGCATCTTTTCCGTTTCGCTCTGGTCCCGGTAGCCGTCGTAATTCAGGTGCCAGGCGCTGACATGGCCACTCCAGGGGCCCTGTTCGCCGCCCCCCTGGGCTTCCAGCCGGCGAAAACCATAGCTGCCGGCGGTAACTCCCACACTGGCTTCTGCCGGTCCGCGGCCGTCACGGGTGCTGATATCCAGCACCCCGCCTGAGGCATTGCCGTAAAGGGCAGACGATGGCCCACGGATCACTTCCACCCGGGAGGCGCTGGTCAGGTCGATGGTATCCACCTGGGACTGGCCGTCCGGGAGGGTTTCCGGAAAACCGTCCAGATTCAGAAAAATACCGCGGATACCAAAGGGAGCACGGGCACCGAAGCCCCGGATCGACAACCGCAGATTCTGGGCGAAGTTATAGCGATTCTGGAAAAACACACCGGGGACCCGGTTAAGGGATTCATCCAGTTGCAGGTGCTGGCGACCCTGCTGAAGATCCTCCTGCTCCACCACGGAAACGGCAGCCGGGGTTTCCTGCAGGTCCCGGGCCAGTCGGGGGGCAGACACAACCACCGGCGGCAGGGACTCCCCCATGGACACACCAGGCTCCTGGGCCACACTCAGTGCCGGTAACAGGCTCAGGCACAGCAGCGCCGTAGCCAGTGCTCCGTTGCCTGGCAACGAAGTGCAATGGTCGGACATAAACGATGGCTCCTTATGAATTTCCTGCCAGCAGGCGCCCGGCATTGGTCAGCTGCTGCTTAAGCAGGCCCCAGTTTTCCCGCTGGCGGCGATCACTGACACAGCGTAACAAGCGCACCCGCAGTGCCTCATCCTGCTGACCCAGAATGGCTGCCCATAAGGCGTCCTCCAGGTTGTACAGCCGCTCTGGCTGCAGGCACACCGGAATTAACGCCCCGGGGTCCAGGGCCAGATCGTCGGCAGCTGCCCGGGCGGCGGCAATAATTCCATCCGCCTTGGCACTGCCCCCCTGTTTCAGGTCATAGGGGGGCGCCCATTCCCGGAAAGGACGCAGGCGGTCAATATGGCTCAAAACAAACAGCATCGGTGGTGGCCGCCGGGAATGGTCCTGCTGCAACCAGCCACGCACTTCATCAAGGACCATACGTTCCTGTTGCCGATCCGGACGGTTGGCGGCAGTCACCCATAACACCAGATCTGCCGCCGCCAGTTCATGACGCAGGGCACGGGCACTGAACTGGGGGGTATCCAGGCCCGGTGTGTCCAGCACCAGGGCCTGGGTGAGACCTTCCCGCTGAAGGGAATAAACGGTGACCTGGTGGGTGGTATCCGCCAGCACATCATCCGCAGCCTTCAGCTCCCCGAACAGGCCGTTAATCAGACTGGACTTGCCCGCATTTCGACGACCCAGCACCAGTATCCGCAGCGGTTCCTGGGTTTGCTGCTGCGGCTCTTCGCTGGCCGCAGCCTGTTTGACCTGGGCCCTGGAACGGCGGGTTACCGGGGTTGCCCCGTCATCTTCCGTCAGCAGCAGCTGGCCACTGTAAAGTTCAATGGCGTAATAACCCACCTTGCGCACATATTCCTGTAACAGCCAGGTCTGCACCTGTTCTGAACCATAGCCCAGAATGCGGTTACCCATTTCCCGGCGAAATTCCCGGAACAGCACGCTGGTGGGGTCCACAATGCCGTAACCAATGCGGTAGACCCCTTCCAGCCGGCTAAAGTGCTCTTTCCATAATTTGGCCCGGGACACCGTGCCCAGGGTCAGCCGGTGGCTGAATGGCACATGGTCAGTAATGCGGTGGCGCAGTTCGTGACTGGCCCGTTCAATAATCAGCAGGGCATGGGGCAGGGTCATCTCCAGTAACGGATTCTCCCGCTGGGGGTGGTAGTGCCTGGCCACGGCTTCCAGGGTGTCACGGCCCAGTTGCCATAAGCGGGCGCCGTCCGCCAGGGGCCAGTCTTTCGGGTTTACCTGATCGGCCATGGCAGACACTGCCTCCCAGGGCTGGTCCGCCGCCGGGGGCCAGTGGGACCCCGCCTGGGTGGTGGGGCGCTGGTTGCCCCCAAGCACGCCGCCTTTACCGGCACGCCAGATCAGCAGCCGGTGCAGACCATAGCCACCGGCACCACTGACGGTCAGCAGCCCCAGCCAGTACCAGAACAAGCCGGACTGCCACAACCACAGGGCACCCATCAATGGCAGCATAATCAGTGGCAATGCGGTGATCACCAGAGCCAGCAGCTGTAGACGGCCAAAGTGGTGGAGTAACGACTTCATTGGCTCTGTTCCGGGGACAGGGGCGGAGAGAGGGGCTGGGCTGGCTGGGGTTCAGCCTCACCGGCGAACTCCCGCAGTTTTACCCCGCGGCGAAAGGCCTCCCCGTAGATATGCCTCAGGTCGTCGGCGTCAACGGCCATGCCTTCGCTTTTGCGGGACAGGTAATAACAGGCAGCCTTGCCCAGACCATAGGTCACCGCAGCACTGGATGAGGCTCCCCAGACGGCGCCAACGGTCTGGCCAAAAACCGGAATCATTTTTACCAGCCCCCGGCCCGCCCAGCGCAGACCATAACCTGCCATCACGCCTGCCCCCAATAAACCAAAGAATTCCGTGGCCCGGCGGCGGTCCCACTGAAAGCCATACAGGGATGCCAGGGACTGCAGCAGCTTGACCTGCAGGGTGGGAATCAACGCCAGATCCACCAGGGGAATGGCCCCCAGGGCCGCGGCAGCCAGACTGTGGCCCATTATGTGGGGGTGTGCCGCCCGGCTGTAGGCATCCTGAACACCGGCATCCCCCTGCAACAAGGACTTGAGCCCCAGGGAGGAGACCATTTCAATGCCCTCCCAGAGGGCCTCAAGGCCGTAGGATTGGGGCTCAAACCCATCCTCCGGCATGGTCAGATCCACGGGCACGGCCAGTAGCCGCCCTGCCCCGGGCAGCTGTTGCAGATATTCCTGCTGCCGGGCCAGACTGCGGGACAGATCCCGGGGGATCCGGCCAGCCAGGGCCGGGTCATGGAATGGCCAGGGCTGAATATGTTCGTCATCCACGGCATAGAGTTCATGCAGGCAGGTTTGTACCAACAGCACCGGCCACTGGGGGTGACGGCGGCGTACGGTGTGCAACACGTCCCAGACCGCAGACTGGTCCTGGTCTGCCGCCTTCATCACCGCTACCACCAGGTGGGACTGCCCCTCGCAATATTGCAGGTCTTCCGTGGGGTCATAATCCAGCTCCCCCAGGCCCCGGGTATCCAGAAACCGCACCACCGGCGCCTGAGATGGGAAATCATAGAAAGAAGCCGTGCGGGTACAGGGCTGGAAGCCATTACCGATCTGGGCTCTGCCACTGCCCGTGAGTGCCCGGATCATGGCGGTTTTGCCAGACTGGGTTTTACCCAGCAGCCAGAGCACTGGCGGGGGCTGCTGGGCACTGGCCTGTTTCAGGGCCTGCTCCAGCAGCGTCGGGTCTACCCGGGGGTTAAGCAAAGTCTGGCGCCACTGTTGCCACATTTACAGGCTGATGCCTCCTTCCTGATCCAATACATCCGGGCGACTGTCCGGCACGTCGGTAGGCACCTGCATCTGCTTTTCCTCACCGTCTTGCCAGTAATCGATACGGGCCTGCTCACCCTCTTCGGTTTTGCGCACCTGCTCGAGGAAATCCAGTGCCGTCTCCGGGGCTTCACCGTTGACTGCCAACAGCAGGTCCCCAGGCTCAAGACCCTGGGTTTTGGCAGGCCCCGTCACATCAGTGACCAGCAGCCCTGGCTGATCTTCATCCAGTTCCAGAGCGTCACGCAGTTCCGGTGTCAGGCGGTCCACGGTAATACCCATGGCGGTGACCGGTGCATCATCCAGCCCCTCGTATTCAATACTGGTGGCCGCCTCCATCACCGATGGGGACACATGAATGCTGGCCCCCAGGCGAATGGCAATGGCCAGGGCATCACTGGGGCGGCTGTCCACCAGCCGGGTTTCACCGTTCACGGTCAGCTCCAGGGCCCCCAGAAAGGTATTATTGGCCAGTTCATCAATAAATACCCGCTCCAGGGTTGCATCAAGGGTGCTGAATACCGGACCGAACAGATCGTGGGTCATGGGCCGGGGGGTGCGGATCTGCTGGCGGGCCCGAATGATGGCGGTGGCCTCTTCCGGGCCAATCAGTATGGGAATCACCTGGCTGGCGTTGGGTTCACGGAGCAGTACCACCGGAGCGCCGCTCATGGACATGGCCAGGGTGGCAATTTCCACCTGCACCATGTCTTCTTCCGGTACCGCCAGTTCCCGGGCGTGCACTGACTGCATCAGCCCCATCAGGACCATCAGGACCAGCAGAGCCGGAAGCAGTGTTGATAAACGGTATTTTGCAGTCATAGGGGAATCACCTGCCGTTGGGCGGGAAATGGCGCAGCAGCGCCTCTCGCTCCACAGTAGCGGACTCAGGCGAACAAAAAAAGATAGGGGGTCTCAGCCAGGGGGTAAAAGCTGTGGAAATGCCACCTCAAACCGGTGTTGCGCCGGATTATTCCGGTGGCTTGTAGCGGACGCCGCTGTCCGGGTCTGGATCAGCGTCCTGCTCGGGTCTGGCGGCGGCACTGCGCAAAGTGTGGGTATCGGCATCATAGCGTTCCCGCAACTCGTCCTTGATGGTGCCATGCCACAGGGGCACTCCCACGAAATAGCCTGCCCGGCCGATCACATGGGCGGCAATGGGCGCAGTCAGAATAATGAACAGCACGATCGCCAGGCCACGGGCAAAGGCCAGCCATTCCATAAAGGACAGTGCCGCGGCTGCCATAATCAGCATGGCCCCCATGGCGCCAGCCTTGGTGGAGGCATGCATACGGGTGGGGAGGTCCGGCAGGCGGATAATGCCAATGGCCGCCACCAGCATAAACAGCGCCCCGGCAATCAGGAAAAAGGCCACCAGCCAGTCAATCATCGCGACGTCCTCCTCGTTCCACAAAGCGGGCAAAGCCCACCGCCGCCAGGAAGGCGGTCAGGGCCACGGCAATGGCCACATCCAGAAAGCTCAATACACCGGTTTCAATGGCGTGCACACCGATAATCCCCACCACAATGGAGGCGATCAGTTCCAGCGCCACCACCCGGTCCGGCAATGAAGGCCCCTTGGCCAGCCGGATGGCTGACAGCAGCAGCGCCACAGCCAGCAGCGGATAGATCACGTTGGTAATCAGCGTTTCAATCAAAGCCGGGTCTCCTCGCCGGTCAGCCTAGCGCAGTACAATCAACAGGCGCCGTTCCAGTTCACGTAAGCTCGCCCGCAATTCCTCTTCGTCTGCCATGAACATGGCGTGAATGTAGAGAACTTTGCGGTCGTCGGACACATCGAGACTCAGGGTACCCGGGGTGAGTGATATGAAATTGGCCACCAGGGTAATTTCCATATCGGTTTTCGCTTCCAGCTCGATACCGATCACACCGGGCTTCATGTACCACACCGGGGTCGCCACGTCGAAAGCAACCCGGGCATTGGCCACCGCCAGTTCCTTGAGAAAGAACAGGCTGAAACGGATAAACCGGGGCACCCGCTGGGAATAGCCTTTAAGAGAGGGAATCTGGTTTTGCATCAGGGCCAGCACCCCATAGCCAAACAGAAATCCCGCCCCCAGATTGGCGGCGGAAAAACTGCCGGTCAGGGCGATCCAGGCCAGTGCCAGCACCACATTCCAGAAAAAACCGATCATTCGCCTCTCCCCAGTACCGCCTCAATGTAACCTTCGGGATTCAGCAACTGGTGCGCTCCCGCCTCCACCAGTGTATAGAAGGGCTGACCGAAAAGCCCCAGTGCAACGGTAGCAATCGCCATCAGTATCAGGGGCAGATACAGTAACCAGATGCTGCTATCCGCCACTACTCCGGTCAGGCGATCGGTGTCAGTGACGTGATCCGGCACCTTCTTCCAGAATACCTCTGCCCAGATCTTGATCATGGAGTACAGGGTCAGCAGCCCCACCAGCAGACCCACGCCTGCCACCACAAACTCACCCGCCTCAATACCGGCACGGATCACGGCGAACTTGGCAAAGAAGCCGAACAGGGGCGGTATCCCCGCCAGGGCCAGGGCCTGAATCAGAAACAGCACCGCCAGACCGGGACGGTGCTTATAAAACCCACCCAGGTCCTTGAGTTCATGGCTGCCCATTAAACGGTAGGTGACACCACTCACCAGGAACAGGGCGGATTTCACGATCATGTGATGAACGATGTAGAAGATACCACCCAGAATCGCCAGGGGGCTCATCAGGGCCAGGGCCACAATCATGTAACCGATCTGGCTGACACTGTGAAACGCCAGAATCCGGCGGAACTCAAACTGTGCCGCGGCCCCGAGAACACCCGCCAGCATGCCCAGGGCACCAGCCCAGAGCATAATACCGTGGGTGTAGCTCACATCCTGATCAAAAATCAGGGTAAAGAAGCGGAACAGGGCATAGACCCCCACCTTGGTGAGCAGGGCGGCAAACAGGGCCGATACCGCCACCGGTGGCGTGTGATAAGAGGCCGGCAGCCAGAAAAACAGCGGGAAGGCTGCCGCCTTGATACCAAAGGCCACCATGTACATCATGGCCACCACGGTGATCATACCGGTGTCTTCCGGCTCCAGCTGCCCTACTTTCTGGGCGATGTCCGCCATGTTCAGGGTGCCCAGCATGCCGTAGGTGATGCCCACGGCGGACAGGAAGATGGCGGAGGCAAACAGGTTAAGGGTGACGTACTTGATGGCCCCTTCCATCTGGGCCCGCTCACCACCCAGTGTCATCAGGGCAAATGAGGCCAGCAGCAGCACCTCGAACCAGACAAACAGGTTGAAGATGTCACCGGTGAGAAAGGCCCCGGCCACACCTGCCAGCAGCAGGTGCATCAGTGGGTAGTAACCAAAGCGTTCATGGCCTTCAGGGATGCTGCCCAGGGAATAGACGGTAACAATCAGCCCCATGACCCCGGTCATCAGCACCATGATCGCCGCCATGATATCCGCCACCAGGGTGATGCCAAAGGGTGCTTCCCAGCCCCCCATATCCGTGACCAGATAGCCCTCACCACTGACGCTGTGCAGCAGCCAGGCACCGGCCAGGGTCATGGCCAGGGTCATGACTACCGCCAGTGCCCGCTGCAGCCAGAGGGAACGCCACAATGCCAGTGACAGGGCACCTGCAAACAACGGCAGGATGATTGGCAGTAGTAGCTCCAGTCTCAAGTGTCAGTATCCTTCATCTGGTCCAGGTCGTCGGTGCCGACCACTTCATAGGCCCGGTGGATCAGTACCACGGAAAACGCCAGTACACCGAAGGCAATCACAATGGCGGTCAGGATCAATGCCTGTGGCAGGGGATCTGCCACCAGCGCGCCGGGCACGGAGGCACCCTCTGCAATCAGCGGCGGGGCGCCACGGGTCATACCCGCCACCACAAACACCAACAGGTTGGCGGCATTAGTGAGCAGCATCAGTCCGATCACCAACTTGACGATGGAGCGGCGCAGCATCATGTAAATGGCGGCGGCAAACAGCGCACCCACCACATAGGCCATCAGTGATTCCATAGTGTTAGCTAATCTCCGTTGCCTGAAGGGTGGTCGGTTTCAGATTCCATCAGCGCCACCACAATCATCAGGGTGGTACCGATCACCGCCAGGTAGACGCCGATATCAAAAATCAACGGGGTAGACAGTTTCAGGGTGGCATCCCCTAACAGGGGAATATCCCACCACTGGGCCTGGAGAAAAGGCTGGCCCAGGAACATGGCCGGCAGGCCGGAGATCATGCCCAGAATCAGACCCAGGGCGAGCATGTCCACGGGCACAATCTTGAACAGATTACGGGTGGCGGTAACCCCGTAGGAGAACATGTAAAGCACAAAGGCACTGGAGGCCATCAGGCCGGCAATAAAACCGCCGCCCGGCTCGTCATGGCCCCGCAACAGCAGGAACACAGAAAACAATAGCTGCAACGGGGTGATGTAGATGGCGGCTGTCTGCAGTATAAGGGTATTGGATTTCATGATTTTTCCTTCGCCTCAGGCCGGAACTTGATCATGGAGTAAACGCCAATGGCCGCCAGTGCCAGCACAAAGATCTCACCCAGGGTATCCAGGGCCCGGAAGTCCACCAGAATCACGTTGACGATATTGCGGCCGTAGCCCAGGGTCACGCTGTTTTCTATGTGAAAAGCGGAAATACTTTCGAAGTACTGTATTTCAATTACCGCCAGTACCAGCAGGGTCACCACCGCACCTGCGAAGAGGGCCACAACGGCGTCCCGCACCCGTTCATAGGTGGAAGACAGGCGCACAAACCCGGGCAGCCGGAACAGCACCAGCACCAGCAGTATTACTGTCAGAGTTTCCACCAGCACCTGGGTAATGCCCAGATCCGGGGCACTGAACAGAATAAACACCAGGGCCACACTGAAGCCCAGCACTCCCATGGAGGCCACTGCCCCCAGCCGGGAACTGGTCAGGCTGGCAACACCACCGGCCATTACCAGTAACACGGCCACCATCCATTCATGCACCTGGCTGCCACCCAGATCCAGCCACAACCGCAGCCCCTGACGTTCCATCAGGGTGTAGCCCGTGAGCATGAAGGTGGTTAGCACCAGTACAATCATGTAATTGCCCATCTTGCCGTTTTGCAGCACCGAGGTTTGCCAGGTAGCCCCTTTGGTGAGCCCTTCCATGATCTTGAAATAGCCGGCTTCAGGACCGAAACGCCCGAGGAATTCCCGCAGAATGGCAATCTGTGGCTGAATGCGGGACCAGAACAGGAACACCCCAATGCCCAGCAACAGCACCAGGCCGGACAGCATTAACGGCAGATTGATGCCGTGCCACAGTGACAGGCTGACCGCTACCGGCTCCCCGTATACGGCGGCAACCACCGGCTCAATCAACAGGGACTCGGGGATAAACAGCAGTAGACCAAACAGCAACGACAGTGTGGCCAGCACCACGGGCCCTGCCAGCATGGAGGGGGGTGCCTCATGGGGATCTTTTGGGGTCGGCTTCAGGGGCCCATAGAAAGGCTTGATGGCAATCACAGCCGCCACCACCATGACACAGACCCCGGCGCCCACGGCCAGCACTAACAGCAGATTCTGCAGCAACGGCGCCTCCAGCACCGCCTCCAGCATCAGCTCCTTGGCGACAAAACCGAACAACGGCGGCAGCCCGGCCAGGGACAGTGCCGCAATGGCAGCAAAAATGGCGGTATAGGGCATCAACCCCCGCAGACCACCCATGGCGGCCACATCTTTGGTGCCGGTCTCATGGTCGAGGATGCCAGCCACCATAAACAAGGCCCCTTTGTAGAGGGAGTGGCCAAACAGGAAACAGGCAAAAGCGATCATGGCAGTGGGGGTGCCAATACCAATCAGCATTACCAGGGTACCCAGGGCCATGATGGTGGAGTAGGCCAGCATCTTCTTAAGGCCGGTATGGGTAAGGGCCATGAAGGCGCCGGTAAACATGGTCAAACCACCGAACAGGCACAGCATCAGGGTCCACAGTTCCGCTTCACCAAAGGCCGGGTTCAGCCGGGCCAGCAGGTAGACACCGGCTTTTACCATGGTGGCAGAGTGGAGATAGGCGGAGACCGGGGTCGGTGCCGCCATGGCGTTGGGCAGCCAGAAATGCAGTGGCACCTGGGCAGACTTGGTAAAACACCCCGCCAGAATACACAGCAGGATAGCCGTAAAGAGCCCGTGATCCTGCAGCGCTTCACCGGAATTGAGAATTTCACTCAGGGAGTAGGTGCCCGCCACCGTGCCCAACATAATCAGGCCTGCCAGCAGGGCCAAGCCCCCGGCGACGGTAACAAACAGCCCCTGCAGGGCACTTCGACGGGCTGCCGGGTCTTCGTGATTGAAACCAATCAACAGATAGGAGGTAATGCTGGTCAGTTCCCAGAACACAAACAGAGTGATCAGGTTCTCAGAGAGCACCAGCCCCATCATGGACGCCATAAACGACAGGATCAGCACATAGAACCGGGCCAGATCCGGGTGGCCTTTCAGGTAACCCCCGGCATAGATCAGAATAAAGGTGCCGATACCACTGATGAGCAGGGCAAACATCAGCGACAGGCCGTCGATGAGGAAATTCAGGGTGATGCCAAGGGCCGGGAACCAGCTGTACTCCACCACCTGGGGGCCATGGGCGGCCACTTCCGGCAGCATACTGGCGAAGTAGAGAAACAGGGATGCGGGCAACAGCGCCATAAACCAGCCAACCCTGTCCTTAAACAAAGGACAGAGCCAGGGGGCGGCAATCGCCAGTAAAAAGCCCGAGAGGACGGCGAGCAACATAGGCTCCAACAACTCCCTGGTCGTTTTATAAGGCCGCCCATGCACAAACACTTTGCAGGGTGACGGGTTGGGGGGCGCGTAAGTCAGCACCATTCAATAAAACAGTGGCGAGGATACCCAAGGGGGACCAGTTATGTCCAGAACACTCATAATTACCGGGGCGCTGGTGGTGCTTAGGGGAACACTGGTCGACCAAACTGCCCCTGGGACAGTTGCCAGGGAGCATTGTGATCCGGCGGCAGAACAGTAGGATTTATTCCCCGTTCACCAGTATGCTGCTGGTCTGCCTGACTATTAGGCCGCTACTCATAGGGCTCAGGCGCAAATAACAATACCAACGACTTCACCATCAGGGAGAACCACATGCCAGGATTAATCGGATTACGCGCCACAGCACCATTACTGCTCATGGCATCCCTGACGCTACTGGCCAATCCCCTGCAGGCCAGCACCCCACCGCAATGGCAGGACCTGGAAGATGCCATGGCCAGGGGGGCCGCCCAAGACCGGCTATGGACCAACACCTGGCTGGGCATTTACGGTGCCTCCGCTGCCACCGGGGTGGTGCTGGCCAGCACCTCCGGCAGCAGCACAGAGCGCTACGATGCCCGGGTGCGAACGGTCACATCCACCCTGGCCCTGGCGGATACCCTGATGAACCCCCTGCCCCACCGGCCTGCCCACCGTCAGTTCAAGGCCCTGGCAGAGCATGACCCGGATCAGGCCCTGTCACTGGAACAGGCCCGGGGTCTGGCTCAGGAAGTGGCGCTGATTGAACAACGCCGTCAGGGCTGGGACCAGCGCCTGAGCTCACTGGTGGTGAATACAGCCGCGGGCCTGGTGATTGGTGTGGGGGACAGCCGCCCC
>REBR01000168.1 GCA_007692645.1 Halomonadaceae bacterium | reverse complement strand
AGAACGGCGCCGACCTGCTGTGGATCGAGACCGAGAAGCCCCACGTCGGCCAGATCGCTGAAATGGTCAACGCCATTCGTAAGGTGGTTCCGGATGCCAAGCTGGTCTACAACAACAGCCCGTCCTTCAACTGGACCCTGAACTTCCGCCAGCAGGTATTCGATGCCTGGAAGGAAGAAGGCAAGGATCTGTCCAACTACGAGCGCGCCAGCCTGATGGACGCCAAGTACGACGACTCCGAGCTGGCTGCTGAAGCTGACCTCTGGACCCAGAATTTCCAGCGGGATGCGGCCCGTGAAGCAGGCATTTTCCACCACCTGATCACACTGCCCACATACCACACAGCGGCCCTGTCTACCGACGATCTGGCCAAAGGCTACTTCGGCGACGAAGGCATGCTGGCTTACGTGAAAGGCGTTCAGCGTCAGGAAATCCGCAAAGGTCTGGCCTGCGTCAAGCACCAGGACATGGCGGGTTCCAACATGGGCGACGATCACAAGGAGTACTTCTCCGGTGAAGGCGCTCTGAAGGCTGGCGGCAAAGACAACACCATGAACCAGTTCTAATCATGGGGTTGCACCGGTAGCCGCACTCTGGCTACCACAGCCTGAAACACAAAACCCCCGCCTCGGCGGGGGTTTTTGCGTTTCAGGGAATTAACCGGACGGGACACTAGAAGGTGGTTGCCAGTACCGTCCCCATGGGCTGTTGCCCCAGGGCCGGCTCGAAGCGGTCCAGGCTCCAGGCCCGGTGGCCGGCAATCATCACCAGTGGCACCAGACCGTCGGAGCGGTTTACCAACTGGTCATGCTGGAATTCTTCCCGGAACTGGCGCCGCACGCTGTTGTTGTGGTCAAAGTTGCGTAGGGCAAAGGGGTCCACCAGAATCAGGTCCGCCTGGTCTCCCACCTCAATGCTGCCCCCTTTGACACCAAACACTTTGGCCGGGTCACGGGTCAGCCGTTTGACCATATAGGCCACATCCCGGTCACCCCCGTCAGAGGCCATCTTCAGTGCCCGCAAGTTGCCATCATAGAACGCCATATTGGTCAGGTGGGCACCACTGTCGTTAAAGCCCGGGAGCAGTTGCGGGTCCATCAGCAGTTTGCGCACCATGGCTTCGTTGCGGTTGGCAGAAACGGTATACCAGCTCAGATCACAGTCAAAGGTGCGGAGCATGGCGAGCATGAAGTCTGCCTCGTCCCGTACGTGGCTGAAATGACGGCTCAGGGTCTCGTTTTCTTCCTGAGTCAGACCCACGGCATCTCCCTTGACGGCTTTTTTCACCCGCTCATGGACCTGGGCAAAGGTCAGTCCCTGCCATTCTTTCAGGGGGCACACATCAATGGTCATATCCCCCAGGGTGCGGTTAAAGGCGTAATCCTCCAGCCGCAGCAGGCGCTTGATCCGGGCCAGGCCAAAGCCGGTTTTGCCGGACATCCACATGGCCTTGAACTGGGCAATATAGGCCGGGTCATTGAGGATCGCCAGGCGCCCCTCCCGGTCCTCCAGTTCGGTTTCATTGAGGGTGCGCAGCTCATCGATTTCCTCTGACAGGGGGGTTACCGCCCCGTCAGACCAGACCTTGAAGGGCGCCGCAAGTGCCTGCAGGTGAAAATCCCCCTGCAGCAGCCGGGAATTCAGTACCCGGGCCAGCAGCCTGGCCAGACGCACGATCTTGCGGTTGCTCTGAACATCCAGGGCCGCTACCACGGTGGTTTTCAGGGGCTTGCCATGAATGCGCCCGCAGCTGAGCAGGAAGGTGCGGATGGTGCCGAAGGTGCTGTCTTTGGGGGGCGTGGCCTGCCACACAGCACCTTTGCGTCGCACCACATCGGTGAGTCGCTTGATCTCATTATATTTGGCAAACTGGGTGGGAATGGTTTTGCCGGTGTTGGGCTGGTTTGCCAGGTAATGGAAGGGCAGGGCATCCGTGGAGAAACCCGCATAGCCGTCGTCCAGGGCCTGTTCAAGAATGGCTTCCATGGCCTGTAGCTCTGTTTCCGTTGGGTCTCTGGTGATACTCCCCTCAAAGCCCATGACTTCAATGCGCAGCATGGAGTGGGGCACCATGGTCACCAGGTTGGGGCCCAGCTTCAGACGGTTCAGGTGGCGCAGGTAGTCTTTCGGGTTGTTCCAGTCCACCCGGTCGGCGGTGGCCCGAAGTACCGCCTTGGGAATATTCTCCACCCGGGCATAGCAGTCCACAATAGGATCGGCCCCGTCTTTGCGCTGGGCGCCAAAGGCCAGCCCCAGGCTGCAGTTGGCAATGACCACAGTGGTGGTGCCATGGCGTACCGATTCCGGCAGCCCCGGCGCCACTTCCAGCTCCAGGTCATAATGGGTATGGATATCAAACAGGCCAGGCATGGCCCAGTGGCCGCTGCCATCGATCACCTGTTTGGCCTGGCTGGGATCAAGGTCGCTGCCCCGGGCGGCAATACGGCCGTCGGTGATGGCAATGTCTTCCACACCCGGGGTGGGGTTGCCGCTGCCGTCGAATACTTTGGCACCCTGAATCAGGGTGTCCCAGGTGTGTTGGGCCATGGTGTCCTCACTTATTGTGGTTATTAGGTAGGGATTTATTAGAGTAAATACTTTACCTCAATGGCTCAGGGTTTGCGCACTTCCACCCCCAGCACGCAGCCATCCTGGAAAATTACCCGGCGAACGTTGACCACCTGGCCATAGTAGCGGTTATCGTAAATCCAGATTTCATTGCCTGCCTCAAAGCGTTCCACCGGTCGCCCCCAGGAGGCTTCCACCTGCTCCCGGGACATGCCTGCTTCCACCTGCTCGCCGATACGCAGCCGCCGGGCTTCCGTGGAGGTGAAATCCCGGCAGGGGGAGGGGCTGCTTTCCTGGGTTGTCTCTTCTGCAGGTTCTTCGGGCTCAGGAGTGACGGGGGCTGCCTGCAGAGGCTGCCTTAACTGTCCCCCGGGCGGGGGGGTGCGCAGATCCAGGGGCACACTGCTGTCATCGCAGGGGCTGTCCCTGAACTCCACACCATCGGGCCCGTCGCAGCGATAGGCAGACTGGGCAAGCGTGCCCTGGCTGGCCAGGCAGACCAGGGCGAACAGGCTTATGGGCAACAGTTTATACATAGGTTGCTCTCTAATTGATCAACTGAGTCTGGCCTGCTGACGAAGGCAAAGCAAGAAAGATGGTTACCGGCCAGGTGGGTCGTTACCATAGTGGCTTAAGCCAGCAGAGAAGGTAAAGACACCATGTGGGGACAGTTCCTGTCAGCAAGCAAAGCGCACATGATCAATGAAGATGAAGCCCTGGCGGGCCGGGCCACCCCGGTGGAGCCGGGCAGCCGTCACCGGGTGCTGGGCAACCCCATGCAGCCCCCTTTCCCGGCAGGTCACCAGACACTGGTGCTGGGTATGGGGTGTTTCTGGGGGGCAGAGCAGTGTTTCTGGTCACTGCCTGGGGTCTGGACCACCGCTGTGGGCTATGCCGGGGGCTATACCCCCAATCCGCTGTATGAAGAGGTATGCAGTGGCCGCACCGGCCACACTGAGGCTGTGCTGGTAGTGTATGACCCTGAATCAGTGTCCCTGGAAACACTGCTGCAGGTGTTCTGGGAAGCCCACGATCCCACCCAGGGCATGGCCCAGGGTAATGACCGGGGCACCCAGTACCGTTCTGCCCTGTACCTGCCGGATGGGGAGCTCCTGGGGGCGGCCCAGGCCTCTGCCCAGGGCTTCCAACAGGCTCTGACTCAGGCAGGCAAGGGCAGCATCACCACGGAAATCCGTCAGCAGGTGCCTTTCTTTTACGCCGAGGATTATCACCAGCAGTACCTGGACCGTAACCCCAATGGCTATTGTGGGCTGGCGGGTACCGGCGTGGCCTATCAGAAAGGCCAAACAGCTGGGGCCTGACAGGGGCACTTAATTCAACGTCAGGTAACAGGGCGCTAACGGGAGTTATTCAATGGATCAGGTCAAACCCGGTCTGTATGCACACTTTAAAGGCAACCACTACCGGGTGCTGGGTACCGCTCAGCACACTGAAACCCATGAGAAACTGGTGTTTTATTACCCGTTATCGGAACCCCACCGGCTGTTTGCCCGGCCCCTTACCATGTTTGTGGAGCAGGTGCAGCGCGAGGACTATCAGGGACCACGATTTCACTGGCTGGAGGATTGAGGGGCTGGCATAAAAAAGCCCCCAAAAGGGGGCAAAGGGGTCGTGCCTTACTGAGGAGGGCGGCGGCGAACGGGCCGCCAAGCCTTACTGCTGAGCTGAATGCTGCACAGCGCCATTATGGCAATAACGCTCAGGCGCTGGTGTTGCTGTCTTCACTGGCGACTTTTTGTCGCAGATTCTGGGCCTGACTGATCAGTGCCTGTAAACGGGTTTCGGCGATTTCCCGGTAATTACTCACCAGCGGCTTCAGGTCACGCTGGTAAGAAGTTTCTGCTTTCTGCCAGACGTAGGCTGACATCATGTGAGCGTCCCAGCGGGCTTTCTGGCGCACGTCATAAGTGGCTGCATCCAGTTTCAGCATCAGCTGACGAAACGACGGGTTCTGTTCCCGAATCTGGCTGACAATGTCACCCAGGTTACTGGTGTCACTGACGTCGGCGCCTAACTCTGTAAGTATACGGCGGATCTCATCATTGGCTTTGGACCACTGGTTATTTACCTGGGTTTGCAGCTTCTGTTTAAGTTCGTTGACCTGCTGCAGCGAGCGATTCAGCTGTTGCTGTACCATGATGATAACTCCCGGTTAATGCTGTCTGGGGGGGAAGTGGGTTGTACCCAGCTACCCTAATGACATCCAGATTACGGATAAAAATTAGAGTAAACACCCTAAAAATACCGTCTCCACGGCGTTTTTCCAGGGGCAGTGTGTACGGGGGGTTAGCGGCTGTCAGCAGCCGCGGGGGCGGGGTTTCTCGTCTGTTACAACGGTTGTAGTCGGTGCCCGTGAAGGTGCCGGCCCGGGAGATGTCCGATATATGGATGCCTGATAGCCCGATAATGAAGAAAGGCGACCTGATTAACCGGGCAGTGCCTGCAAATTCATCCGGGCCAGGGTGTCAACAATGGTCTGGGTCTGACTGTCCACTTCGATATTCACCGGATCTCCCTGGGCAACGTCACGGAAGGTGGTGGCACGGATGGTTTCAGGAATCAGGTACACGGTAAATCCCTGGTCATCCACCTCGCCTATGGTCAGGCTGGCGCCGTTGATGGCGATATATCCCTTGGGAAAGATATAGCGGCGCCAGGGGCCGGGAACGCTGAAATACAGTTTCAGGTTATTTTCAGGACGCTCTATCAAGCGCACTTGGGCAACACAGTGCACATGGCCAGACAGCAGATGACCGCCAATTTCATCGCCGAAGCGGGCGGCACGCTCGAAATTGACACTCTGCCCCGGGGTCAACTCCTCCAGAGTAGTACAGGCCAGGGTTTCCATCATGACATCAAACCACAGGCAATGCTGCTCCTGGGAGACCACCGTCAGGCAGGCGCCGTTAATGGCAACGGAGGCACCGGTTTTGACCCCTTCAAGGGCCGTTTCGGGAAATGCGATACAGAACCGTTTGAGCCCACTCAGGGCCTCAATGCTCTTGATGTGGGCGGTGCCCTGAACAATGCCTGTAAACATGAAAAATCCGTGATGATTAGCCGGGGGTGAAAAAAGCCGCTGTCAGTGATTTTTACCCTGAAAGCGGATTTGGGTTAATGCCCTTAGTACGTCAGAGCGGGCAATAATGCCTACAACCCGCTCATTTTCAAGCACCGGGTAGAGTTTGGGTTTGTTCTGAATCATCTGTTCCGCCAGGTGCATGATGTTGTCTTCCTGGGTTACCGAGACGGTTTCGCGGCTCATGATATCCCGGGCCAGCATATGTTCCTGGGAATAGTAGCTGTCATTGAGCATCTGTTTTATGCAGTCCTGTTCAGTCACAAAACCCACCAGCTTTTGTTGTTCATCCAGTACAGGGGCTCCCAGTTCCCGGCGTTTAACAAGGGCTGCTGCCACCGCTTCTACGGAGTCGGTTTCAACAAAGCTGAGAGACAGGGACTTCATGTATTCGCGGACCAGAATGGTGTCGGTTTTCATTGTTTGGTGCCCCCTTGTGGGTTGACATGTCCTTGTGTCCGCTTGGCAGCGGCACGATTCACTGCTGTAGGCTATTCTGACTATTACGCCAATTGTTGCAACGCAACGCAAGTGTCGCCGTTAAAGCCTGCAGCAGGGAGTCCAGTTTTCTGCCTTGCGGCCGATAAACCAAAGAACAATCACCCATAAAGGGGAGGGGCATGGGACAGCAGTCGCGACAACCCGCAGAGTCAGACCCGGCTGAACCCCGTGTTCACCCGGCAGGGCGGTTGCCGGGCAGTGAACCCCGGGCAATCTCCCAGAACCGGGCTGGGGTTAGCTCTGAAGAAGACCTGACCAGGGAGCACCTGGCGGGGCTCCCCGGGGAATCCCATGGTGTGGCGGAAGAAGAGGCACCGGAGTCAGTGGCCGACCCTGCAGCCCAGTCCCAGGCCGAGAATCTGCTGCGTTTTTCCCAGCAACACCAGCGCCGGAAACTGCTGTATAACTGCGATCGTCTTCTGCTGCTGGATTTCAACAGCCTTTCTTTGCCGGGCTGGCCGGATCACTATTCTATTGGCGTGGCTCGCCGCCAGCGGGATATCTGGTTATTCAGTCTTAGCCTGTTGGCAGTGCTGGTTCTGTTAGGGCTGGCCACCCTGGTGCCGGCTCTGGTGGGGGGTGTTGCCTTTGGGCTGCTGGTATTAACCGGCATGCTCGGGGTTCCGCCGGTGCGGCAGGTGTTTACCAGCAAACCGTCATACAGTGAGTTGCTGTTGCGCCGCCATCTGTTACTGAAGCGGGCCAGAAAGCATATTCAGCATCTGGAGGGGAAGCTGGGGCTGGCAAGCTGCTGCCGGGAACTGGGGGAGTATAATCCTTCTCTGAACCGCTCCCGTTTTCTAAAACTGTATGAGTTATCGCAACAGGGGCGGTTAGTTGGGGCCATTCGCAGTCGGGGTCACTGCCAGTTATACCTGATGTTTGCCCTGGAAGCAGAGAAGGGCTACAACCGTTTACAGGAAGCGTACCTGCAGGACCATCAGGCCCAGATTGATGCGGGTAACGCTGCGCCCCTGGATGCCCGCAGCGAGCAGTCAGACCCGGCTAACGGGATCCCGGAGGCTGCACAGGAAAACCCTCCCCCTCATGATAATGAAGAGCCTGCAGGCAGCGTTGATGGCGCATCCGTAACAGACCCGTTATCCCCCGGTGATTCAGCACCTTGACAGACCCCCAAGTCAAACGTATGTTTTAAACAATTGTTTGGTCCTGTGTTTTAATTGGGTTTTGGGTAGGGATTTATGGCGCAGTCTGAAACGGTTGACCGTATCCTGGATGCGGCGGAAGAGTTGTTTGCTGAACGGGGGTTTTCCGAAACGTCCCTGCGCATGATTACCAGCCATGCCCGGGTAAACCTGGCGGCGGTGAATTATCATTTCGGTTCCAAAAAGGCCCTGATACAGGCGGTCTTTGCCCGTTTTCTGACCCCATTCT
>REBR01000273.1 GCA_007692645.1 Halomonadaceae bacterium | reverse complement strand
GCGCGGGCAATCAGCAGTCTTTGCTTCTGACCGCCGGAGAGGGTGGTGCCCATATCGCCAACCAGGCTGTTGTAGCCCATGGGCATGGCCTGAATGTCCTCATGCAAACAGGCCAGCATGGCGCATTCCTGAATCCAAAGCTGATCAGGCGCATTGTCAAAGAAGCAAATGTTGTCTGAGATGGTACCGGACAGCAGTTGATCTTCCTGCATGACTGCCGCTACCTGACGGCGGTAGTGACGCAGGCCCAGGGAGTGAATGTTGGTGGTTGCCTCACCCTCGTTGGAGCCTGTGTTCTGAGGCTCAAGGCCCGCACGCACCTCCCCTTCCGACGGTTCAAGAAGACCCAACATGACCTTGAGCAATGTACTTTTGCCGCAACCGGAGGGTCCCACAATGGCCAGCACCTGACCGGCCGGCACATCAAGACACAGGCCCCGGAATAGAAAAGGATCTTCTTCCGTATAACGATAAGCAACCCCTTCCAGAACCAGACGCCCGGACAGGGTTTGCTCATCGGTACCGTCCTTATCCAGATTTTCCTCCTGGGGGGTCTTGGCAATGTCCGCAATCCGCTCCAGATGCAACTTGAGCATACGGAACTCAATGACCTTGGCAATGACAGCCTCGGCTTTCTGGGTAAACTGGCGCTTGTAGGACACAAAGGCGTAGAGCATACCCACGGTGAACGCGCCTTGACTGTCCAGGACAAGGCTGGCCCCTAGGTAGATCACCAGGATGTTTTCCAACGCAAAAAGGATGTCATTGACGGTGGCAAAGCCGATCTGGAATTTGCCCAAGCGAATATCGGTATTGACCAGATCCGCATAACGGTTCTGCCACAGGCTCTGTCGATCCAGCTCCTTACCAAAAATCTTGATGGATTGAATGCCCCGGACTGATTCCATGAAGTTGGACTGCTCCTTCGCCCCCACAATAATATTTTCTTCGGTCAGGTTTCGATAGGGCCGAAACAGCAATAACCTGAGGATCAAATACAAGGCCACGAATCCCAGCACAATCAGTGCAAGTTTGGGGCTGTATATAAACAGGAGAACGACCAGGATGATGGACATGAGTCCGTCCACCAGGGCCTCCACAAAGCCCGTGGTGAACATCTGCTTGATCTGATGCATGGACTGAAATCGTGAAACCGTATCGCCTATATGACGGTTTTCGAAATAGGCTAGGGGCAGGCGGATAAGGTGCCGGAACAGGTTGCTCGCCATCTGTACATTGAGCAAACTGCTGAAGATCAAAACTACCCAGGCGCGCAAGAAGCGGGTGGTGACTTCAATCAGTGCCAGCATCAGAAAACCGATGGCCAGTACAGTCAGCAGCGCCTGGTCGTGACTGACAAGCACCTCGTCCACCACCAGCTGCATATAGAAGGGGCCACCAAGGGCGAATATCTGCAATGCAATCGATAGCATCAGTACCTGAATAATCGCGCGCTTGAACCCGGATATACGGTTCCAGAAATCGGTCAGCTTCATGGACCGGCGCTCGTCCCGCTTCTGGAAGCCTGGTGCGGGAGTGAGTTCCAGGGCAATTCCGGTGAAATGCTGGGAAAGCGCTTCTTTATCCAGCAGTCGCCGACCCTGGGCTGGGTCATGGATTACCGCCTTGCCGCCACGAAAACTGGCTAGAACCACAAAGTGATTCATGTCCCAATGGAGAATCGCTGGCGTTTTCAGATCCTGGAGCTGATCAAGCTCCACTTTCAAAGGCCGTGAGGCCAGGTTAAGGCGGTCGGCGATTTCCATGATGCCTTTCAGTGTCGCCCCCTTTAGGGAAACCGGGAAACGTCGCCGAAGACTGTTAAGATCGACACGCAAACCATGATAACTGGCCACCATTGCCAGGCAGGTGAGCCCGCATTCAGCCATTGCTGATTGATGGATAACGGGTACCCTGGGAGCGCCAGAGAAGCGCAACAGCGATGCGGTAGACTCCATCAGAGTGTCCCCCTGAGACTATAGAGCGGTCTCAGAATCCACTGATACAGTGGCCGCTCATCCAGCAAGACATCCGCCTCCAGAAGCATCCCCGACTGCAATGGCATTTCCCGCCCGAAAGCATACAGGTGCTGACTTTTCAGCCGGGTACTGACCCGATACACCGGCTCGTCAAGGCGAATGGGCGCATCCACCTCGTGAGGACCAAGGATGGTTCCAGCCACCTGATTGACCCGGCTTTCATGAATACCGAAACGCTCATGAGGAAAGGCTTCATAACGAACACGCACGGGAAGCTCAGGTTCAATGAAGCCGATGGCTCGAGTGGGAACAAAGAGGTCGGCTCGCAGTTCGTCACCCTCCGGCAGTATGGCCAGCAGAGGCCGCTGATGATCCACTCTCTGGCCCACCACGGCCTGCAAACTGGTCACTTTCCCGTCGACAGGCGCCTGGATAGAGAACGCCTGCTCGCCACGATGCTGCAGCTTCTGTTGTCTGAGTCGGGAAATCTCTGACTCAAGCTCATCCAACGTTTCAGCGGTCTCACTGGTCAGCGAGTCAAGCTCAAAATGCGCCTCCTCCAGACGCGCATGTTCCGATAGCAGGGACTGACTGAGTTGCTCGTACCGCTGGCGCTGATCCAGCATGGTCTGGTAGCGGGATTCGTACTCCTCGTCAGAAATAAGTTCGTCGCGATGCAACGCCTCCAATGCTTCATAGCGATTAAGCGCCAGCTCCTTACGCTTGACCTGAAGAGCGCGCTGGCGTGTAAGCTGATCAATCTGGCTCTCAAGCCCCTGGATGCGACTCTGCAGGTAGTGGCGACGTGCCTGTTTGCGGCTTTTATGGCGCTTAATGCGTTGTTTAAGAGCCTGTTTTCGCTGATCCAGAAGGTTGATCACCATGACATTCAGCGTTGCACCATCCTCTAGAGACTGGTCAGTGCGAACCTTGATCAGAGAGTCCCCCTGCTGCACCTTGTCACCGAACTCTACAGCCAGCTCCTTGACCGTTCCCGGCTGTGGCGCGTGCACATGCACCAGCCCCTGGGAGGGCACCAGATACCCCGGCACTGTCTCCTTGCGTGTATAAGTGCCCAGGACCAGGTATGCAATCAAACTAATTAGGATGACTGCGATAATACCTGTCACCAGTTGTAATGACAGGGGCTGCGCCAGGATGATGTCCCCCCATAACCGCTCGCGTTGATGATTGATCACTTCCTTGCGAAACAATGAGCGGTTCATGCAGCCTCCAGCCAGCCATTGAGGGTTGCCAGAAAGTCCCGGTCCAGCTCACCAATGGCCGCTTGCAGTCTTGCCAGCTCGGCCAGGTAATCAAGCCTTACTTGATCATGCTCATGGGTGGCAGCGAACCAGGCCCTTTGGGCCTGCACCACCTGAACCATATCCTCCAGACCCGCCTCATAACTTCGCTCTGTGGCCTCAAGGGCCGCCTCCTGTGCCTCAAGAGCCGCCTCCGAAGCAGTTAAAGAATCCCGCAAATGGCGCAAACTGCGATAGCTGACTTCAATGCTCAGACGTGTCTCCTCCACAGAAGCCTTTAACTCCTCCTCTACCTGGGCGGCACGAGATGTTGCCTCACGATGGGCCGATGTTGTGCGCCCACCAGAGAATAGCGGCACGTTAAGCTGCAGGGACACTCGAACAGAATCGGTTTCTCTTTCCGGGAACTCGGCAAATCCACTACTTGCCCCAGAGTGGGTTTCACTGACGTCATGGGAGGCCCTGAAATTAAGATCCAGAGTGGGTAGATAGGCCGATCTTGCACGGTGCGCACCCTGCCGGGCGATCTGCTTGCGTAAGCGCTCCGCCCGTATACCAGGGTTTCCCTGCAGCCCCCGCTGCACATAATGTTCCATAGGCGCCAGCACCTGAGTACGGGGTTCGAAGGAATCCTGTAATGGCGCCAGCTGGCTGAATTCCGCACCAGTGAGTGTCTCAAGCTCCCGAAAGTGTGCCTCCAACTCGGATCGGAGTGAGACCCTCTCTGCCTGAACGCGCCGGTACTCTGCTGTGGCCTGCAACAGGTCGAGTCGATCAACCAATCCAGCCGAAAGGCGAGATTCAGCCTGGCGTTTCTGTGCTTCTACGGCCGTCAGCTGTGAGCGCAGCGTATCCATTTGAAGCTGGGCCTTGAGTGAATCCAGATAGACCCTGACCAGACGCAACCGGAAGGACTGACTTACCTGCAGAAATTCAATCTCGGAGAGATCCGCACGTAGTGCGGATTCGCGGAAGGCGTACCAGTTCTCGAACCGCAGTAAAGGCTGGGTCAGTTCAGCACTGACCCGCGTCTGGTCCAGGTCCTGGCGCTCCCTACTTACCCCCCCTTCTAAGCTGGGCTCATCTGACCAGCGTCTTTCCCGGGCCCGCTCCGCCGTCAAATTGACTGTTGGAAGCAAACCTGCTCGTCCTTGGGGCAGAGCTTCCTGGCCCGCATCCCGCTCCCTGCGGGCCGCCTCAAGGCTTGCGTCGTGCCTTTGAGCAAGGTCCCAAAGACTCAGTAGATCCGGTTTACTAAATTCGCTCAACGACTTCGAAAACGTCGGAAACGGAAATCCACAAAGTAGAATTGCCGCAAAAAATAAATGCGCGCTCCTTCGCATTGCCACATAAGTCCTTTTCTAAAAATTATGGCATTTCCTACTATGTAGCTACGGCTTTATGCTACAAAACAGCAAAGCAGGTGTGTTTTTATAATAACTCAGTACTTTTATATTAATCTATTTTTTAGGGATTCAATAAAGTAACCTGTCAAATACCTACAGCTAAGAGCATCAGAAAAACCACAAAAAATAATGCCAAGTGCAATATTATTAAATTTTTAAGAACAAATTTTTCCCAGTGTCTTCCTTCCGAAGTGATTCGCTTTCTGAATGACAAAATAGACTCACCTGATCGGCCCAAGAAAAATATTAAAGCTGCAACAGAGAGTGCCGTTATAATTATAGCAAGATCATTATCCGCAACTTCACCCCAAATTAACGGCAGCAGTGCCATAAGAAATAAAAATCCGGCAACAGTGTGGATTTTAATCGTTTTCATGGTGGCTCGATTCATAATTTTTTTTAACCATCGCAGGTTGCCGGTTGACTTCTTACAATTTAAAACTAACAATTTTTTTAAAGTGTGTGAACTGCAAATAGGCAGCTATTTATTAATATGCGATGCATTTCACGCTTTTATTATTTGTGGTCAGGTATTTTGATGGTCACCTGAATTATTAGCAAAATATTTATATTTGAATAGCTTTAGTCCGCAACAGAACATTTCCAATCAATTAAATTTAACTCTGTGAATCGCTTATTTTTTAGTACGAATTAATTGGATTGAGTCAGAACTTTATATGCCAGTGGGTGGATGCAAGTCTGGCTCAATGAGACCATTATCATTCTGTCAGAGAGGAGGATGACTCATTCAAAGTAGAAAGAAAAAGCGGGGACAGGCACTCAGAAGATTCGAATTCTCGGGCTGACATGCTGGCCTTTTTCCTGACGGCGGAGTGCCAGCAATAGACCTGTGACTCATGCACTTCCTTTTGCTGGCGACACTGGCCGCTCCGGTATTCTCGGCCAGCTTGATGCCATGGCTATAAATCCTGCTGAGTAGCAATTGCGTCGTTGTTTGGTCATAGCTGACCTCGGTATGCAATTATACTGGTTTAACCCTGTGCCCAAAATCAGCGTGGCGGCTCATACCCTGAAAGAAAACCCTTAACTATTATTTCATTCAGTGTCTACCCATCGGCCCAGCGATAAGATGTGTAACTAGTCACATTTTAAAGAAACACTCCCACAACCTTTCATTTCTGACAGGTCACAGAGCCGGTCATTTTGGTTTACGGTATCCGTTCCGTTGTGGCCGTTTCAGGCCATATAGTGTTCATAACGGAGTAACTACGAAGGAGAATTAAAATGACAACGTGGAATAAAGATATTCAGGAACTCAACGCTCAAGAGATTGAGCAGGTCAGTGGAGGCAATATTGGGCTAGCTTCCGGAGTTCTCGCCACCGGGGCTGCGTTAACAGGATCGTTCGCTTTGGTTCCAGGCCCACACCAGTTACCCGCTGCGGGGATCTCAGCAACAATGGGGGGGGCCGCAGCCGGGTTATCGCTTTTGGATAGTGGCGGCGCTTTCAGTAGTGAACCAAATCATACAGCCCCAGTTTGGCTGAACGAGCCTTATCAGCCGATTCCTCAATTCTAAAAACCAATCCTTGTGGGCCTGGGGCCCGCAAGGATTCTTCAACACAGCGAGTGGAGCTATCTTTATATGCTCTTTTACAGGACCTCCAACGAGATCGGCTACAATCCGATTTATCCGCTGCGACTGTCCAGGGGTTATCAGGTCTATCTATTCCTGGACTCCAGACGAAACCGACGAATTGCCTGGTTTAATACCTTCGTGTTCAGTTCGATCACCGCATCGACCCTATACGCATTGTTATTGAGCTTACCTGCAATAAAAGGGTTCCCGGGGCTCATGTCCTTGTGGGTGGTGGCGATGACAGGAATGGCCCTGAAAGAGCGATGCCGGCAGACCTCGCCTTTGCAACTTGAATCCGCGCATTTTGGGGCACACACCATGGAATGGATGTCTTTTTTTGCCGCTGCCGCAGCGCTGACTGCTTACTTCAGCACTACGTTCGTAACGCCTTGGTCGCAGGTGACGGGCCTTATCTGTACGTTATTTCTGGCTCTGCTATTTGTTCCGTTGGCTCAGATAACCTATCAGCAAATGATGCGTTGACCGCAACATGGGCTACGTCTCGGGCAGCCAGGCTATGACGATTCGAGGGGCCGTTTCTGAGATCACTTATAGACTCACGCCGAATAGCTTTGAAAGGATGGTGGTGTTTAACTTTACGGCTCCGATTGCGAAAGTTTTGGTTGGATTTTAAACTCCTGCCCCCTCAGCACCAATTGCCGCGACACTAAAAACACTTATCCTAACTGCAACCAAATTTATTAAAGACGTGATGGATGCCGTATTAAAGTTGGTATTTCATATTACAGAAGGATCGGGTGCCTGTCCCATTGGTCATGATCGCCTCACCTGAGACGACCCTGTTACTGCGACTTTTGCCGACTGAGTGCAATACCCAGCACAACCGTCCAGACACCGGAATATATCTCGGCCTTGCTCAAGAAAGAAATGCTTAATCCATCAATTAGCACTCGTGACAACACAATTGAAGTCACAATACCCAGCAATGCATATGTTGCCCAATGCAGGTAAAAAGACCAAGAACGCTGATTATCGGCGAAATCAGAAGGCATCTTAGAGTCCTTAATGGCGTGGTAAAAAGATGCAGGACTAATGAGCACCCAACGAAGTGCCCATTAGCCTGGACTGGCCTGATTAATCAGAAGGCCCGGCCGTCATGCACTGGGTTGTGCACATTTGTAGGATTTTGAAATCGGTCGACGGCATGATCCACAACAATATTAGTGGCACGGCCTATTTGAGAACCCGCTGCTGCTGCAGTAAAAACCAGCCACTGAGGGAATGCACCACCACTGACCTTCTCAACTTCCTGAAAATTTAGCTCGCGGATAATTATTCTTCTTTTAATCATGTTTAAGCATCGTGACTGCTTTACAAAGCCACAGCACATTCG
>REBR01000118.1 GCA_007692645.1 Halomonadaceae bacterium | reverse complement strand
GACAATATCCCCGCCATGCAGCAGGCAGTGGACAGTGAAATCCGCGCTGCACTGGAGCTGGCAGAGGCCCTGGGCATTCCCCAGGAAGCGGTGGAGGCCAGCCGTATTGACGTGCAGCCCCAATGGCAGTGGCGGCCAGAACAGAAGCTGGTGGGGCATCAGGTAAGCCGGGAAATCCGCTTCCGGGCAGAGGGGATCGAACAGTATGCGCAGCTGCTGAGCGAACTGACTCAACTGGGCTTCAGCCAGCTGAACCAGGCTGGCCGGGAGCCGGAAGACCCCCAGGGGCTGCAGGACCAGGCTCTGGAACGGGCCATGGGGGATGCCACCCGTAAAGCCCGGGTATTAGCCCAGGCCGCAGGGCGCAGCCTTGGGGATGTTGTGGTGATTGAAGAGGAAAGCGCCCAGCGCTATCAACCCCAGATGATGATGCGCACCGCCAGTGACAGTTCTGAGAGCAGTGCCTACAGCCCCGGTGAAATCACCCTTGAAGCACGGATACAGGTGGTTTTTCAGCTGCAATAAGGCATCTGGGGCAAATCGTTACTGAGGCTGGCTAACGCACTAGAACTGAAAACTCGCCTGTGCGGCCAGGCTGTGCAAGTGTCCCCGAATCCGTCCTTCCAGGCGGTGGTCAGTACCGGCAGGGTTTTCTACCGAATTCACACCGGAGTCGGTGAAATAGCTGAAGGTATAACCCAGGTCCAGGGCCAGGTTTTGCCAGGGGGAGTAGCTTAATCCCAGGGCGCCAATAACCCGGTCACTGTCTGGCCCCCGGGGAGTGCGCCGGGCTTCATCAGGCACCGGAGACTGGTCAAAGCTGACACCAAAGCGGTAGCTCCAGGCCCCCTCTGGGGTAATCACCGCCCCCAGGCCCAGGCGAAAGGTGTCTTCCCAATCAAACGGCTGCACCAGGTCACGGCGGCGCACATCGTCACCGCTGTCGGTCAGGTCGCTGCCCCCCCGGGAGGAGCCGTCAGGCTGAGTAAAGCGCACTTCTTTCACCTGCCCCCAGTTGGTCCAGGCAACCCCGCCGGTTAAGGCCAGCCAGCGGTTTTTCTGGTGAAACAGGCTCAGAGTCAGCTTCTGGGGCACCATAAAGTCCACCGCAATCTCACCCCCTTCTGCCCCCAGGGGCCCCACGGCTTTTTCCGCCCCTTCACGGGCCCGGTCTTCATCCGGGTTGGCACAGTCGAGCAGGCGCGGGGCATTGTCACAAATGGCCGCTTCAATACCGGCCTGGTAGGCCGGGTCATCCAGCTGCGGCCGCTGGGCCTTGCCTTCACCGAAATGCCGCACTGGTGTGTTGTACTGTAAACCGACCCGGGTGTTATCCGAGGGCTGCCAGAGCAGACCCAGGTTCAGGCCATAGGCAATGCTGTCTGCTTCAATACGGTTATCCACATCGTGGTTATGGGCCAGGTTATTCACCAGATCCCGCTTGTCCCGCTCACCATCCGCACCGGTAAAAAAATTGGGCGCCTCTTCTTCGATGGTATCGATCAACTCATCCGCCACCAGGTAACCCACATCAATGCGGTTCTCAAAAGTGCCCTGGAAATACTGCACCACGGCAGCCACCCCCAGAGACACCTGGGATGAGGCCTGCCAGGCAAAAGCCGGGGACAGGTTAATGGCGGTAATCTCGGTAGTGGTGGCATGGTAACGCCCGACCCAGTCATTGCGGTACTCCGTGGCGGAACCCACGGGCACATAGAGGCCAATGCCCACGGCAGAGTTTTCCGACAGCCGGGTGCTGTAATACAGCTGTGGCACCACCGCGGTGCCACGGATACGGTCTTCCCCGTTACCGGGCACCTCCCCCCCCACCAAAGGCCGCCGTTCACGGTGGGCGGTAACGTCATAGTCAAAACGGGACAGCAACAGGGTGGCGCCGCCGGTGACGTTACGCCCGTGCAGGCGCATCAGGCCTGCAGGGTTATAGGCAATGGCGCTGGCATCTTCCAGCATGGCTGCAGAACCACCATAAGCGACCCCCATTTCCCGCACCCCGTACTGGGGCATATCAAAGCCCGCGGCCTGCAATGAGCTGACAGTAGAGAGTAAGGCACCGCAAAGCACCGCCTTCCCGGCGAATCTGACATACACATCCATATGATGATCCCTGAGCTGGTGCCGCCCCAGGCCTGGGCCTGAAAGCGGAATAAAAGGGGGAAATAAAAACAGCAGGAATTGTAGGCGGGCTGGCAGGGCTTAACAATTGCAAGATATTGATTAGATTGCGTAAAGCGTGACAGCGATCACACAAACAAGATTAAGCTTGGCCCCTAAAACCGATAACCCAGTTGCACTCCCAGACTTTGCAGATTGCCCTTGTAGCTACCGACGATGGCATGCTGGGTGCCGGCTGCTTCCAGTAACAGTAGCGCTACCCATCCCTGCAGATACGCCCACAACCGGAGCCTACCCCTGAGCTCATACACCCCCATAGACACGACCTTACTGCTTTTACAGGCTTTAAATTCTCACTGCCCCCCCGGCAACCTCAGCTACTTAGTTGACTGTATGTGACATTGTTGATGGGTCAACCACAGGAAAGCTCGGCAATACCGGTCTGTCAGGGCCCCAGAGTCCGTCATCAGCGGCGATAGCTCTATTTTGTGGTGGCAAGGTTTTACCGGGATTTGCTGCAAAGCAACCTCACTACTTCTGGCCATGGCCCTAACGGCTGTTTGTGCACCCTCTACTGGTCCTACCCCCTTCTCTGACGGTTATGTCATCTGTGGCCAAAGCCCCATAACCCCTTGGTGTTTTTCTCTACCATTTGCCCACATATCCCCGGTTTATGACGGCCATTCTTTTCCAGAATCAGGAGAAGCCCCATGACGAAACAGGTTGCCAGTAGCCAACGTGACACCATCCCCAGGGCCACCCTTGCTGAAACCCTGGGTGTCGCCTCAGCGGTTATTGGCCCGATGCTGGCCAAAGGGGTGATCATTCGCCGGCCTACCATTATGCGAGTCTCTGACCAGTTGGACCTGAGTCGTCGCGCTGTGGAACGCATGCAGGTATTGCGGGACAAATACGGCACCGGCCCACTGCTGCTGAATATTCCCGGACGCTCCCAGGCTTTGCTTCTCTCCCCTGAACATGTGAGCCGGGTACTGGAAGAAACCCCTGAACCCTTTGCCACCGCCACGGCGGAAAAGGCCGCTTCCCTGGCCCACTTTCAGCCTAAAGGGGTGCTGATTTCCCATGGCAGTGAACGTACCCGCAGGCGCCATTTCAACGAAGAAGTCCTGGCCAGCGACAAGCCAGTGCATGACCTGGCGGGGAATTTTCTGCGGGTGGTGGACGACGAAGCTCAACGCCTGTTCAATGCCACACGGCACAAGGCTGAGCTCACCTGGAACGATTTTGCCAATGTCTGGTTTCCGGTGGTGCGCCGGGTCATTCTGGGGGATTCCGCCCGGGACGATGAAACCCTGACCAAACAGATTAATCGGTTACGGAAGAACGCCAATTGGGCGTTTCTCCATCCTCGTCAGGACTCATTGATAAAAGACTTCCATGAAGGAATTAAAAGCTATCTGCAAAAGGCAGAGCCTGGCAGTCTTGCACAGGTGATTGCCAACACCACCGCCAGTGAGGAGGATATTGCCCCGCACCATCAGATTTCCCACTGGATGTTCGCTTTTGATCCCGGGGGTATGACCACCTTCAGGACACTGGCCCTGCTGGCCAGCCACCCCCGTCAGTCAGAGCAGGCCCTGGAGGAAATTCACCGGCAGCGGGGCGCAGAAGAGCAATACCTGCCATTTCTGCGGGCCTGTGTGCTTGAATCCCTGCGATTATGGCCAACCACCCCGATTATCCTGCGGGAAACCACAGAGGAAACTCGCTGGGAGACTGGTACTATGCCGGCCCACACCAGCGTTGCCATCTTTGCGCCGTTTTTTCACCGGGACGAATCCCGCCTGCCAGAAGCCAACCGGTTTGCCCCGGAGCTATGGCAGGCGGCGAAACCCGCCTCAAATCTGCCACTGGTTCCCTTCAGTGCGGGCCCCGGGGTCTGCCCTGCCAGGCATCTGGTGTTATTGATTACCAGCAGTATGCTGGCGGCCTTAGTGAGAGAACACCAGTTTCAGATTCAGCCACCAACGCTCATTGGCCCGGATAAACCCTTACCGGGAATGCTTAATCATTTCACTCTGCGCTTTACCTACCAGGACCAGAGCCAGTAGCTGGGTGAAGGCAGCAACGCAACAGGTTTTCACTCCAAAATGCGATGAAGCATAAAAAAACCCGGGGCAGTGTTACCTGCCCCGGGTTTTCGGTGCGGCTGTTACGGTACTGGTATCAGCGGCCGGAACGACGCAGTGCAGCCGGGGTGTAGAAGGACGCACGACGCTCAGTGGCAAAGTTGTAAGGATCGGTTTCTTCATTGGTCAGGCCAATGAGCAGATAGCGACCAGACAACATGTCGTACAGGGTTTCAAAGGCATAGAACGGGATGTCGAAGTCATAAGCCTGGAACATATGGGCTTCTGCCATACGCCACAGCTCACCACGTCCGTCATAGTGGTCGACCACGGCGATCTGCCAGCTGTCTTCATCCACGTAGAAGTCCCGCTGACCATAGATATGACGCTCACCTTCTTTCAGGGTAGCGCGCACGTGCCAGACACGGTGCAGTTCATAACGGGTCAGGGACTGATCGATATGGCCTGGGCCAACAATGTCACTGTAGCTCAGGTCAGTGCTGTTCAGATCATAGGCATTGTAAGGAATGTACATTTCCTTTTTGCCGATAATTTCCCAGTCGTACTTGTCTGGAGCACCGTTGAACAGATCCAGGTTGTCAGCGGTACGCTGACCGTCTGCCGCTGTACCCGGTCCGTCATAGGCAACGTTGGGAGCACGGCGCACACGACGCTGGCCGGAGTTGTAAATCCAGGCACTACGGCCTTCTTTTACCTGATCAATGGTCTCGTGGACCAACAGCACGTTACCAGACAGGCGTGAGGGAGACGTGGTGGTCTGGCGGAAGTAGAACAGGATATTGTCATGATCCCCTTCCCGGTAATCCGACAGGAAGGTGGGGTAGGTAATGTCTTCAGCCAGGCGAACGGTGCTGAACTGACCGTCGGTCTGGGGTGCCATCTGGGCGATATTCCGCCGCACTGAACCACCACGGTAACGGGTGGTATGGTTGAAGATCACTTCCTGGCCCGCTTCAGGAATCGGGAACGGTGTGCCGGTGGTGTAGTTGAGAATACCGTTACCGCTTTGTTCCAGCTCGACAGTAGTGGCGTTTTCAGCAGTGATCTCCAGCCACTCTTCCGGCAGTGCTGCGGTGCGGCGAGTCTGGTAAATGGGCAGGAAAAAATCGTCGTATTGGTTAATCATGGCGACCTGGCCGGGAGACAGCCGGTCTTTGTACTCATCCACGTTGCTCTGGTCGATGCGGAAAAGTTCCTCATCTTCAGGGAACGGATTTACGTAGCGCATATCCCCCTGGTAATTACTGGGGGGTGTAGTCAGGCCACCCTCATAATCGGGAATTTCATCTCCGTTGCCTGCACGCTCAGCGCCCATACGAGTCAGCGTATCGCCACCCAGAGTATTGTCGGCGAACACGTGGCCCGCCATCATCAGGGAGCAGGTCAGCACCCCGGTAACAATCAGTTGTTGTGTTGTTTTCATGACTTCTCCTGTCTTACGACTTATTTTGGTATAGCTTGGAATTTCCGTATCACCGCCGGCTCGATCTTACCGGCAAGAAACCTCACTGGGCGGCAGCGATAATATTGCGATAAAGGGTTGAGGATTCATTGCTTCAACTAAAACAGCGTTAAAAACGCTTGAGGAAATCAGAGCAGGATGCCCGCGTACCCTGAAATTGCTGGCCTATTTTCACCACATCCTTGTCACATTATAACATGGGACCCGGGAGCGTCGACAATAAAAACTGCCCTGGCTGATCACTAGCCGGGACAGTAGTCTCAAGATTAACAACTCACTGTAGGCCCATGCCTACGCAGGTTATTTAGAAGGTATAGGAGACACTGGCCGCAATAAAATCCCGGTCCCTTACATCATTGTAACGTCCATCAAAGAAGGTGTTGTAAGTGATTTCTGCGGCGTAGCTGTTCTGGTAATCAAAGGCCAGAGTTAAGCCCAACTGTTTATTATCTTCCTGGAAATTGGGACCCGGCTCCGGGGAAAAGCCTTTGACGTCATGGGAGAAAAACAGCTGTGGCGTGACATTGGCACCCATAAAGGCATTGCTGTACTGCAGCGCCAACACCGTGCGATAGCCCCAGGAGAACGAGGTGGTGTAACCATCCCCGCGGCAGTTGCTGGGGTTAATGTTCTGGCCAATGGCGCCATCACGGCCCTCGACACAGTTATCTCCAGTAAATTCCGCACCCTCAACCGGGCGATTACCGATACCAAAAACCCCCGAGCGACCAAATTCCTGCTCATCCGTGTCTGGCAGACCATGAACGTAGGTCGCCCCCACTTCTGTCAGGAAGACCAGCCGGTCTGCCCCCATAACCCGGTCCACAAAGTGGAGCACGGTGCCTTGCAGCTGGGAAACGCCAAAGGTATCAAACCCTTTAACCCGCTGTCCCGCCAGGTTGTCGTCCGGGTTATCAGCCCGCAACTTTCGCTCATATTTACTGATGATATCCCCATTAGGGCTTCTTAGCTGATTGCCCCCTGAAATAAGATAGATGGTATTGATCTGCAATGGCTGATTGCGCTTGTAACTGTACTCACCACCAATGGAAGTGCCACCACGGGTGGTAGTACTGTAACTGATACCAAACTGGTCGATATCTTCCGGGTATTCCACAAAGTAGCTGGGAAAATCAGCTTGCGGGAGGTCAGGATTGCTGTCCTGGCCCAGTTCCGGAGCCGGAGCATCCGGGTTATTCACCCGGCCACCCAGGTAAGGCAGACGGCTGTGCAGGCGCTGGTAGTAAAAGCCAATTTCCCCATCCAGTGCATCGGAGAAATAACGGGCAGCAATACCGAACTGGCCTCTGTCTGAAGGCTCAACATCCCCTTCCCGCGGGGCAAAGACTTCGTCTTCTATAACCTGAAAGTCTGGTGCCTGGCCCCCCAAAAGAACCGGGCCACAGCCATCTGCTACCACATCCGCAGTGGAGAAATAGGTACCGCAGTTGTCCACCTCTGAGGACTCCCACTTGGTCTGCAGGAACCCTTCCAGGGTCAGATTCCCACGGGTAATGTTACCGTAGAGCATTTCCACCGGAATCAGAATGTCCTCAAGCTCTGCCCCAGGCTGGCGGGCTGCAGTGGCGTTGAGAGGGCTGGTGGTATTGATACCCCCCTGTATGAAGGTACTCTCACCCCAGTTCAATACCTGGCGGCCATAACGCAGGCTGGCCGGCATATCTGCCACAAACCCGTCAATGAACACATAGGCATCCAGAATGTCGCCCCGGGCGGCGTCATCCCGGCCCTGGGGGGTCAGGCTGCGGCGCTGCCCTACAGGGTCTTTGGAACGGCGTTCATCCCGTAATTCAAAATCGTAGGAGTAACGGGTGCGCAGAAAGCCACCCACCCGGTCGATATTCCGCGCTTGGGGAAAGTACTGGGAGAAAATATCCAGACGGCCATTGATAAAGGT
>REBR01000271.1 GCA_007692645.1 Halomonadaceae bacterium | reverse complement strand
CAGCATGAAAGGGGCGTTTTAAAGGGCGTTTTAAATGGGGACAGACCACGTTTTTTAGCACTTCAAAAAACGTGGTCTGTCCCCATTTAAAACGCCATTTAAAGCGCCCATTTAATGAACTATTTGATTTGTTGCGTCAGCCGCTTTACCGCCTGGGAGCTTTTGCTGGCATGGTTCTCCAGCGCCCTGGCACCCCCGGAGGCATAGACCGCCACCGCCGCCATCAGCTCTTTCAGTACCTGAGGACTGTTACGATCAAACGGCGCATAAGCGCCACCGGAGAGTTTGCTGACCTGCTGAAATACCGCCCTGGCATGGGCGTCACTGCCCTCGTGGAACATAAAGACCGGGGTTCTCAACATACCCAGCTCACCGGCAGTGTGGCACAGTTCATCAACCGGCTCTTCACAACAGTCACCAATAAACACCACCGCTTTGACCGGCTGCCCCCGGGTTTCCTTCAACGCATGGGCCAGCACCCGGCTGATCTGGGTGCGACCGCCCAGGCAGGAGACGCCGTTCATCAGTTTGAGCAATTGCCCGGTCTCGCTGACAAAGACCGTGGATTTGAACTCCTGAAAGCCCCGGTAATAGCACAGTTGTATGGCCAGGCCACCGATGTCCCGGGTGGCCAGAAACAGCTCACTTTGTAGGTCGCAGGCCTGGTCCCAGGTGGCTTCCCGGCTGGCAGTGGCGTCCAGGGCGAAAACCAGCCGGCCCTGGCCACTGCCTGTTTTCGGCATCTTGCGAACCTGGTGGATAAACTGATCGATGGATTGTTTATCTGACCGGGTACTGAGGGGTTTGTCGTTGGTTGACATAAAATTCAGGGCCTCCCGGGCAATAAATGGGCGCTTTAAAATGGGGACAGACCACGTTTTTTGAAGTGCCAAAAACGTGGTCTGTCCCCATTTTAAAGGTTCCGCTGATCAAACGCCTTGGCCCACGCCAGTGCCTGCTCAGCCGGAAGCGGCTTCGTGTAGTAATAACCCTGCCCCAGATCGCAACCCATTGCCACCAGCAGGTCCTGGGTTTTTTCGTTCTCAATACCTTCTGCCACTACACGCCGGCGGAAGTTCCTGGAGAGGCCGATGATGGCGCCGACGATCAGTTCATCATCAATGTCATCCAGCATGTCAGTGACAAAGGAGCGGTCGATTTTGATTTCTTCGGCGGGCAGGCGGCGGAAGTAGTCCAGGGAGGAGTAACCGGTGCCAAAATCATCCAGTGAAACCTGTACACCCAGCTCTTTGCATTCCTTCAGCAGGGTGATGACTTTGGCGGTATCGTCCAGTGCGGTGGTTTCCAGCAGCTCGATAATCAGCCGGGAACGCAGGGTATCATCACAATCGGTCAAGGCTGCCTGCAGGTCGTCTTTGAAGTTATCACTCAGGAAGTGGGACGGGCTCAGGTTGATACTCAGGGAATAGGTCAGACCCTCAGTGCGCCAGGCTTTGAGCTTTGCTACCGCATCCTGTATCACGAAACGCCCGATGGCCGCTGCGTATTCTGTGTGTTCAAGGTGCGGCAAAAATAGCAGTGGCCCCACAAGGCCTTCTTCCGGATGGTTCCAGCGAAGCAGTGCTTCAAAGCTCTCCACCTGCTTATTTTTCAAGTGGATCTTTGGCTGCAGGTACATTTCAAACTGGCCCAGCCGCAGCGCTTCCGGAAGCTGTTCAAGAATTTTGAAACGCTCTTTTCGTGACACATGGGTTTCAACGTCGAACAGCCTGAACTGGTTCTTGCCAGCCTCTTTTGCCGCATACATGGCCTGGTCCGCATGGCGCAGTAGCAGGTCAGTGTCCGCATCATCTCCGGGGTACAGGGTAATGCCCATGCTGCCGGATAATTGCAGAATGCGTTGGCCCAGATGAATCGGTTGCCCGATCGCATTCAGCATTCGTTCATACACACGGTCGTCTTCAACGTCCCTGAGGATGGCAACGAACTCATCGCCACCCAGCCTTGCCACAATATCGTGATCCCGCAGGGCCCCTTTCAGGCGGCCAGCTACGGATTGCAGCACCGAGTCACCCACAGCGTGTCCATGGGTATCGTTGATGTCCTTAAAGCCATCCAGGTCGAGAAAGCACACAGAGAGCATGCCCTGGCGCTTATCCGCCTCAACAATCTCGTTCTCAAACAGCTCTGTCAGCAGGCGACGGTTTGGCAGACCGGTCAGGTTATCGTAGTTTGCCGCCTTTTCGAGGTTTTTCTTATGCTCCAGTTTTTCACTGTATAAGCGCTTGCGCTCAATTAACTGCCCCACGGTCTGCAGCAGCGGTTCGAGTTCCTCCGCCAGCTTTTCCGAGTAACCATCCTGCCGGTTAGCGAGCCCCACCAGGCCAATATGGGTGTCCCCGGAGAACAGGGGAATGCCGCAATAGGCGCTGATGGGGGGATGCCCCTCTGGCAACCCACCTCGACGGGGGTCGGCATTGAAGTCGTTGGAAATAACCACCTGTTCCGACAGCAGTGAAGCCCCAAGCAGGTTATCCAGCCGCTCAAAGGTCATACCGCGGCGCTGGACCTGTTGATAGAGCCCTTGGGTTTCCGGACTCCAGGCAATGTTGGTAATGGCACCAATCTTAAGGTAAGGAATGCCATCAGGGTGGTGCAGGATCTCACCGATAAACCCAAACTGGCTGTCCGTGAGAGACAGCAGGTCACTTAACATCAGCTCAAAGGCCGCGTTCTGGTCATCATGGGTCAGGAAGATATTTTGCGCCCGGTGAATGGAGCGGCTTAATTGCGAGAGCCGGAAAAACTCCTGATTGTGCTGGCTGAAGAAAGCACGCTCTATTTCATCTTCAATCAGGCTGGCAATGTTACGTAAAACGTCGAATTCTATTTCCGACACTTTCCGTGACCTGGTATCAAGAAGACACAGGGTGCCTATCTTGAAGCCGCTGGGTTCCCTGATGGGCATACCCGCGTAAAAGCGGATGTGCGGCTCCCCAGTCACCAGGGGATTATCCCGAAATCGGATATCCTTGCTGGCATCCTCCACGATAAACACTTTGTCCTGCTGGATCGCATAATCGCAGAACGCCATGGAGCGAGCGGTCTCACTGACCTCAAGACCCTGTTTTGATTTAAACCACTGCCGCTTTTCATCGATGATAGAAAAAAGCGTTATGGGCACATCATAGAACCGACGCGCAAGTTTCGTAAGACGATCAAAACGCTCTTCCGGGGGCGTATCCAGAATGTTCAGGCGCTGCAGTGCTGCCAACCGGCGCCTCTCTGACCACGTTGTTTCCATAAGGCGTCTCTGACAATGGCTTTTCCAGTGCAAAACCCGGTTTTCGGGCTATGGCTGGATTAATAATAGTCCCTTGATCCCTATAAAGCTCACATCAAAAGTGCTCTATCTGTAACTGGGTGTAAATGGGACAGACCAGGTTTTGGCACTGCAAAAACCGGGTCTGCCCCCGCCTGAATGATTTGGCCACTCCGTAATGGTATGTTATAACATACCACTTCTTGTCGGGCAGGCTCTTCCAAACTTGCTTAGGGTTGTCAGCGCCTACATACTGTCGCGCAATTCTCTCAGGTGCCTTCAGGCCGTTCAGGCTAAGAAGGTGAAACGGGAATCCGGTGAGACAGGGGCCAATAACGCCCCGGTCGAGTCCGGAACTGCCCCCGCAACGGTGAGCGTGTAAACGCAGGTCATTCTCTGCCACTGTCGCTTAAAGCGATGGGAAGGCGATCTGCCAGGGTGAAGCTTCACCCCCACGTAAGTCCGGAGACCGGCCCGATGAGTACGAACCCGATCAGCGGCTCCCTGAAATGGAGCGGCTGGTTCGTGGTAACTCCCTGGTGGTGCGTGGGGCGCTCCAGCGCGAGATTGGGTCTGTGTCCCGTCTGCCGGTCATTGTTGCTGGGCGTTCGTGCCGTGCCTGCTCGTGTGTGCTCCTCGTGGCATCAGTTTGACTGAGCACACATGGAGAGTCGCATGTCCCTGGTTCCAACCCCCCCGCCCTTATGGGCAAACACGCTCTACACCCCCCCTGCAACGAATGATTTTTCGCGGGCCGGTGGGGCCCGCAGAATGATTTTCAGCCTGTTACCCCTGACCCTGCTGGCTTGCCTGGCAGCACCCTTAGCCGCTGACGAACAGTTCAGCCTGGAACCTTTACTGGTGCTGGGAGACAGCCCCGAACTGCCCATGGACGCCATCAGCCAGAGCGGCTCACGGCTGGGCCTGAGCGTGCGGGAGACCCCTGCAACCATGGAAGTGATTGACCAGCAGCGCATGCAGGAACGGGGGGTGCGGGACACCACTGAAGCGGTGACCGGCGCGGCGGGATTCACCTCCGGGAATACCGGCGGCAACCTGTCGGGCTTCAGTGCCCGGGGTTTTAATGATGTGGCGATTCTCTATGACGGCATCGGCTTTGGCCGCCCGGGCATGTTCGCCCGCCCCCAGGGCAGCTGGATTTACCAGCGGGTAGAGACCTTAAGCGGCCCGGCCTCCATCCTCCACGGTGAGGGTGCCACCGCCGGTGCCGTGAACTTTGTGCCCCGCCGCCCCAACCCCAATGCCACTGAAACCGACCTGCTCATGTCCGCCGGCTCTTTCAACAGCACCCGGGTTGCCGCCGGCCATGGCGGCCCCACCGGGGTGGACGGGCTGAGCCTGCGCATCGACGGTGAACGCCAGAGCAGTGACGGCTATACCGACAACAGCAACCTGCGCCGGGATACCATCAGCGCCAGCCTGCGCTATGACGCCAGCGACCGGCTGCGGATCACCGCTAACCTGGTGTACCTGGATGACTCACTGCCCCCTTACTGGGGTGCACCGGTAGACCCGGAGCGGGGTGAGCCGGGGCGGGATCTGGCCCGCAGTAACTTCAATGCCCGGGATGCCTCCATCGAAGGGGAAGAATGGCGCCTGACCCTGGATGTTGACTACCAGCTGCGGGATAACGTGCAGCTACGCAACCGTTTTTACGCCTATGACGCGGAGCGGGACTGGGTCAACGTGGAGTCCTCCGAGATCACCAACGGTGAACTCCGCCAACGCTTTGCCTTCTCACTGGACCACTTCCACAGCACCCTGGCCAACCGCTCTGAGGTGCTGGTGAGTCACAGCCTGTTCGGTCGCGAGGCCCGCAGCTCACTGGGGCTGGAAGTCAGCCGCGATGACTATGAAACCAACCGCTCACGGCGCCCAGACATCGACCGAGACGTTGGCGACCGCAACAACCCGGATACCGGCAGCGTTCGGGAGATTGGTTTTGACCGCTCTGAATCCGTCTACCACACCAAGCGGGATACCCTGGCCCTGTTCGGTGAGAACCAGCTGTTACTGGGGGGCGGCTTCAGCCTGATCAGCGGCCTGCGGGGGGAAGTGGTGCGCCTGGACGCCAAGGAGAACGACAGCGGCGACGGCGAGTTCAATAACGACCGCAAATCCTTCAATACCAGCGACGCCCGCCTCGGCTTTCTCTGGGAGACCGGCCCCCGGCTGGCCCTGTTTGGCCAGGCCAGCACCGGCTCCCGGTTGGCCCTGAACATCAACACCCCCCGGGTAGACCAGCTTGATCGGCGCTTTGAGCGCTCCCGGGGCTTTGAACTGGGTCTGCGGGGGCAGTCGGTTACCGATGCCTGGGAGTGGCAGGCGGTGGCCTTTGACATGGAGAAACGCAACCGCCTGGTGAACGACCCGGATGAGCCCAACCGCCAGCGCCAGGTGGGCCGCCAGACCTCACAGGGGCTGGAACTCAGCGGCCTGGTGAAGCCACTGTCGCGGTTAACGGTGGAAGCCAATGCCACGGTGCTCAATGCCGAGTTACGGGATGAAGCCGGTCTTGATGGCAACACCCCCGCCAATGTACCGGAACGCCTGGGCAACCTCTGGGCCACCTGGGACATCACCCACCGGGCCTCGGCACAGGCACAGGTGCGTTACGTGGGTGCTGCCGAAGCCAACAACGCCAATACCCTGGAGATCCCCTCCCACACCGTGCTGAACCTGTCCGGTGAACTGGCATTGGATCAGCACTGGACCCTGGCCGCCCGGCTGCGCAACGTCACCGATGAGCTGTATTACACCCAGGCCCAGTTTGGTCCGCAGTTTTATGTGGGTGATGGCCGCTCGGTAGAGCTGGAACTGCGGGCCTCGTTCTGATGAGCTTTCGCCGCACCCTCTACCTCTGGCACCGCTACCTGGGCATTGCTTTGTGCCTGCTTATCGCCATGTGGTTTGCCTCTGGCATCGTGCTGATGTACGTGGGCTACCCGTCCCTGGATAACGACCGCCGCCTGGAGGGGTTGCCGGCGTTGCAAACGGCAGGGTTAATGGCCCCCGCCGAGGTCATGGCCGCCTACCCCGGGGCCGAGCGCCTGCGCCTTAACGCCGCCCCCGGTTACCCGGTTTACCATGTGCAAAGCGGTGGCCGGCGCACCCTGGTGGATGCCCGCAGCGGTCTGCTGTTGCAGCCGGACCGCCAACAGGTGATGGCCGCAGCACAGCACCACAGCGGCAGCGGCGTGGCCGAAATAGAACGCATTCGGGTAGATCAATGGTCAGTCCATGGCCGCTTCGACGGGCACCGGCCCCTGTACCGGGCTCGCATGGAAGACCCGCAAGGCACCTGGCTGTACCTGTCCTCCGTCACCGGCGAAGTGGTGCAGGCCGCCACCCGCTTTGAACGGGGCTGGAACTGGGTGGGAGCCGTACCCCACTGGATCTACCCCTGGCAGCTGCGCCAGCACCCGGAGCTGTGGCGGCAGGTGGTGATCTGGCTAAGCGTTCCGGCCCTGGCCCTGATCATCAGTGGCACCGTGGTAGGTGTCTGGCGCCTGCGGGTGCGCCGCCGGTACAAAGGCAACCGCTTAAGCCCCTACCGGGGCTGGCAGCACTGGCACCACCTGCTGGGGCTGGCCAGTGCGGTTTTTGTGTTCACCTTTATGGTGAGCGGTCTGTTCTCCATGAACCCGGGGCGGGTGTTTACCTCACCGGCCCCGGACATTGCCTATCAGACCACCTGGGCGGATGGGAGCCTGGAAGAGGCCACTGTCGCTCCGTTGTCTGTCCTGCCCCTGAACGGTGCCCGGGAGCTGGAATGGCGCCGGGATGCGGGCCAGACACTGGTGCTGCTCCACAGTCCCGGAGAGACCCGCACCCTGCTGGCCAGCGGCGAACCGGTGGCGTTTACTGAGGCTGAGCTCAAACAGCGGGCACAGCGGCTGGTACCCAATGCGGACCTGATGGAGACCACTTCCCTGGAGAACTACGACGCCTACTACTACGCCCGCCACCGACCCAGACCCCTGCCGGTACTGCGGCTGAACTTCGACGACCCGGGCAACACCACCCTGTACATCAACCCGGCAAACGGTGCCCTGGAGTCACGGGTTGACCGCCGTGGCCGCTGGCGGCGCTGGCTCTATAACGGGCTGCATAGTCTGGATATGGCCTTCCTCTGGCAACGCCGGCCACTCTGGGATCTGGTGGTACTGAGCCTGATGGTGACTGGCCTTGCCTTTAGCCTGACTGGCGTGGTGATGGGGTGGAAGCGGCTGACTTTTCGCTCACGGCGCAGGCGACGGCGGTGAGCGGTTTCGAATGGCTCCCCGCGCAGCTGGTCCTACCTGTGGGAGCGGCCATGGCCGCGATAAAGCAACTCCGGTTCAGGTGTTCTGGCAGGGGTTTCGTTATGGCCTCGAAAGTCATCGCGGCTATAGCCGCTCCCACAGGT
>REBR01000219.1 GCA_007692645.1 Halomonadaceae bacterium | reverse complement strand
TATAGCCGCGATCATTGTCGAACCCAGCCACCCCATATAGCAGGCTATGACACCGGTCACAGCAGCTCTAACTCAGGCGTTTTATAGTACAGAAACGGATTGACCTCTGTAGGCCCCTTATTTCAGGGCATGCCAAAGCCGGTAAAGGACTCCCATGAACAACAAAGCGCTTTCCTGTAAATGGCTTTCCTCCAATGCCTGTGTAACGCGTTCTGCGCTGTTTGTGGCCCTGGCGTCTGTTACCTGGGCTGTTCAGACTTCTGCAGCGGGCCTTCAGCCCATGTCTGAAGAGGCCATGGCGGGTATCACCGGGCAGGCAGCATTAGGTTTCGATATTATCGAAACTGCCGATGCAGATTTCAGCCGCTTTACCCTGGGCATGGAAGTGGAGGTCCAGACCAATATCGATACCCTGGCATTTGGTGAAGATGCCAATGGTGCCGCAGATGTGGGCATCAACCATTTCGCCCTTGGGCATATTGCCAGAGCCGACGGTGTCCAGTTTGACGGTAAAAGCTATTCAGCCAACGATATAGTGCCCTTTGTGGGCCTGGACCCGTATTTTGAACTGGCGGAGAAAGACGGCAACATTCAGGGTTTCCGTTTTGGCTTCAGTGAATCCCGGGGCACGGTGTCTGGTGATATTGATACCCTTAGTGGCCAGATAGGCATGGAGTTGGTGGACTCAGAAGGTAACGTACAGGCCGGGCAAATGCTCCGCAGTGATGGCAGCGCCAACACTCATCGGGCCACCCATTTTGGCCTGGCAGGGGAGGGCACGGACTGCGCCGCTGGGAACCGCTGCACGGAACTTTCCAACCTGCAGACCCTGGAAGTGGGTCAGCGGCGGGACGATGGCACTGCTGATTTTACCCGGGACTTTTTTATCTCCTTCCAGAAAGAAGACACCGAGTGGGTGATTCCCAACAGTGGCGGTCAGACCATTCAGACTCAGGCTGGTGTTTTCTTCAACCTTCCTACAGCCATGCGTATGGAATTGCAGCAGCTGCAAACCCAGGGCTTGCCCCGGGCCCGCACCGAATTTATTGACCGGGGTGAGAATCTGTTTTAAAGATCTGGCTGCCTCGGCCAGTGTCCCGGCCTTCTCACCGGGGCCGCAATGAATCTTCCTGTAATCTGCGCTACCATGCCCACTGTTGAATTCACCTCTCTTTTACCTGAATGCAGGGAACTCCGCTGGTGCAGACCTTTTTTTGGCATGACTATGAAACCTTCGGTACCGATACGGTGCGTGACCGGCCTTCCCAGTTTGCCGGTATCCGTACCGATGCTGAGCTAAATATCATTGAAGAGCCGGTGACCCTGTATTGCCGCCCTGCTGATGATTATGTGCCTGACCCTGGCGCCTGTCTGGTGACGGGTATTACTCCTCAGGAAGCTCACCAGAAGGGCTTGCCAGAGGCGGAGTTTATTGCCCGGATTCACCAGTGCTTCAGCGTGCCTGAAACCTGTGTAGTGGGTTATAACAGCCTGCGTTTCGACGATGAGATCACCCGCCAGACCCTGTACCGCAATCTGCTTGATCCTTATGCCCGTGAATGGAAGAACGGTAATTCCCGCTGGGACATTATAGACATGGTTCGTCTGTGCTACGCCCTGCGCCCGGAAGGCATTGTCTGGCCTGAACGGGAAGGTGGGCTGCCTTCCTTTCGGCTTGAGGAGCTCACCCGGGTTAATGGCATTGCCCATGAATCGGCCCATGACGCCATGTCTGATGTGCACGCCACCATTGCCATGGCTCGGCTGATCCGTGAGAAGCAGCCACGGCTGTATGAGTTTGTACTTAATAACCGGGATAAGCGCAGTGCTCAGTCCATGCTTGACTGGCGCCAGACCCGGCCGGTGTTTCATGTGTCGTCCCATATTCCTGCCAGTCTGGGTTGTTGCGCTATGGTGCTGCCGTTAGCCCCACACCCCGTGAACAAGAATGCGACCCTGGTGGTGGACCTGCGCCAGGACCCGACCTTTCTGCTTCAGGCGTCGGTGGAAGAGATCCGGGCGCGGGTCTTTACCCGGGCAGAAGATCTGCCAGCTGGCACTGAGCGTGTGGCATTGAAGGCTGTCCATGCCAACAAGTGCCCGGTGTTGGCTCCTGGTACTCTGCTGAAAACCATGGACCCAAAGCGTTTGGAACAGTTTCAGTTAAGGGGTGACGTATTGCGCCGGCATCTGCGGCAATACCGTGAGGCGGTTCAGGGGCAGGGCTTGCAGGAGTTAGCAGATAAGATCAGCGCGGTCTTCGCAGACCAGGTCTTTGCAGAAAGCAGTGACCCTGATGAGATGCTCTATGGTGGCGGCTTTATCAGCCCCCAGGACCGGCAGCAATTGGAGCAGGTGCTGGCCACAGAGCCTGAGCTGCTGGCTGAAATGGAATTCACCTTTCAGGATCAGCGCCTGTATACCATGGTGTTCCGTTACCGGGCACGTAATTACCCGGACACCTTAACGGTGGATGAACAGGAGCAGTGGGAAACCTTCCGTCAGCAGCGGCTACTCAAACCCGGCCCTCAGTGGCGCAGTCTGCCTGCCTACTTTCAGACCCTGGAAGCTCTGGCGGCGGAGAAAGCGGACAACAAGGCCGCACAGCTGGTACTGCATGACCTTCAGCTGTACGGCGAATCCCTTATTCCTTACGCCTGACCCTTAATGACTGCGGCCTTGAATCACCCCATCAAAGATCAGGGGCTGCAGGCCCTGGGCATCCATTACCTGTTTGCGGCTGGCGTCAATAACCAGCTGGCGGGGGTTGTTCAGTACCTGCTCCCGGTAAATATCCACCAGTTGCTGCTGCTCCAGGGCCCGAACACTTTGGATCATCTTTTCCCGGGTATCAAAGTTAGGATTACTCCGGTCAATTTCCTGCCAGTACCGTTCTGAGATAGCCCGTAACTGGGTTTCTTCCTCAGACAACCGGGTGACTACTGCCGCTTTCTGCTGCTCGAATTCCGCCGTTGAAAGGTCCTCAAGACGGCTGCTGAAGTCCTCCAGGAACTGTTGTACCCGTTGGTCAATATCAGCCCCATCACGATCAGGAGACTGCAGAATCAGCGCCAGTGCCGGCATATCAAGCAGGGGGTACTGTGCCGCGTGGACGATATAACCCACCTGCTGTTGGGTTCTCAGGCTCTCATAGAAAGGGGATGAGAGAATCTGCGCCAGCACCCGGTACTGGGCCTGCTGCTCAATGCTGTTACCCTCTGCCTGAATGTAACGCACGTAACCGGTATCCGAATGATCCACCGTGGCTGACAATTGCTGTTTCTGGCGGGGTAGGTGATTGACCTGGCTGCGTTCGCTCTGGGTGGTTTCACTGCCGTTCATTATGCGTGCCTGCACCTGGCGCCCCATGCCCCGGGCACCGGCATGACTGACATTGCCATGTACCAGCATGACCGGGTCCAGTTGCTGGTAAAAGCGCTGAATGTGCTGGTATAAATCTCTGAGCGTCACTTCCCGTGCTGCTTCCAGGCGTTCTTCCACACTGTGAATATCATCCACCATCAGCTCGGGCACCTTGCCCAGGGCAATCTGCTGTGGCCGGCGTTTCAGGGCATTGCCCAGCTCTTCGATCAGCTGTCGCTGGTGAATGGCGAACCGCTCAGGGCTGGGCAGGGGGTAGCGCAGCCGCAGCAGAATCTGATCCATCAATTCCGGCATCTTGTCGTTATAGCCACTTAATTGCAGGGTCACGCCGCGCAAGTGGTCATAAAGTCGGTAATCCAGATCTGCTACCCGGGCGGCGTATGCAATGCTGCTCAGTTCATCCTCTACCGTCTCCAGCATCAGCCGTGTCAGTACATCGGCTTTGGGGGAATCCTTGGCAGCCGGTGTACGCAGGCTTAGCAACATGGTTGCCCGGGGGGCATTGAAGCGTGTGTCCCTGGCATACCACAGGCTTAAGGGTCCGTCACTCAGCTGCTGGGGATGTGCCATATCGTCTCCGGCAACCAGAGACAGATCTTCCGGAATGAATGGGTTGGGATCGGGCAGTGACAATTTCGCCAGCAAGTCTCCAAGACCCTCTCGCTGGATCACGGATTGCGGATCAAGGGACTCAATGCGATAGGGAGTATCGTACCACTCGGTTTTCAGCCAGCTGTCGTCACTCTCAAAGGGTGCCAGCAGAGACACCTGAAGGCGCTCCGGGGTCATTAGCTGCAGCAGCTCCTGGTAGGCTTCAGGCTGGTAGGACTCCATCATAAAGGGAGCAACCACCACGTCGTTAGGTGCCACCCGGTGCATGCGCCGGCTCAGCTCACTGGCCTGGCTGATGGGACGGCTTTGTTCCTGAAACTCAAGATCCAGGGCTTTGATGCGCTGCAACTCTTCAAAATACGCCCTGGTAATCCCATCGGTGCTGATCTGCTGCAGGTAATCAAAACTCAGGCTGGCCACATCTTTCCAGCGCTCCAATCCTTCTTCCGTCAGGCTAAAGCTGATGCTCATCAGTGCCTCTTCTCCGGTATCCATGGCGCGACCGGCGGCTACCCCATTGACCAGCCCGGCGCTGCGCAGTACATCGTGCAGGCTGCCAGGGCCTTCATGGCCAATCAGGTGGGCCAGGTAGTCGGCTGGTTTGTTGGCATACTCTGACTCCATGGAAGGGATGGGGAACGTCATCTGTAACCGGCGGGTGTCCCGGAGTGACTGTACCTTCAGTACCTGGGGCAGGCTGTCTTGGGTGAAAAGAGGCACATGGTGGGGGTATTTTTCATGGTGACGATTTTTAACCCCTTTAAAACGTGGCCGAACCATGGCTTCCAGTGTGTCCAGTGACTGTGGCCCAACAACCGCCAGCTGCATCAGGTTGGCGGAGTAACGGTCTTCATAAAAGTCGATGACTGCCTGACGCAGTTCATTCTCGTCATTGGACAGGGTGGTACGGTTGCCCACAGTAAAGGTACTAAAGTTGTGTTCTGGATTAACGGAAGCCTGGAGTGCTGACCAGAAACGGCGGTTATCCTCCCGGATCATGGCGGTATATTCAGAATGTACTGCCAGGCGTTCCCGGTCGATCAGTTCCTCGGCAAATGTGGGGGTGAGAAACTGGGAGGAAAACCGGTCCAGGGCAGGTTCCAGATGTTCCGGGTCAATGTCGAAAAAGTAGTTGGTGTCCTGGAAGGCAGTATAGGCATTGTGGCTGCCACCATGGTCACTGATAAACGCATGGTATTCACCCGGGTCCGGATAAGCTTCTGTACCCAGAAACAGCATATGCTCCGTAAAGTGCGCCAGGCCAGGTCGTTCCCGGGGGTCGTCACCGCTCCCCACCAGTACATCCAGGGAAGCAGCCGCTTTATCTGCTCTGGGGTTGGAAACCAGCAATACCCCCATGCCATTGTCCAGAGTCAGGTGTCGGTACTCGGCCGGATCGCTGGGGCCCGAAGTGGGAGTCAGCGTTTCTGCCTGCAGTGGCAGACAAAATAACAGTCCGATCAGCAGTACCAGCTGACATGCCGGCGTTGGAAAGGGGAAGCGCTTGGCCATAACGTTATTATCCTTAGTGCAGGGGAGTACTTTCAGAGTTTTTGCTGTTGGTTTTCAAGGCGGCCTTGGCCAGTTTACGGGCCTGATCCGGTGGCGTGCCTTCATCAGCAATACGTTGCAATACCCGTATCAGGTTCTGCTGATGGGTCTCATAAGTAGACAGTTGTTCACGGAATGCCAGATCAATGGCATCGTAAACCCGCTGAATGTTGCTTTCCCGTGCCTTGGGGTCTTCGCTGCTGGTATTAATGGCCTTGAGGCAGGCCTGGGCTATGGCGATATAGCGTTTATCCTGATCTTTTGACATGAGCTTTATGACCTGTTTTTTCGTTACCTGTGGGACTGCCGTGGAGCTGCCTGGCAAATGGGCAGCACCGGTTGAGATTTGCTGGCAGGTCCGCCTGATAACATTCAACGGATAACCGCCGGGCAACCGGACAAGCAGGTTGCTGGGCCTGATAATAACACTGGGACGCCGATGGTATCCTAAGCTCACTACAGGCAACAATACAGGTTCATGTCTTAGCTGTGCGGTAATTCCCAGGGTTCAATTAACGATCAACGGGCCGCGGGTGGCGGGCTGTGGGCTGGGCAGGATAATGACTGTGCAGTTAATCCTTGTCCATGCCAGAATGAAGCTAAGCCCAGAACTCAGGAGATGGCAGTATGCACCCACATATAGCGGCATTGCAGGAAGTCATTGCGGAAATTGAAGCACTCACGGAGCAAGACGATTGGCCAGGCCTGGCCGCTGCTGATGAACGGGCACGGGAGCGGGTAGTTGCCGCTGGGGATGCCGCCAAAAAAGGTGAGGCGCCTCTGGATGCGGTACTGATGCAGCTGGATGTGTTGCAGCTGGTTTTTGAGCGGGCCAGGGCCAAGGCCGTATTTGCCCGGGATGAAGCGGCCAGTTCCCTACGAAGCACTAATCAGATTTATAAGGCAGCGCAGACTTACTTGGGCACCCTTTCCCGGGGAAGTTAACGGGCGTTTACAGAAAGTTGCATGAATACTCCGTCATTAAATTGACAGTCTGGCCCTAAACGTCTTAACTATCTGTAATTAATGACCGGATACTGACGTGGCGCCTTGGCCTTGGCAAGTGCGATCCAGTGTTGGCGGCTTCTTTCAGGTATTAAGCCAGGGCACTATTCTATGACAGACTTGTCCAGCATCCTTCTTTTAGTGGATGACCCCCAGTGTTGCCATGACCTGAACACTATTCTTCAGTTTATTGGTGAAGAAGTGGTAATTGGCGGTGACAACTGGCGAGATATTCTTGGGGCTCAGGAATCCCTTGGCCTGGCAATTGTGGATGGCAGCAGTTCCCAGGCGGTGGCCCAATTGCAACAGATGGCAGACCACCATGCTGGTGTACCGGCGGTGGTGATAGGCGCGGCCCCTCTGGAGGGCCTGCAACCCTGCTTGGCCGAACGCATTATTGCCCGTCTCAGCTGGCCCCCCAATTACACCAAATTAGTGGATACCCTTTACCGCGCCCAGGTCTATCGGGATCAGTACGGCGCTACCCAGCGACGGGGACATCGTCGTGACGTGCAACTGTTTCGCAGCCTGGTGGGCACCAGCCGGTCGGTTCAGCAGGTACGTCAGCTGATGTCCCAGGTGGCAGATAAAGAAGTCAGTGTTCTGATTACCGGTGAATCCGGTACCGGTAAAGAAGTGGTGGCCCGTAATCTTCACTACCACTCACGGCGCCGGGATAAACCCTTTGTACCGGTTAATTGTGGCGCTATTCCTGCAGAATTGCTGGAAAGCGAATTGTTTGGCCATGAAAAAGGCGCTTTTACCGGGGCCATCAGTTCCCGGGCAGGGCGTTTTGAATTGGCGGAAGGGGGCACCCTGTTTCTGGATGAAATCGGCGATATGCCACTCAACATGCAGGTGAAGATACTGCGGGTGCTCCAGGAACGAACCTTCGAACGGGTGGGGGGGAACAAGACCCAGCATGCGGATGTGCGCATTGTGGCGGCTACCCACAAGCACCTTGAGGATATGATTGAAGAGGGTAATTTCCGGGAAGACCTGTATTACCGCCTGAACGTGTTCCCCATTGAAATGCCAGCCCTGCGGGAGCGGGTAGAGGATATCCCGCTTCTGATCAATGAACTGATTGCCCGTATGGAAACAGAAAAACGCGGTTCCATGCGTCTTAACAGCGCTGCCATCATGAGTCTGTGCCGCCATGACTGGC
>REBR01000234.1 GCA_007692645.1 Halomonadaceae bacterium | reverse complement strand
CTCCGTGAGCTTGTTCCGCACTTCCAGTGCGGCGGGGGGTGTTTCCGTTGTCATGGCGCAAGCGCTGAGCAACAAGGCGGACACCGCAACAGTCAAAGCGGCTTTCCCGGGAAAAGGTTTCTTCATTAACGGTATCATTTTCATCTCTGCTCTCCCTGACGTCCCATTTCCTCATCCAGCGCATCCGCATCCCGCTTCAATTGACGATTGATTGCCGCCGCCTTGGCAGCCAGGGTTCTTTCCTTCGCCAGTTCAGCCACCACCCGGGACTGCTGCGCCAGTTGATCTGCCTGGACCATTGCGGCGCCCTCCACGGCTTTTTCTGCCATCACAAGCTGAGCCCGGGCTTCTTCCAGATCAGCGGGGGCATATTGCCGTGCTTCAGCATCTTCAGCACTGGCAATGGCATCTCGCGCGGCATTCAGGGACTCGGTAGGAGGGGGTGGTGCAGAGGCACAGGCGGCCAGAAGCAAAACCAGAACAAAGCTGAAAAGCGGAGTGGTTCGAGGGTGAAGAAAGAATGCAGGAAAAATCTTCATGGCTTTGCTCCCTATCAATCCAGAGCAGCCGAAGTCTCCCATGAGTCTCTGGCACATGCGCAACTAACCGTTCGCAGACTCTCCTTTAACTCACTAACTTACTCACCGCACCCAGGGAGTTCGGTGCGGTTACGCACATTTACCCTAGAGCGCCGTCAAAAACGACACCCCGTCCGCACCCACACCCTGCCCCCGGGCCATGCGCTCACGGAAATCCTCACTCTCATCTTCCAGGCTGAGAATCCGCGGAATACGCTGATGGTGAAAGGCCTTGAGCTGCTCACGAAAAGGAATCACCTGGCCATCATCCTCACCGAAATACTCCCGGTGCAGTTCAGGCAAGCGGTACCAGGGCACCGTGGGTTTCTCATGGTGGGCATTGTGATAACAGAAATTGAGGGTCAGCCGGTTCAGCCAGGGGTAGGTCATGGACACCGGGTTGGAGAAGGTGTGGGACTGCTCATAGACCTTGTCACCTTTGTGGGGGGAACCGCCCCCCTGGTCCAGGGAGTGGTACAACTCATAGTTATGCTGAAAGGCGTCCATAAACCGCATCACTGTCATAAACAGCATATAAGCCACCCCATAGAGCACCGCTGCAATGGGAGCCAGCACCGCCAGGGCGACAAACAGGCTGCCACGCACGGCCAATACCAGCAGCACCCGTTTGCGGGAGGCACGGCGGGACTCGAGCATAAAGGGTGCAACCACCATCATGGCGTGAAGCATTAGCTCCACCGCTGGGACATAGCACCACTCCAGAGCGCGCATAATCCGCATCAGCACCGGGTGGCGCTGGAGAAAACCCCGGTAGTCAAAGGCCACAATATCGGCGTTATCCACGTGGTGATGCATGTGCTTGCTGCGGATCTGATCAAAACTGTTGTAACAGCCGCCACTGATCCAGCTGAACACCTCCCCCATGGCCGCATTATGTTCCCGCTTGCGGAAAACCGCCTGATGGGCGCACTCATGGAGCATGTAGGCGGCGATCACCATGGCATGGGCCAGTAATAGCGTACCGGCCGCCAGCAGTAGCCAGTGACTGGAAACAATGAGTAATGTCATACCCCCCAGCCAGCCACCGAAGGCGTAGAGAGTGGCCCCCAGGGTTGGCTGGAGTGCGTCCTTGTGACGCAGGGATTGGCGAATGGCGTTCATGGTGTTCTCCTTCAGGCCCGGTGACCGGCCTGCCAGTGGTGAAAGTGTGTCTGTTCGGTGGCCGCCATCCAGCGGTTGATCTGCCAGAGGTCGGCCACCGGCACATCGGTAAAGGGCAACCGGTGCAGATAACCGTCAGGGCCAAACTCCGGGGTCATGGTGGCGGCGGTGTCCCCCCGCTCACGGGCAGCCTGCCAGAAAATTTCCCAGCAGCGCTGATGGGACAACAGACAATGCTGATACTCCGGCGCTGCCGGATGGGGAACCTGGGGCCCCTGGTCATAACCCACCCGGGCGTGCACATGGTGCACCTGGGGGGCTATGGCACGGATCACGTCCATCTCGGTATCCATCAGGCGTTCTGCCACCACACACCAGTGGCTGATGTCGGCGGTCAGGCGCAGTTGCGGTAGCGCCTTGACCAGGGCCGCCGTGACCCAGGGATTGAACAGAATCCGGCTGCGATGGGTTTCGAAGCAGAGCCGGATACCCCGGGCTTCCCCCAGTTCGTGGGCTTGCGCCAGGAAATCCCGGGCAGTGGCAAAGTCCCATGCATCCAGACCAATAATGCAATTCACCCGGTCAGGCCGGCCACGGAGACATGCATCCAGGCCCCGCTCCAGTTCCTGCAGATGCTGCTCCGGGGTAGCGTGGCGCGCGGGCACATAGTCACCGCCGGTGACAATCTCTCCGTTCCAGCGAAGCTTATGACGCGCCAGTGCCTCTTCCAGTGCCAGCCAGTCCTGCTCGGTTTCCGGCACCCGGGACTCAAGCCCGTGAAAACCGGCAGCCGCCGCCTCTTCTGCCCCTTGCAGCAACGGCACCTGGACACCCCAGAGACTGCGATACAGTTGTAAGTTCATAAGCCCTCCATTTGAATGCAATACTACATGCAATAATGCACGCAAACAAGCATGCTTTAAGCAATGCCGCTAAACTGCAGGCCAGATTCACTGGATGGGTAATGGAGACCACGAATGGCAAAATCTTACTCAGACCGGCGCCGCAAGGGGTTTGTGCTGGCGCTGACGGAGATGGACCGGTACTGGGGGGAAATTCTGGGGGATCCGGCATTTTACGACCTGAACTACTCCGACCTGTTTACCCGCATGTGGATGCAACAGGACCGCTGGTTCCGCAAGACGGAGCTCTATGAGCTGATGCCGAAAGTCAGCCCACGGACTGCCGTAAAGTACGTGCAAAAAGCGATCACCTCAGGGGTCCTGCTGGAAAAGCCGGACAAGGATGATATGCGCTGTAAACGCATCGCCATGTCCCCAGAGCTGGTCACCCGCATCGAGGATTTTATCGATCATGCCCTGGCCACGTTTGAACAGGGGCCTTTCGCCAAGAGCGGCAAAGGCAAATAAATCCAGGGATGATACGAACAAACCACGACTACCTGCGGCAGCCATAACCGCCTATATTGCTGCTCTGTATGATTAGGGTACTACCTTCTCCAAATCACCCAAGAATCGCAATTGCTCCAGGAGGCCGATTGACCACCCCCTATTCCGCTGATGAGGCAAATCGTTTACTAGCCCTTCAGCGCACTGAATTACTGGACTCCCCTTCTGAAGAGCGTTTTGATCGCATTACTCGCCTGGCAGCCCAGTTTTTTTCTGTTCAGACCTGCCTGGTTTCCCTGGTAGACAAAGACAGGCAGTGGTTTAAATCCAGAGTTGGCCTGGTGACCCAGGAGACAGAGCGGGATATTTCTTTTTGCGCTCACGCAATATTGCATCAGGGTATCTTTACCGTGGCTGACGCCACACAGGATGCGCGCTTTTCTGCCAATCCACTGGTTACCGGTGAACCCCATATCCGCTTCTACGCAGGAGCGCCGGTGCGTGAGCCAAGTGGCCATTCTGTGGGTACTCTGTGCCTTATTGATCCATCACCCCGTGAATTGCTCACCGGGCAAAAGCAGGCCCTGCGTGAATTTGCGGACATGGTTGAGTGCGAGATTGCTCGCATTGACCAGGCACAATGCCAGCAAAAGTTGACGGCCGGCATGGCCAGAACCGCCTCCATTTTTGAGACACTGCCCGATAGCGTCTTTGTGGTTGACCGGGACTGTTGCTTTTTGGCGTGCAACGACCACCCAGACATGCCACAACCACAGCTTGAGGTTCTGGGGCGAAGCATTGAAGAGGTTTTCTGTAACACCTCAGCTAACCTGCACCGCCTGAATGTGGAAAAAGCATTCCGTTGCGATGCCCTGGTCCACCACACCTACCTCCTTGCGGATACCAACAGCACCTTTGAAGCACGCTACCGAAAGATTGACCAACAGGAAGTGTTGGTAATTATCCGCAATATTACCCAGCACACCCTGGTCGGTGCTGACGTTAAACGTCTTTCGGAGGTGGCCAGAAAAACCACCAACGGTGTTGTGATCACCGGCAAAGAAGGCTTGGTTACTTGGATCAATGAGGCCTTCAGTAGCATTTCCGGTTATAGCATGGAAGAGATGGACGGGCAGCGACCGGGTTCTCTGCTACAGGGTAAAGAGACTGACCCTGCCACTAAAACAGTGATGCGCGAGGCTCTGGCCCGCCATGAGGCCTTCAACGTTGAGCTGGTCAATTACTCAAAATCCCGTACACCGTACTGGATCAGAATTGCCTGCAATCCCATGTGGGGCGATAAAGGAGAACTCACCGGCTACATTGCCATTCAGACCGACATCAGCAAAGAAAAACGTGATTCAGACCAGATCCGCAACAGCGAAAACCTGATCAAGACAGTGATTGATACCAACAATATCGGCACCTGGCGGCTGAACTTGCAAAACGGCGAGTTACTGATCAACGATAAATGGGCGTCAATGCTGGGATACTCCCCCAACGAGCTCATGCCCACAGAGCGGAAAACCTGGGAAAGTCTGACTCACCCCGGCGACATCGCCCACTGCGTCACTCTGCTTGAACAGCACGTGGCAGGACAGATCCCGGAGTATAATGCCAACATTCGCATGAAGCATAAGAATGGCCAATGGGTATGGATCAACACCCGGGGCCGGGTAGCGTCCCACTCCAGCGACGGCAGAGCACAATGGATGCTGGGCACGCACTTTGATATCAGTGCTCAGATCACTGCTGAAAGCAGCTTGCAGGAACAGTCAACACGAATGCAGGCGATTGTTGAGAACATGCTTGACGCGGTTATCAGTATTAACGGGAAGGGAATCGTACACACCTTTAATAAAGCAGCCGAGGATATTTTTGGTTATAGCAGCGATGAAATGGTTGGCCACAACATCAGTCGTCTGATGGGCTCCCCGCATCGGGAACATCACGACAGCTATTTATCCCAGTATATTGAAGCCGGTATTGGCAATGTCACCCGGCTTACCCGCGAGCTGCAGGCGCTGCGTAAAGATGGCACCCTGTTCCCCATCGAGCTGAGTATAATCGAGATGCCCCAGCTGGCTGATATAAGTTTTGTGGGCATTGTCAGGGACATCACCGAGCGTAAAAAGCGTGAAGACAAGATACACCAACTGGCATTCTATGACCCCCTGACGCTGTTACCTAACCGCCGTTTGTTACTGGACCGGTTACAGGTGGTTATGTCCAATTGTGTCCGAAAGAGCCGATACGGCGCGCTGCTGTTTCTTGATCTGGACAATTTCAAAAATCTCAATGACAGTGCCGGCCACTCCAAGGGCGACCTGTTGTTGCGTGGTGTGGCTCAGCGTCTTACCCAGTCAGTCCGGCAGTCTGATACCGTGTCGCGCCTGGGCGGTGATGAGTTTGTCGTCATTATTGAGTCCCTCAGTGACGATGAGCAGACCGCAGCCAATCAGGCTGAAACAGCCGCTCAACATATCATCGACCAGTTGGCGCTGGGGTTTGATTTAGACGGATTAGCCTACAACATCTCAGCCAGCATTGGCGTCACCCTGTTCAATGGCACCCAGTCCTCCCTGGAGGACCTGCTCAAGCAGGCGGATATGGCCATGTATAAGGCAAAAGCCGCTGGTCGTAATGACATCTGCTTTTATGATCCGAACATGCAAATGGCGGTGAGTTTACGGGCTGAAATGGAGCAGGATCTCCACGATGCCCTGCTGCTGCAACAGTTTAAACTTCACTACCAGAAACAGATTGATCATCACGGGCGGGTGATTGGCGCTGAAGTGCTGCTACGCTGGTTTCATCCCGAAAAAGGCATGATTTCTCCCTTCGAGTTTATTCCCCTGGCAGAGGAAACGGGACTTATCCTGCCTATCGGTGAATGGGTTTTGCAGCAGGCCTGTCAGACATTGGCGCAATGGTCTGCGGAACCGGCGACGGCCAATCTAGAGATTGCAGTGAACATTAGCGTGGTGCAGTTCAGGAAAAAAGACATTGTTAAGACTGTGCTTGATGCACTGAAGATGAGTGGTGCCAACCCACACCGCCTTAAGCTTGAAATTACCGAGTCCTTGTTAGCCGACAACGTTGAAAACGTAAAAACCAAGATGCTGGCACTGCAACGCCATGGTATCTCATTCTCCATTGATGATTTCGGTACCGGGTATTCCTCCCTGTTTTATCTAAAGCAGTTACCCATTAACCAGCTGAAAATCGACCAAAGTTTTGTCAGGGATATAATTACCAGCTCCAACGATCAGGCCATTGCTCAGGCAGTGATTACACTTGCCGAGGCCATGCAACTGAACGTGATTGCTGAAGGGGTTGAGACACAGGAGCAGCGAGCCTTGCTTGAAACAATGGGCTGCAAAGCTTACCAGGGTTACCTGTTCGGGAAACCCTGTGCTATTGAGGATTTGGTCATCTAACTGACTTCCCGCCCATTTAATCCATCAATAAAGCACCCAATTCTTCATCTTAAGATGAAACGCCCCCACCTGACGTTCCGACACAAACACACTGACCGAGGCCAGGTTTCCTGTATCTAGCGGCTCTGCATCCATCACTGTCCTGCCGCGCCAGGTGGGGATAAAATCCCTGAAAGGAATCTCTACCCGGCTCCATTGATCTGTGTCCGGGGTAAAACTGTATTGGTAGACAGTACTGCTGCGGTCAGTGTCGTTACGCAGCCCGATCTTATAGGTTTTGCCATCACCCATTGCCATCAGCACAATGCCTGTCCAGCCGGAGGCATCCAGGGGGGTCCGCAGATCCCCTTTTACAGACGCAAAGCCGCCGCCGTTATCCAGACGAACGGTACCATGAAAACCCCCAGCATCTTCAGCAAAGCAGTCTATCACCCCATCAGACTGGCCACCCATGACGCTGTCACCAAGAGATTGCCAACTCACTTGGCTACCCGGACCAAAGGCGACCAACGTCCGTGTCTGTTCCTGATGGTGACCATTACTCAAATTAAACCCCATATGCGCATTTCCGTTCTTTACCTGTAAGTGAGTAGCACGTTGCTCCGGGCAAGCCCAGGCAACGCCGCCCCTACTATGAGTCCCGCTACTGCCATTTTATCAATCACTTCGCGCCTCCCAAATGACAACAACCGCTGTTGAAGGCACACGGATTCCAGCCCTGAGCTTTGACTCTGTAGATCTGATGGTGGCTGTTCTCATCCACAACCCGAACCCCGTTGGCATGCAGCTCGCCGGGCTCGACTATGACCTGCGCCTGAACAGGGAGCGGTCCCTGTCCGGGACGCCATTGTAGAACACGGGCATACAAAGACGCCTAAGTAAGTGCCATTCTGATCTGTTCCTATTTAATCTCTAATCTGTCTCCGCCCTCTCCGTTCATTGTTCGGCTCATGTTATTTGCACCATGCCGGGGCAACCCTTACAATCTTCGCCTCATTTAAGTGCAACGGTGCCCATAAACGCTATATTATGCGCCTCTCGCCAGCGCTGCATCACCATGCAATACCTTAATATGAGCACCTTCGATTGGCGCTCTAGCCGGGCTTCGGTCTTTGCACTTTTTCGGTTTACAGCACTCGCCCTTCAGCCATGTAACTTGGCGTCGCTTTATACGGGGCTGGGGCAGCGCGCCCCCGCTGGGGTTAATCCGTTCCCTGGTGGTATTGATCAGCAAAAGTCCTTTAAGTGCTCGGCCATTATTTTGGTGCTCCTGCAGCTGCATACCCTTTAACACATTGAGGTAGTAACCCATGCCCTACGTTCATGACACACTGACCCGCTTAAAGCACAGCAGCCCCGCCCAGGCGGAGTTCTACCAGGCGGCGGATGAAGTACTGGAATCCCTGCGCCCCCTGATGGAGGCAGACCGTCGCTACCACGACCACAGCATTATCGAGCGCCTGGTAGAGCCGGAGCGCCAGATTCTGTTTCGCGTGTGCTGGGTGGACGATCAGGGCCGGGTTCAGGTCAATAAAGGCTACCGGGTGCAATTCAATTCTGCCCTGGGGCCCTACAAAGGGGGCCTGCGCTTTCACCCCAGCGTAACTTCAGGGGTCATCAAGTTTCTCGGCTTTGAGCAGATATTCAAAAACGCCCTGACCGGGCTCCCCATCGGCGCTGGTAAAGGTGGCGCCAACTTTGACCCCAAGGGCAAATCCGATGGGGAAATCATGCGTTTCTGTCAGGCCTTTATGACCGAGCTGTATCGTCATATTGGCCCGGCGACGGATGTGCCCGCCGGGGACATTGGTGTGGGTGGCCGGGAAATTGGCTATATGTTTGGCCAGTACAAAAAGCTCACCGGCCGCTATGAAGGGATTCTCACCGGCAAAGACCCGCTCTGGGGCGGATCACTGGGACGCACAGAAGCCACCGGCTATGGGGTGGTCTATTTTGCTGAGAACATGCTGCAGGGCCGGGGCGACACCCTTGCCGGGAAACGCTGCCTGGTGTCAGGCTCCGGCAATGTGGCCATCTACACCATTGAAAAGCTGTATCAGAAAGAGGCCATTCCGGTCACCTGCTCCGACTCCTCCGGCACCCTCTATCACGAGAACGGCATTTGCCTGAAAACACTAAAAGAACTCAAGGAGCAGCAGCGGGCGCGCCTCGATAAGTACCTGGAGACTTACCCGGAGGCGCAGTTCATTCCGGTCAAGGACTACCCGGAAGACGGCCACGCCGTCTGGCGCTTTCCGGCCCAGGCAGCCTTCCCCTGTGCCACCCAGAATGAACTGACCGAGGCCGATGCCGAAACACTGTTGGCTAACGGCGTTATCTGTATCAGCGAAGGCGCCAACATGCCCAGCACCGCAGACGCCATCGACCGGTTCATTGATGCCGGCATTGCTTACGGCCCAGGTAAAGCCGCCAACGCCGGCGGGGTAGCCACCAGCCAGTTTGAGATGGCCCAAAACGCCAGCATGCAACCCTGGAGCCTGGACAAGGTCGACCGGCGCCTGCAAAGCGTCATGCAGAACATCTACCAGCGCTGCGCCGACACGGCAGAAGAATTTGGCCAACCCCATAACCTGGTCCTGGGGGGCAACATTGCCGGCTTCCGGCGTGTGGGGGACACCATGATCCAACAGGGCGTGGTCTGAGGTAAGACAGGGGGACAGACCACGTTTTTGGTACTTCAAAAAACGTGGTCTGTCCCCATTTAAAACCGTGGTCTGTCCCCCTGTGCCGGATTTCGATGCTGACCAGCTATCAGCGCAACGACATATCGATGATCACCACAATGACAAGGGCCACGGCACCAGGCCAGGCACTTCGCAGTAAAATCCCGAGCACCACCAGCGGCAGTAACACCGTTAGTGCCGACAGCAAGTGGGGCAGTTCGGCAAAGCCTCTCACCGACATACTCCACACATAAACAAACCCCAAAACACCCAGAAGCAGCCCGGGCCAGATTGAATCACCCTTCACCAGTAATGGCATGCGCCCTATCTCTCCGTTTTATATAATCACTTTAAACGATCATTCCAGCCAGGCTTTAAAATCAGATGAGCCGATCAAATAACATAAAAACACACTGAAATTCTTGACGAAAAAAAACCGGGATATAATATTATTTAACACTAGGTTTCGCTCTACTATTGTTAAGCAATATCCGAATCAGTAACAAAATTTGTGACAATACGAACCCCATCAACCACACAAGATCTGTTCCCCCCACAGATCAGATCTTCTGCTTTAAAGCATGGCGTCCTGGCCAAAGTGAAGCATACGTTGCGGTGTATCAAACGGGGCTTTTTTCAAGCGTTTCAGCGGGACACCGGTCGTTATTATGACCATTCTTAAATGTTTCATTTACTCACCCCATAAAGGGCTGATGCTGATTTTACCCCGCAGCGCTACTTGCACCGTTCTCTATCGTGCAGTGGGGTCATGCACAGTCAAGTGGCGGTAAAGGAAAATTCTTTTGAAAGCCACCGGTTCTAAAGCTGCCCATGACGCCCTCTCACTCGATAACCAATCACTTTCCAACCGCGTTTTATTAATGACACGAATCACTGCGTTGGTGTTGCTGGTTATCGGCACATTGATAGCATTTGTGGTGCTGTCCGTTCTGCCACCAAACCAGGAATTCCTGCCCGACAGCATCAACGGTCCCGTGATTCTTGAAGCCCTGTTTATGGGGTGTACCGGCCTGATGTTGCTTTTCATGGTGTTCTCGCCGCCGAAAATGCTGCAAGTCCTGCAAAGTTTACCGGGCAAGACCCTGCTTGTTCTCATTATCGGACTCGGGCTTCTGTTCATCTACGCTGTTCTCGATGTCATGGAAAACTTCGTGGTGCTGACGCCGGACAGCGCCCTGCATTTGCTGGAAGAAACAGCGAAAATCCTGGGAGTAACGGCGCTTTTCAGTGCAATAGCCCTCTGGATTAGAAACCTGTCGCAAACGCACAACCAGCTGCTTCTTGGGAAAGAGCGCCTGGCTCAGAGTGAGGCGGATTTGCGACACCTCATCGAGATGTACCCCGACCCGACTCTGTTGATTGACCCTGAAACAGCATGTATTACCCAATTCAACCCCAGTGCGTGCCAACAACTGGGCTACAGGGCAGAGGAGTTAGCCGGACTGGCGGTTGAGAGCTTTGAAGCACAGATGACTGCCGAAGAAATTGCGCAGCGCATCCGTAATGCACTTGATTGTGGGCGTGACGATTTCGAAACCAGGCACCGGCGAAAAGACGGCACAGTGAAGGATGTTCAAGTATCGATCATTCAAATTACAATCGAAAAATCCCTCCGTTTATTGGCTGTTTTCCGGGATATCAGCTCGCACAAGACAGTCCTGCGCAAATTGGAAAAAAGCGAAAAGCGCTTCAGCGATGTGGCTATGGCAGCGGGGGAATACATATGGGAAATCAACATCAACGGTATCTTCACCAGCGTGACAGCGCCGGTGGAGCCCCTGCTTGGGTATTCCGTAGAAGAGATAGTCGGCCGCTCGCCCTTCGACTTTATGCCCAACGAGGAAGCTAACCGTGTCCGGGAATTCATCCGCAGCCACATTGCTGAAAAGCGATCCTGGCAGGGTCTTGAGTATGTTTCCGTGCGTTCTGATGGCACTCAGGTCTATCAGCGCATCAGTGGACTTCCCATTATCAATAAAGCCGGCGAGCTGATCGGTTTTCGTGGCGCTGGCCGTGACATCACCGCTGAAAAACACTCCTATGACGCGCAAGAAATACTGGCTGAGCGCTTAAAACTGGCCACTGAATCCGCCGGACTCGGAATTTGGGATTATGATTTAACCTGCGACCGGCTGGACTGGGATGAGCAGATGTTCAGCCTCTACGGCATGGACCCCGCCAGGTTCGGCAATGTGTTCGAAGATTGGGCATGCTGCTTGCTGCCCGAGTCCCGGGTACATGCCGTCGCCCAGTTCCAGGATGCCGTTGAGAAAGGCTCCGCTTTCGACATCGAAATCACTATTCATCGGGCCAATGATGGAAAAATACGCACCCTCCAGGGGCAGGCGCAGGTTATCCGGAACCAGGCCGGGCAGGCAATGCGCGTGGTAGGCGTCAACCGCGATATCACAGAGCAGGTAGAAAACCGGCGACGCCTGGTATCCGAGGAGGAAAAATTTCGCACATTATTTGAGCTTTCGCCGGTAGGCATTGCGATGAATGATTTTACCACCGGCGAATTCCTGCTTTTCAACAGCGCCATTAACCAACCCGCTGGTTACACTGCGGACGAGTTCAAGATGCTGAGCTATTGGGATCTGACACCCCATGAATACATCGGCGATGAACAGCAGCAGCTGGATTCCATGCAGCGAACCGGGCGCTATGGCCCATTCCAGAAGGAGTATATACGCAAAAATGGCACCCGCTATCCGGTGCTACTCCATGGTTTCAAGTTCACAACGCCGGAAGGACGGGAGGTAATCTGGTCAATTATCCAAGACATCTCCGAACAACAGGCTACCGAGCAGGCCTTGCGCACTGCAAAGGAGCGTTTCGGGGGGATATTCGAGCAGACCAGCAGTGGCGTAGCGGTCTATCAACCGGTGGATGGGGATAGCGATTTCGTGTTCGTCGACTATAACTCCGCTGCGGCACGAATGGATGAAAAGGAAAGGGATTCAGTCATCGGTAGCCGGTTAACTGAATGCTTCCCTGGGGTCCGCGATATGGGACTTCTTGAGGTGTTTCAGCGCGTTGCACAAACCGGGGAGCCGGAGCAACTGCCCCTGTCTCAGTATATAGACGACGATGTAACAGGCTGGCGGGAAAATCGAGTGTTCCGCCTTTCTTCTGGCGAAATTGTTGCCGTGTACGATGACCTCACCGGGGTAAAACAGGCACAACAGGCCTCGGAACGTGCCCGCGAAGAAGCCGAACAGGCCAATCGGGCCAAGAGCGAGTTTCTCGCCAACATGAGCCACGAGATCCGCACACCCATGAACGCCGTCATCGGTCTCAGCCAGCTGCTGATGCAGACGCCACTGAACGAGCGGCAACAGGACCACGCCAACAAGATTTACCACTCATCACAGATGCTGCTTGGCATCATTAACGACATCCTTGATGTCTCAAAAATCGAATCGGGGACTTTTGAGCTGGTGGAGCGCACCTTTGCCCTTGACGAGATCGTGAGCCATATGATCACACTGTTTGGCGCAGTCATCGATGCTCAGCAACTGGAGGTACTCTTCGATATCCAGCCCGGGATGCCCCAGTATCTGGTGGGCGATGCACTGCGACTCACCCAGATACTGACGAATCTACTGAGCAACGCCACCAAGTTCACCGAACCGGGTGGCAAAGTTAACCTGACAATTCAGGCGGCCGGGGACACAGGGGCTGATCACATCAGCCTGAATTTCAGTGTCAGCGACACGGGTATTGGCATGACTGAGGCGGAGGTCGGGCGCCTGTTCAGCCCATTTACCCAAATCGACAGCTCCACAACGCGACGTTATGGCGGTAGCGGACTAGGCCTGGTCATAAGCCGGCGACTGGTGAGGAAGATGGGGGGTGAACTAACCGTGAACTCCGAGGCCGGAGAAGGCAGCACTTTCAGTTTCACCCTATCGTTGCAGGTTGCCGACGAGAACAAAAGCCCCTTCGATTGTCCCATGACACGGGACGCAGAGCAGGTGCTGATCGTAGATCACAATAGTGCCGCTCGCGCGGTGATCCGCAAGCTGGTCCAGCATTACGGGTTTATTACCGAAGAAGCGGATACCGGTGAAGCCGCTATTGAAAAGGTGGTAGCCGCAGAGCGGCGGGGCGAACCTTTCAGCTTCATCCTCATGGACTGGATGATGCCACATGGCATGAATGGCACCGAGACCTGTGAGGCACTGGAAAAGTTACGGCGGGGCGGCGAGCTCAGACACACCCGGCCGCCCATACTCATGGTGAGCGCCTATCAAAAAAACGACATTTCATTGCCTGAAGGGTTGGTCACGGATTTTCTCTCCAAGCCGGTCATCGCCTCAACCCTCTATAACGCCCTGACATCTGGTGACTCCGGCAAAAAGGCGCCCCAAAGGCGATTATCAACCCACATAGCTGTTCCGGTACTTAAGGGCCGAAACATCCTACTGGTAGAAGACAATGACACCAATCGGGCAGTGGCCAGTTTGATCCTGGAAAGCACCGGGGCACGCATCCGAACGGCACTCAATGGTGCAGAGGCTTTGGAGAAAGTTCGCTCGGAACGCCCGGACCTGATTTTGATGGACTTGCAAATGCCTGTATTAGACGGCTTTATGGCGACGAGAACACTGCGCAGTGAAGGCTACACTGGCCCGATTATCGCGCTTTCAGCAGCAGTAATGGAAGCTGACCGGCAAAATGCCAAAGCAGCGGGGATGGACGACCACCTCAGCAAACCTATTGAAACCGAGCGCCTCTACGCCATGATGTCAGCACATCTGGGTGCGACGGCTGCCATGACCTCAGCGCCTGAAGAGGCGGGAAGAACGGAAAAGACCCTGGCTGACACCCCGGTGCTGCCCAAAACCCTGCCCGGCTTTGATCTGACCCGCGGTCGCTGGCAACTCAATGGCGATGACGCCCTTTATGCCCGCCAGCTCAAACAGTTTGGTAGCAAGCTACGCCGGGACTACTGGCCGCTTATTGACCACCTGAGAGCCGGGCGCAACCAGGAAGCCCGCTCCATTGCACATGCCCTGAAAGGCGCTGCAGGAACATTGGCGGCTGCAGATCTGCAGCAACTGGCCGAGCAGATTGATCATGGCCTTGCCAGTAACCAGATGATTGCCAGTGACCTGATCAACGACATGGAACAGGCGCTGAGCGCCGGGGAGGCGGTGCTTGCCACCCTGAAACAGCCGGCCTCGCCACCTATCACCGGCACAGCAGAGGCAGCAGGGACACTGCGGAATCAGTTAAACAATAACGAGCTGGTCGATGAAACCATTCTGCAGAAGGCCGTTGCCTACGTGCATGGCCTTGGACTGGACGGTGGCGCACTCAGGCAACATGTGGAAAACATGGAATTCGACGCTGCTCTCGAAATCCTCAACACAATAGTCAACGCCGATGGTGGTACAACATCATGAGCCATGAAGTGCAAAAACAGACCATCCTTATTGTCGATGACGAGCCTGCGAACATTCAGGTTCTCGGTAATCTGCTCAAAGACGAATACCACATCAAAGTGGCCAGCAGCGGTGAGAAAGCCCTGACTATTGTGCAGGATCAAACACAAACGCCCCCGGACCTGGTCCTCCTCGATATTCAGATGCCCGGTATCGATGGCTATGAGGTGTGCCGGCGCATCAAGGAAGACCCGTATACGGGGGGGATTGTCATTATCTTTGTTACCGCCCGCAGCGCTTTAAGTGATGAAGAAAAAGGCCTGAAACTGGGAGCCGTTGATTACATCTCAAAACCCGTTAGTCCAGCCATTGTGCGGGCTCGTGTGGATACTCACATGAACCTCAAACGCAAGACCGATATGCTGGAACGGCTGGCATTGATTGATGGTCTGACCGGCATCCACAACCGCCGCTACTTCGATGAGCAGTTCGAGAAAGAGCTCGGCAGAAGTCGGCGGGAAGGCAGTCCTCTCGCTGTAGTCATGATGGATATCGACCATTTCAAGAGTTTCAACGACAACTACGGACACGGCGCCGGAGACAGCTGTTTACAAAAAGTCGCTCAGGCACTGACCGATACGCTGTCACGCCCCGGCGACTCCCTATGCCGCTACGGTGGCGAAGAATTCATCGCTTTGCTGCCTGGCAATGATATCAAGGGTGCAAGGGTAGTCGCTGAGCGTTTACGGGAAACACTGGAAGCACTGTCCATCACTCATGACTATTGCAAAACCGCCCCGGTGGTCACCCTGAGCCTGGGTGCAGCTGCGGTTGGACCAGGCCAGCAGCAGAAAATGGACGGAGAGTCCCTACTCCAACGAGCCGACACAGCTCTTTATAGGGCCAAAAAGACTGGCCGCAACCGTGTCGTATGACGCCCAGCCCGACTAGCTGGGCATACCCGCCTTAATGGTAGCCTTCACCAGCGCGCACTTTGCCGCGGAAAATCCAGTAGCTCCAGGCGGTGTAGGTCAGCACGATGGGGATCACAAATATCAGCCCCACTAACAAAAACAACTGAGACTCATAAGCTGAGGCGGCATCGTACAGGGTGTAGTTAGGGGGCACCACATAGGGCCATTTACTCACCAACAGCCCCAGATAGGTAAAGATAAACAGCCCCATGGTGGCCACAAAAGGCACGCCTTCCTGGCGCTTTCGCACCGAACTCATCAGCTTCCAGGCACAGAAAACCGCCAGCGTTGGCAGCAGCCCGATGATATGAAAGTGGGAAAGCCAGCGTTCACGGACAAACTCGTCAACGAAGGGCGTCCAGATACTGATAATGCCGAAAATAACCAACACCGCCATCAGCAGAAAAGGGGTGATGCGGTAAGCCCACTGCTGAATATAACCCTCTGACTTCATGATCAGCCAGGTACTGCCCAATAAGGCGTAGCCGATCATCAGCCCTACCCCGGTAAGCACGGTAAAGGGTGTCAGCCAGTCAAAGGGGCCACCGGTGAACACCCTGCCAGCGGTTTCATAACCTTGAATATAGGAACCCACAACAACTCCCTGGGCAAAAGCCGCAAGGCTGGAACCCCCGGCGAAGGCCCAGTTCCACAGATAGCGGGAACGATTGGCTTTAAAACGAAACTCAAAAGCGACCCCCCTGAAAATCAGACCCGCCAACATCAGAAAAACCCCGATATACAGCGCTGGCAGTATGATGCTGTAAACCAGAGGGAATGCGGCCAGCAGACCCGCTCCGCCAAGGATCAGCCAGGTCTCGTTGCCGTCCCAGACTGGCGCCACAGAGTTCATCATGACATCCCTGGCCTCCTCCGTCGGGGCAAAGGGGAACAGAATGCCCACCCCGAGATCAAAGCCGTCCATCAGCACATACATGATGACACCAAAGGCAATAATGCCGGCCCAGATAAGAATCAGATCAAAGGGTTCCATGGGGGACTTCTCCTGCAGGGTGTGGTTGATCATCATCTTCCAGTCGGGCGTGACTGGCGGACAACGGTCGCTTCGGGCGCTCGCCGGTCTCAAGATCGTGGGGTGCCGCTTCTGCTTCCAGACCCCCATTAAAAACCCGGGTGAGGTAATAGATACCCGCTGAGAACACCAGGGCATAGACCACCACATAACCGATCAGAGTGAACAGGGCCATGCCCCCGGTCAATGAGGGGGTAATGCCCTGGGCATAGGTCATCTCACCGAATACCAGCCAGGGTGAACGTCCCACTTCCGTCACAAACCACCCCGCCAATACCGCAATAAACGGGGATATACCCATCACCGTCAGGCTGCGCAAAAACCAGGGTGCCTGCCAGTAACGGCCGCCCTTTCGCAACACCAGACCCACAATAGCAACGGCAATCATCAGTAGCCCCAGAGCCACCATGATGCGAAAAGCCCAGAATATGATTGCCACCGGGGGTTGCTCTTCTACTGCGGTTTCATTGATACCCGGCACCTCACCGTTCCAGTCGTGGGTCAGGATGAAGCTGGCCAGCTTGGGGATGCCCAGCTCGAAGTGATTAGTCTGGTTTGCCTGATCCGGCCAGGCAAACAGCAGCAACGGCACCCCTTCAGATCGCTCCCAGTTGCCCTCCATGGCCGCCACTTTCACCGGTTGATGCTCCAGGGTATTGAGACCGTGGAAATCCCCGATCACCGCCTGGGCAGGTGCCAGCACCAACAACATCCACAAACAGAGTGAGAGGGCCTTGCGATTGGCTTCCAGCTCCCGCCCCTTCAGCAGGAACCAGGCACTCACTGCCGCCACCACTAAAGCGCCGGTGAGAAAGGATGCCACTACCATATGCAGGAACCGCCACGGGAAGGAGGCGTTGAAGATGGCCTCAGACCAGGCCACAACATGGAACATGCCATCGCGCATTTCCACCCCGGCGGGGGTATGCATCCAGCTGTTGGCGGACAATATCCAGAAAGAGGAAATAAAGGTGCCGAAAGCCACCATGCAGGCGGCGAAAAAGAAGATTCCACGAGGCACTTTGCCGCGGCCGAATAGCAGCACACCGAGAAAAGCGGCTTCAAGGAAAAAGGCGGTGAGCACTTCATAACTGAGCATCGGCCCCATGAAGTTGGCCGTTGCCTGGGCGAAGTTGCTCCAGTTGGTGCCGAACTGGAAGGACATCACAATGCCGGAGACCACCCCCATGCCGAAAACCACGGCAAACACCTGGATCCAGAATTTGGATAGGCGCTCATAAATGGGGTTATCTGTTTTCAGTGCCATACCTTCAAGAAAGGCAATAAAAGAAGCCAGTCCAATGGTGAAAACCGGAAATATGGCGTGAAAAGACACCACAAAAGCGAATTGAATTCGCGACAGCAGAACGGGATCCAACTCCATGGGTGTCTCCTTATAAGACTGGATAGCTAACCACTGGGGGTCAGCTTAAAACGTTTATCGTCATATCAATTCAGGGCCTGGGGTCAGACCCCGGGCTTCAATCTTCCGGATGCATAACCGCATCCGGATTTATCTGGTAACTCCAGGGCAGCCCCGAATTACGCCAACCCTCTGTGATTCGCATCCCCTTATGGTCACCCTGTTCCACTGCTTCACCTTCAAAACCATTATTTATGGAGTAACTTTCACTGAAGCCAAGACTGGCAATCACCCGTGCACCCGGTTCACTGCGTGCGCCGGAACGGCACATCACAATAACCGGGTCGTCCTGAGCCACCCCTAAAGCGTCAAGCCGTTGCTTAATCTGTGACTTGAAATCTGAATTGGACACCATCGGCCAGGTTTTCACGGCTTCATCAAAGTTGTCCCGGTCCGCCAGTGCCCAGGGCACATGAATAGCCGTTGGGGTAGCAAAGCCGGTGAATTTGATCTCAATGGGATCACGCACATCAACCAGTACAGCCCGCGGGTTTGTCTGCAGTAGCTCATAGGCCGCAGTGGCGGACAGCGTCTGAATCTGCTGGTTTTCCTGCTCAGCGGTCTGCGCCTGGGCCCACAGTGGGGTTAGCGTCAGTGCTGTGCTTAGCAGCGTGCGCTGCAGGACTTTTTCCAATGTATTTTTCATCAGCCATATCTCATGTGGCTTTAAATGGGAGCTTAACATGGGGACAGACCACGTTTTTGGCACTTCAAAAAACGTGGTCTGTCCCCATTTAACGCTCTTACAGATGGTTGATGGGGATCTTGAGGTAACGCACTCCGTTATCTTCCGCCGGCGGCATCTCCCCGGCCCGCACGTTCACCTGCACCGAGGGCAGAATCAGACGGGGCATTTCCAGGGTGGCGTCACGCTCTTCACGCATTTTGACGAATTCCGCTTCACTGACACCTTCACGCACGTGAATATTGCTGCGCTTCTGCTCAGCTACTGTGGTTTCGCAGCGGTAAGGCCGGCTGTCCCCAGGATAGTCGTGGCAGACGAACACCCGGGTGTCATCGGGCAGGGCCAACAGTTTCTGGATCGAGCGATAGAGGGTGGCTGCGTCGCCGCCGGGGAAATCGCACCGGGCGGTGCCGGCTTCTGGCAGGAATAAAGTGTCCCCCACAAAAAGCGCATCACCGATCAGCCAGGCCATGTCCGCCGGGGTGTGGCCGGGAGCATGGATCACCCGGCCCTCCAGCTCACCGATGCGAAAACTCTCGCCGTCGGCAAACAGGTGGTCAAACTGGCTGCCATCACAGAGAAAGTCCTTCTCCAGGTTGAACACGTCCCGGAAAATCTTCTGTACCTCGCGGATATGCTCACCGATACCCAGCCGCCCACCTATCTGATCCCGAACAAAAGGCGCGGCAGAAATATGGTCTGCGTGAGCATGGGTCTCCAGCACCCAGTCCACGGTGAGATTATGCTCATGGACGAAATCCACCAGCCGCTGGGCACCGTCAGTGCTGGTGCGGCCAGATTTGGGGTCGTAATCCAGAACCGCGTCAATCACAGCGGCATGACCACCGGGGCGGTCATAAACCACATAGCTGTAGGTTTCAGTGTCCGGATCAAGGAAGGCTTGCACTTCAGGACGCATAGGAATTCTCCCGCTTCTCATGGTCGATGAACATAATATACTTGCAGACATATTATCTTACAATATAATGTTAGCGAAATTACCCCAAGGACCGCTTATGCCTGATACCGCTCACCTGGACATCAACCAGATGCGTGAACGTGCCGGTGAAGCCACCGGCGTACTACGGGTGCTGGCCCACGAAGACCGGCTGCTGTTGCTCTGCCAATTAAGCCAGGCGGAACTGTGCGTCAGCGACCTGGAGCAGCAGTTGGACATTCGCCAACCCAGCTTGTCGCAACAACTGGGTGTATTGCGCCGGGAGGGGTTAGTGGCCACGCGCAGGGAGGGCAAACACATCTACTACCGCGTCGGCGACGACCGGGTGCTGGCCCTGCTGCAGACCCTTTACGAACTCTATTGCCAACCACATGAGGGTACATCATGACTATCGACTGGAATGCCTTTACCCCGGTTTCGGCCCTGGCAGGCGGGGCAATGATCGGTCTTGCAGCAGCCGCTTTTTTGCTGATCAATGGCCGCATTGCCGGCATTTCCGGGATCATCGGTGGGCTGCTGCGCCCGCAAGCGGGGGATAATATCTGGCGAATCGCTTTCCTGGCCGGTCTGGTGCTGGCGCCTCTTGCCTGGACGGTAGCAGTGGCGGCTCCGGATCTGACCATCGCCGCCAGCTACCCGGTGTTGATCATTGCCGGGTTGATTGTTGGTCTGAGTACCCGTTATGGCAGCGGTTGCACCAGTGGCCACGGTGTCTGTGGCATCTCCCGGCTCTCACCCCGCTCCATCGTGGCCACCCTGTGCTTTATGGCTACAGGCTTCGCCACGGTCTATGTCATCCGACACCTGGGAGGCTTTTGACTATGAACCGTCATAATCTGTCTGCATTCGTCGTCGGGTTAGTCTTCGGCCTCGGTTTACTGGTCTCCGGTCTGGCCAACCCCGCCAAGGTACTGGCCTTCCTGGATCTGGCTGGCAACTGGGATCCTTCCCTGGCACTGGTCATGGGCGCCGCAATCGCCGTGGGGTTGGTAACCTTTACCCTGGTAAAACGCCGCGGTACCACTCTGCTGGGCGGTCCCCTGCGCCTGCCCTCGGCCCGAAACCTGGACAAGCGCCTGGTGCTGGGCTCACTGGCCTTTGGTGTGGGCTGGGGTCTGGCGGGCATCTGCCCGGGCCCAGCGCTGGTAGCTATGGGTGCCGGTGAGATCAAAGCCCTGGTATTCACCATAGCAATGCTGGCGGGCATGGGCCTGTTCGAGTTACTGGAAAAGCCCCGTACCGCCTAAAACAGGCCCTGACTGGGGGCGACCGGTCAGGCCAGCCAACTGAACCTAATAATGGACTAATCCCCCGGCGTCACAATGCCTCCTTTCAATGGGAGGTAGTAATGAGAATGACCGCCAGATTATTCATGGCCCTTCTGCTCAGCGGGCTGGCCTTCAGCTCCGCCTGGGCAGACTTTCTGCCGGCGGATGAAGCGTTTAAGCTCTCACTGTCAGAGACGGATCAGGGGCTGGAGGCCAGTTGGGAGATTGCACCTGGCTATTACCTGTACCAGCATCAGTTTGTCGTAGACACTGCCGGGGGCAGTCTGGAACTCACTGACCTGCCCGAAGGCGTCCCCATAGAGGATGAGTTTTTTGGCGAGTCTGTGGCCTATTACGACCAGGTGTCCATCACCATACCGACCCAAGGGGACCCGCCCCTGACACTGTCCTGGCAGGGCTGTGCCGAACAGGGCCTCTGTTACCCGCCACAAACCATTGCATTGGCTGACGCCCCGGCGTCTGACCAGGCCTTACCGGGCTCAGCAGACCAGCAGCTCTCGGAGCGGCTCAGTAATGCCGGGCTATTCTGGGTGATCAGTGCCTTTTTCGGTATGGGTCTGCTGCTCACCTTTACCCCCTGTGTACTCCCCATGGTGCCGATTCTCTCGACGCTGATCGTTAATGACGGCGGGCAGGGGAAAACCTCCACTGCCCGTGGCCTGGCTCTGTCCGTCGCCTTTGTGATTCCCATGGCCCTGACCTATGCCCTGCTGGGGGTATTGGCGGCCATGGCCGGCACCAATCTGCAAATGGCACTGCAGCAACCGGCGGTCATTTATTCGGTCAGCATCGTCTTTGTGCTGCTGGCACTGGCCATGTTCGGGGCCTTCAACCTGGAGCTGCCCACCCCGCTGCGGGATCGCCTGGATAGCCTGATGCGCCGCACCCCTGGCGGGCGCTTCAGTGGTGCCATGGTGATGGGCATTCTCTCTGCACTGCTGGTCGGCCCCTGCATGACCGCCCCCCTGGCAGGCGCCCTGTTGTACATTGCCGACACCGGCAATGCCTGGGTTGGCGGCACCTCCCTGCTGGCACTGGGTCTTGGCATGGGTGCCCCCCTGTTGTTAGTGGGTGCCCTGGGGCCGCAACTGCTGCCCAAGCCGGGGGCCTGGATGGTCCGTGTCCGGGGGCTGTTCGGCTTTGTGTTGCTGGGCCTGGCACTGTGGTTTGCCGAAAGGGCACTGCCCGGGACAGTGGTGTTATGGCTGTGGGGCGCCCTGCTGGTACTGCTGGCCACCACGCTTTATCGCACAGCTTCCCTGAATGCAGCGGATGCCCCAGCCAGCCTGTGGCAACCGTTCACCGGGGCGGTGGCGGTGCTGGCGTTCATCTGGGGCGGGTTCATGCTGGCCGGTGCTGCCGCAGGTTACGACCGGCCACTGCAGCCCCTGGGCTTTTTGCAGTCTCCTGCCGGTTCCCCGCAGCAACAACAGGAGCCACTGTTTCAGCCAGTGACCGATCTGGATGACTTTAACCGTGCTCTGAATGACGCCGCTGCAAACAACCAATGGACCTTTGTGGATTTCACCGCTGACTGGTGTGTGTCCTGCAAAGTCATGGAGCGTGATGTGTTTGCCCGTGCCGACGTGCGCGAGGCCCTGTCCGGCTTTCAGCGGCTGCAGCCGGACGTGACCGCCAATACGGCGGCGGACCAGGCCCTGATGCAGCACTTACAGGTTATTGGCCCACCTACCCTGCTGTTTATCGACCCGGCGGGCAACGAGTACCGCTCTGCCCGCATTACCGGAGAAATCACCCATGCTGATTTTCTTGCCCATTTATCGGCACTGCCCCAATAACCCCCAAGGAGACGCTCAATGAAAAACCGTACCCGTTATACCGCCGCTATCACCCTGTCACTGTCTGTTGTGGCCGGGGGTTTTTTGATTCTTAACCACAGCCAGGAAGTCACTGCCGCCGGCATGAGCCAGGAGCAAAGCGCCCAGCCCACCGGGTTTGAACCCAACCAGGAGACCTTTGACGCCATGTGGCAGGCCATGGAGGAGGCCCACTGGATTCAGGATGGCGATAGTGATGCGGAGCGTGTGATCTATACCTTTACCGACCCGAACTGCCCTTTCTGCAACCGTTTCTGGCGCTCTGCCCGCCCCTGGGTTGAAGCGGGAAAGGTGCAGATTCGCCATATTGTGGTGGGTATAATCCGTGATGACAGCGGCGCGAAAGCGGCGTTTCTATTGGAAGCCGATGACCCACAACAGGCTCTGCATGCCCACAGCAGCGACCACAGTACCGCCCAGGCCCGCAGTGAAACCGGTGAGGCACGGAAAATGGTCCACGAGAATAACAGCCTGTTCAGGGATCTTGGCCTGGCAGCCACCCCTACCACCTATTACCGTCATGGTAAGCAGCTGGTGACCGTTCCGGGGGCACCCTTCGGGGCACGGCTGGAAGCCGTTATGGGATCCCCGGAGCCGTAACAGGCAAGACCACGGTGGCCGCCAGGCCACCTTGTTCAGGCAATGAAAAGGTTAATCGGCCATTAAACCGCGCCAGTATTGCGGAAACAATCGCCAGTCCCAGCCCACTACCCTCCTGCTGGCCTTTGCGCCAGAAACGGTCGGTCAGGCTCAACAGCTTGTCCGGGGCCATCCCCGGACCCTGATCCGTGACGGTAATAGCGATAGCATCCCCCTGGGGGTGAACCTCAAGCCGGATCGGCTGCAGTGATTCCCCGTGGGTCAGGGCATTCGCCACCAGATTGCGTACCACTGTCACCGCCAGTTCTGCTGGCATGGCTACCCGGCGCCGGCCCAACGCATCCGCCACGGACAGACTGACTTGTCCTTCGCTCACCCCTGCTGCCTCACAGGCGCGCTGGAGGATAGCCGCAACCGGTTCCTGGTTGCCTTGGGTGAAGTGGGCACCCCCCTCTACTCTGGCCAGTGTCAGGATCTGCTCCAGGGTCCGGTGCAGCCGGTCAACCCCCAGTTGCGCCTTGGCGATAGACTGCTGCTTGCTGTGCGGGTCATCCAGTTTTGCGGCCAGCTGCAGGTGGGTTTTAATCACTGTCAGGGGAGTTCTCAGCTCATGTGCCGCGTCGTCTGTGAGCTGTTTTTCCCGGGTGAAAGCGTCGTTAACACGCTCCAGCAGCCGGTTCAGTGTCTGCACCATTGGCAGCAGCTCCGGTGGCATGCCGCTCTCAGGTACTGGCGCCAAGGCGTCCGGATCCCGGGCCGCAAGCATATCCCGCAGGCGATTGAGAGGGTGCAGGACACTGGTGGCAGCCAGCCAGAGAAACAGCAGGCTGCCGACAATGGCAGCCATCATGGGCACTGCCGCTACCCGTATCACCCCCGCCACCAAGTCATTGCGGTCAGCCGCCCGGTCAGCCGTCACAATCGTCATATTCTGTGTTTCATAGGCAAACACCCGCCAGGTAATGCCCTCCTGCTCACGATAGTGATACCCCGCCCCGTCTGGCTCCAGCACACCACTGAGGTCCCCATGGGTGCGAGCGACCACCTCCCCTCTGGCTGACTTTACCTGGCAGGCCAGCCCATCGATGGCGGGAATAAACAGTTCCCCAGTGCCCCCACGGTCCAGGGCCCCCTGCGGTAACTGAGACACCAGGCCCGCCACCATACGGGCAGACTGTGCCAAACGGTCATCCAGGGTGGCTTCCATCTGCCGATGCAGGTTTTGCTGCATCCATACCGCGGCCACGGCCCATAACAGAATCAGAGCCAGCCCCAGGGTCAGAATCAAACGGGAACGCAAGGTCATCGGAGGTCTTCTCCCCGGGGGGCCTGGCAGGGGCCAAGGCGAAAGCCCAGGCCTCTGACGGTTTCGATCACATCATTACCCAGCTTGCGGCGCAAATTATGTACATGAACATTGAGGGCGTTGCTCTCCACACCTTCGCTGTAACCGTACAGCCGGTCCTGTAACTGATCGGGGGTAAAGGTCTTTCCCGGGGCATTAACGAGGGCTTCCAGCAGGCGCCATTCCAGCCGTGAAATATTCACCTCGTTGCCCTCATGGAGCAGCTGCTTATCCTTGAAGTTGATGGCCAGCCTACCCAGTGTCTGGTGCGGGGCCGCCCGCCCGGATGAGCGGCGGTACAGGGCCCGCAACCGGGACGTCAGTTCATCCAGGTCGAAAGGCTTGATCAGGTAATCGTCAGCGCCGGTATCGAGCCCTTCTATGCGGTCTTTAACGGCGTCTCTGGCCGTCAGCACCAGAACCGGCGTGGTGATGTGCTTGTTGCGCCACAGGCGGACCCAGTCCAGGCCGTCACCATCGGGCAGGCCCCGGTCCATAATGACAATGTCCGGCGCCTGTCGTTGTACGATGGCGTCCGCCTGGTGACCCTCGCTGACACAACTGACAATCCACCCTTCCATGCCCAGGGCCGTCTCTATACCGGAGGCCAGTAGTGGGTCATCTTCTACCAGCAGCACATACATTATTATCGCCTATTCGCAAAACAGTCCACGGTGAGTGGCCATTAGACAGCAAGACCATTAGGCCTGCATTAAAGCACCCTCTGCAGCGCATTGGCCGCTACGTCTTAATGAGCAGTTAATGTCGCCGCCTTATAATGGCATTATCGCTTGATACCATTGCCTGATACTACGCATCCGCAGGCGGCCCTTGCCAGAGCCGGGGACACGTTCTTTGTAGCACCTTAAGGGGATCCCATGACACAGCAGCCGATTAAGCAACCGCCGCAGGAAAAACCTGCCAGCGACCAACAGCGCTTCAGATTCTCTGCCAATCGCGGTCAGGCCCGTCATCGGCTGCGCTACCAGGAAGGCAGCAGCACCCTGCTGCAGTCCAACGACTGCTTTTTCTGTAGGAACTGATTATGAATGCCCTCAATCAAAGCCTGGCCCTGGGGCCCCTTGCCTTCAGTCTTGGTCAGTTGCTATTGGCCTTTGCCATGGCAATGGCTCTGTTAACCGGCTGGCTGCTGGGGCGCCGCCGCAGCGTAGTCATCAGCGACACGCTGATCAACACACTGCTGATTAGCATGGTGGGTGCCCGCCTGGTGTTTGTGCTGGTCTATCTCGACAGTTACGACAGCCTGCTGGGCATGCTGGATATCCGTGATGGCGGCTTCCACCTGGCCGGTGGCCTGGTGGCAGGGCTTGGCTACGGTGCCTGGGCATTATGGCACCACAGTGAAAAACGCCACGCCCTTGGGGGTGCCTATACAGCGGGGTTACTCAGCTGGGGTCTGATTGCCGGTGGTGTGCTGCTGATAGAGCAGCAGGCCCGGCCACTACCCAGCACCCCCATGGTCACCCTGGAGGGGGACTACACCAATCTGCAGGCCCTGGCGGAGGAAAACGGCAAGCCCATGGTGGTGAACGTCTGGGCCACCTGGTGCCCCCCCTGCCGCCGGGAAATGCCGGTGTTTCAGGCGGCCCAGCAGGAGCATGATGAATTTACCTTTGTATTCGTGAACCAGGGAGAGCAGGCCAGTCAGATACACCGATTTATGGACGATACCGATCTGACCCTGGATAACATCCTGCTGGATGTACCCAATGCCCTGGGCCCGGTGATTGGGGTGATGGGGCTGCCCACCACCCTTTATTACGACGCCCAAGGTCAGCTGGTAGACAGCCATATGGGGGAGGTGTCCAGGGCGACTCTGCAAAGAAGCCTGAATCGCCTGCAATAAGGCCTCACATTATACCGTTATCGCGGTATGCCTAATGATGCTTAAGGCCTGAGGCTGATCCTCTGGTACTGCCAGCATCAGAGTGCCTCTGTGAGGCGCCGGGGAATTTCACCTTTGCCGATTCCGGCAGGGTCACTGCATCCACATGCCCTGAGTGATCATCGGGCCCGACCACATGTAAGTGAATGGCGCTGTTTCTGTGGGTGAACACGCCCTCATGTTCAGTAGAGTAAAACCCGATAATCTGCACCTGCGTACCGTCCAGCGTTCCATACAATGCGGCCTGTTTATGCCCTGCATCTGGATTCTCACTGTCTGGCGGTGCCAGCACATGATATCGCAGCGAATCAACCTCAGCGTCAATCAAAAACGGAAAGGGCTCCTGGGTGTTCACGCCGGCCTGTTCCGCCAACTCGCGGATACGCCGCTGCAGTTCACGCTCCCCCTTTATCGACTCCCCTAACACCACTCCTGACTGCCACTCAGACACCTGTGCCCAGACTAAAAAGCTGGCTTTGCCGGAAGGCTCGTTATCCACCCGTATAGCGCCATCGAGCACCCTGGCGATATGAAACTCTCCGTTGATCACAGTGACTTCGCCATCCAGACCAGCTTTTGGTCCCACCCCATAAAGATGCGGTGTCTCTTTCAGATCAGACAATGCCACGACACCGGAATAGTCACCATGGTGAACCGCTCTCAGGCTGCCCTGCCATTTCACTTCCGCTGCGTGGGCAAACCCGGGCGCTGCTGCAGCCATGCAAGAGAGCCAGGCAACTGTTTTAACCCAATTGGAACTCATTCACTTTCACCCTTTTATGTGTGTTGATGGTCCTGCCGCAAAAGCGAGGATCGCTAAAATTCCAGCGAGACGTTGGCCCACAGATAGCGACCAGGCTCGGGTATTCGCTTATCACTCACGCCGAAATCCGCGGAACCACGCTGAATGTGTTCCACGTAGCGACGATCAAACAGATTATCCGCACCCACCGTTACTCGTGTCATGGGAGTAAACTGATAACCACCGTAGAGCGATGCCGTCGCAAATCCGGGGGTTTCGCTGGTATCAAGACTGTAGATGGTCCCCCGTCCTTCATCGGTTCTGTGCTGGCGGGCAACCCCTCGCCACAAGGCGCCGGCCAGCCAGCCATGCTGACTGAATTCAACCCCAAGCGTTGCCTCCAGTGGTGGCGTTTGCGCAAGGGCAACGCTGTCGGTTTTGTTGCGGGCCCGGGTGTAGGCGATAGAGGCTTGTGCCTGCCAGGCGGCGTTTAAGGCAATGGTGATATCCGCTTCGCCGCCCAGTAGCTCTGCATTAATGTTCTCTGCACTGTCACCGTTATCGGTCACCAGAATAAAATCATCATAGATGCCGTAAAAGAGCGACAATGTGCCGTTAACACGCTCTGTACTGAGCGTTATGCCCAGATCCGCCTGGTTAAGCACTTCATTGGACAGAAAAAATTCTCGCCCACGCTCCCAGAAGTCCGGCGCCCTTTCCGAGCGCCCAAAGCCGGTATAAAGCGTCATGGGCAAAGACATTAAAGCCTGCTCATACCGGGCAAAACCACTCCATTGAGCAGAGTGGTCCGTCGCTCCGGCACTGACGTTGCTGAAGTCATCTGACTGGACACGGAGTTCGTGATAATCACCACGCACTCCGGCACTCAGCCACCGCCCCCGGGCCAGGGTCTGTTCCCACTCCATGAAAACCCCCAGATTCAGAAAGCGCGCCTGATCCTCCACCGGCTCACCACGAAAATTCAGGGCGGTTAAGGGCTCGCCCATCTGTGCAATGCGCCCGGAGTCGCCATGACGGTTTTCCACATAATC
>REBR01000132.1 GCA_007692645.1 Halomonadaceae bacterium | reverse complement strand
AGCGGGCTGCCAATACCCTGCCCCAGCCTTTGGCAACCCACGACCTTAAGCGGGTGGTCCTGCTAAGCCGGCTGGGCTTCCCCCCCCAGGAGGGGGAGCAGGTGGCGGAAACCCTGACCGGGACCCTTCTCTACCTGCAGGCAAAACGGGCTGCTGAAACAGAAACCTCCGGGGACGCTTCCCTGGCTTCTGCTGAATCACGCTTTGCTACCGCCGTGGCACTGCAGGATCAGTTTTTCGGGAAAAACCAGGCCCACAAGCTGTTTTCACACCGGCGACAACTAGAAGGTTACCTGCTGGAGCGCCGCCAGATACAAACCAACCCGGAACTCAGCGAGCAGCAGCGTCAACAGGCTCTGGCTGACGCCAGCCAGCGCTTTAAGGCGACCAGAGACGCGGAAGCAACACCGTGACGCCCCTGAATACCAGGCTTCAGCCATGGCAACGCCTGGCACTGGCCGTGGTTTCCGGTGTGCTCATGGCGGTTCCTTTTCTGTATGCCCCCTATTACCTGCTTATGTGGGTCGCTTTCGTGCCCCTGCTCTTCGCCCTGCAGGGCGTCAGCTTGACCAACAGTTATGCACTGGGATTGGTAACCGGGCTGGTGTCATGCATGCTTGCCATGTACTGGATCACTGATTTCGGGGTCATTACCGGTGGAGCCTCCCCTGCCAGAAGCCTGTTCAAAGGCAGTATCCTGTGGCTGGCCAGTGCCCAGGCACTGGCGCTGCTGGCGGCAGTATTAACCGGGCTGAGGCGGCTGCACTGGCGGCAGCACTTTCTCCATGATTTCATCCTGTTTCCTGTGGTATTCGCTGCAGCTTTTGCCCTGACTCCCCAATTGTTTCCGTTCCACCCTGCCGATACCCAAAGCCGTTTCCTAAGCGCCATTCAGGCCATTGAATGGACCGGGATAGCCGGTCTGGATGCATTGATCGGACTTTCTAACATTATGTTATATAAGGGCTTTTTGTTACTTCGCCGGGCACTTTCTCCACCAGGCCAGGGCCTGGGACCCCCGCCCCACCTCATGGCAGCGCTGATTCCATGGATCACTGCCTCAGTATTGATTGTGATGTGGTTTGGCTACGGGGCAATCAGCTACCGACTATGGGATAACTATCTGGCCCAATGGCAAACAGTGCCCGTGGGGCTGGTTCAGCCCAACGATGTGCCAACACTGGCCAGACCACGGGTGCCGCCAGGTTACAGCCTGGCACATCCGCCAGAAATGGCCCTGACGCAACAGCTGGCAAAGGCTGGCGCAGTACTGGTGGTGTGGCCGGAAGCCCGCTACAAAGGTTACTTTGACAACCCCCATGTTCAGTACGCCTATGCTCAACAGCTGGCGGAGGCAGGCACCCATCTGCTGTTTCAGGATACGGAGAAAGTGAATGACCGCCATGCTGGGCCACGCCAGTTCAACACAGCCAAGATGATTGATGCCAAGGGCGTGGCTCAACCCCCTTACCGTAAAATAAAAACCATGCTGTTCGGAGAGTCATTGCCCTTTAACGGCGCTGTTTCCTGGCTAAACCGCATCAGCCAGGCCCTGCTGGGGGACTTTGTCACCCCGGTCAGCAGCGGCACTGAACCGGCGCTCTTCTCCCTCAACAACCACCTCAAGGTGGTCCCCCTGATCTGCTATGAAACCGGTTTCCCCCGCTTTGTGGCCAACGCCCTGCCCTCCAACAGCAGTGGCAACGGCACTGTGCTGGTGGCGATATCAAACGATGGCTGGTTTGGCCAGACGGCCCAGCCCTTCCAGCATGTGAATGCCAGCCTGCTGCGGGCCGTGGAGAACCGGGTACCCTTTGTGCACGTGGTGAACAACGGGCCCTCCCTGGTGGTGCTGCCTAATGGGCGCATTCTGTTTCAGGCACCGGCTTTTGAGGCGGGAGGGTATCTGGTGGATGTGCCCTATCTGGCACCTGGGGTGGGAACATCCATTAGCGAAGATGGCGACGGCCAGGGCCCTTAGAGCCCGGCAACCCGCCGGGAATGCCAATAACTGGATTGCCAGTAAGGGTTATTCATACTGGAAATGGTCACACCCTGGCTGGTGGAGGCATGGAGAAACTCGTCACCCCCTAGGTAAATACCCACATGTCTTTTCTTGAGACCGGTACGGAAGAACACCAGATCCCCCACCTGGCGCTCCCTTTCAGCCACTGATCGGCCAAGCTGAGACTGCAGTTCGGTGGTTCTGGGCAATTCCTGGCCCAAGCGGCTGCGGAACGTTTGATAGACAAAACCCGAGCAATCCACCCCCTGCTTGGTTAATCCCCCCAGGCGGTAACGGGTGCCCTGCCATTCACCGTGCTGCGCTAACAGGGATTTTTTCACTTGATCCAGATCCGACATATCCACCGCCTGACCCGCCACCGGAACGGCACCGCCACTGTCTGGCGCCTGACCGGTATGGGCGCAGGCGGTCAACCACATCAACGCCAGACAAATCACTAGTCCTTTCGGGAACATCGACACAAGACCCTCACTGGTCGTCATCAAAAGAAACAGTTTACCTGTAATCGTCCGGGGAAAAGGTTACGGCAACAGGGAGAATGGCAACAAATGCCAAAGAAGTTGATGGGCAATCTCATTGTGACAGACAACCAGAGACTGGATTATCAGGTGATAAGGGGCGTAACGCAGGGGGACAGAAGACCCGGGCACGGTGCTATCGGCCACCCGCCACCTGTGACCAACGCGTTATGCCAACCCGCAAAAAACTGTTCCGTTGTAAGGACCCCTATGTCCCTCTTGAGCCTGAATCGCCGTTTCCACACCGAAACCGACCTGACCCTGCCCAAGCGACTGAGCACCCTCAGTGACCGGGGACCCGAAGTTCGGCCTCACCGGGGCGGGCTGGAACAGGCCAATATTGAGCGGGTCTGGCGCAGCATGAAAGGTTTCTATGCCACCGGCATGAACCCGGGGCTGGCCCTGACATTACGCCGCCAGGGGGAACTGGTGTTTGACCGCACCCTGGGTTACGCCAATCTGGAGACCCGCATACCCCTTGCGGTGGATACCCCTGTCTGTCTGTTTTCTGCCTCCAAAGTGGTCACTGCCATGCTGATCCACCACCTGGCGGAACAGGGGCTGCTGGATCTGGAACAGCGGGTCAGTCATTACCTGCCGGCCTATGGCTGCAACGGTAAGGAACAGACCAAGATTAACCACCTGCTTACTCACCGTGCCGGCATTCCCCGCATCCGGGAAACCGTCAGCCCCGAGGCCATGTTTAACCCGGACCAGCTCACGGAGCTGCTGACCCGGGCGGAGCCGGACAAGCCCGGCCGACGCCAGGCCTACCATGCCCTGACGGCAGGATTTATCCTGGGGGCACTGATTGAGAAGGTGACCGGGGAAAGTATCAATGCCGTGCTGGACCGGGTTATTCGCAAACCCATGGGCATGACCTATTTTCGCTTTGGCATTGAGGGGGCAGAGCCAGCCCTGAATTATGCCACTGGCATCAAAAACAGGGCCGTGGATGCCTTTCTTACCTATGCGGTGGGTGGGCCACTGGACGAGGCAGTGCGGGTCTCTAACGACCCCCGCTTCCGCCAGGTCAGTATTCCTGCGGGAAATATGTATGCCACTGGCGAAGAAGCGACCCGCTTCTTCCAGATGCTATTGAATGGGGGGGAATGGCAGGGAAAACAGATTTTTCACCCGGACACGGTGAAGAACGCGGTGGCTCCGGCAGGTCCTGGCCGGCTGGACCGAACCCTGATGATCCCCATGCGCTATTCCAAAGGCTTTATGCTCGGCGCCCGGGTCTTGAGCCTGTATGGGCTGGCCACGGAGCAGGCTTTCGGCCATCTGGGGTTTATCAGTATTTACTGCTGGGCTGACCCACAGCGGCAGCTTTCCGGGGCACTTCTCACCACCGGCAAAGGCATACTCGGCCCCCATGTGCCGGCCCTGCTGCGGTTACAACATGTGATTAACCGGGAAATGCGCGGCGCTGGCGGGCATTAAGCCCGGCGCTTACTGCCGGTCACTTAACATGGCCCTGGCCAGGGCCTCTGCCACCTTGATGCCATCCACACCCGCTGAGAGGATGCCCCCGGCGTAGCCCGCCCCTTCCCCGGCAGGATAAAGACCCCGGATATTCATGCTCTCCAGGGTATCCGGCTGCCGGGTAATACGGATGGGTGAAGAGGTGCGGGTCTCCACACCAGTCAGCACCGCATCGTCCCGGTCAAAACCGCGAATTTTGCGGCCAAAGGCCGGCAGCGCTTCCCGCATGGCAGTAATGGCGTATTCCGGCAGGGCGCTGGCCAGATCCACCAGCTTTACTCCCGGCTGATAGGAGGGCACCACAGCCCCCAGCTCCCGGGACGGGGTGCCGCGGATAAAATCCCCCACCAGCTGGGCGGGGGCGCAATAGTCGCTCCCACCCAGGGTGTAGGCCGCGGATTCCAGGGCTTCCTGCAGATCCAGCCCCGCCAGCACACCACCGGGAAAATCCTTCTCCGGGGTAATACCCACCACAATACCGGCGTTGGCATTGCGCTCATTGCGGGAATACTGGCTCATGCCATTGGTCACCACCCGGCCGGTTTCCGAGGTGGCGGCCACCACCATCCCCCCCGGGCACATACAGAAACTGTAAACGGCCCGCCCGTTACGGGCATGGTGCACCAGTTTATAATCCGCCGCCCCCAGCTCCGGGTGACCGGCATACTTGCCCAGCCGGGCCCGGTCCACCAGTGACTGGGGGTGCTCAATGCGAAAACCCACGGCAAACGGCTTGGGCTCAATAAACACGCCCTTCTGATGCAGCATACGGAAGGTATCCCGGGCGCTGTGCCCCAGACCCAATACCACATATCGACTGTCGATCTGCTCACCGTCAGCCAGTACCACTCCGGTGACCCGCTCACCCTCAATCAGCAGCTCCGTCACCCGGCTTTCAAAACGGATCTCACCCCCCAGGGCAATGATTTCATCACGCATGGCCGCCACTACCCCGGTCAGGCGAAAGGTGCCGATATGGGGCTTGCTCACCACCAGGATTTCCTCCGGGGCTCCGGCCCGGACAAATTCCTGCATCACTTTGCGACCGTAGAATTTTGGGTCCTTGATCTGGCTGTAGAGCTTGCCATCGGAAAACAGCCCCGCCCCCCCTTCGCCGAACTGCACATTGGATTCCGGGGTCAGGGTGTGTTTGCGCCACAAGGCCCAGGTGTCTTTGGTGCGCCGGCGTACGTCCCGACCCCGCTCCAGCACAATGGGCTTAAAGCCCATCTGGGCCAGCAACAGGGCCGCAAACAGCCCACAAGGGCCGAAGCCAATCACCACTGGCCGCTCAGTGAGCCCTGCCGGGGCCTTGGCCACCGGCGTATAGTGGGTATCCGGCGCCGGCCGAACCTGGGTGTCATTGGCAAAGCGTTCCAGCAATTGCGCTTCATTGCTGGCGGTTAAATGGATGATGTAAACAAAGGTGATCTCGCTGTTCTTCTTGCGGGCATCATAGCTGCGCTTGAACACCATGAAATCCAACAGTTCGGCATCGTCCATGTTCAGGCGCTGCACAATGGCCTGGCACAGGGCTTGCGGGGAGTGGTCCAGGGGCAGGGACAGTTCGGTCAAGCGGATCACAGCAGACTCCTGGCCGGTGACTCCGGCAATGGCAGTTAACGTGCCGGCAAGTGTACCTGCGCAGCGGCCAATAGTCTGCTGCCAGTGGTTCTATAATGCCCGGAGATGATCTGCCTGGGCCGGTTGTGCGATAATGCCCCCTTTACGGATCAGCCCCGGATACCCATGACAGAACCCGCTTTGCCCCACAGCCCGGACCGCCGTTTTTGCATTGCCCCGATGATGGACTGGACTACCCAGGATTACCGGTACTTTGCCCGTGGCCTGACCCGCCATGCCCTGCTGTACACAGAAATGGTCACCACCGGTGCCCTGATTCACGGGGATACCCCGCGGTTTTTGCGCTACTCCCCCCAGGAGCAGCCCCTGGCACTGCAGCTTGGGGGCAGTGACCCCGGGGAACTGGCCCATTGCGCCGCTCTGGCCCAGGACTATGGTTTTGCCGAGGTGAACCTCAATGTGGGCTGCCCCAGTGACCGGGTGCAGAACAACCTCATGGGGGCCTGCCTGATGGCTTACCCGGAAAAAGTGGCTGAGGCGGTCAGGGCCATGAAGCAGGCCTGCGATATCCCGGTCACCGTGAAGCACCGCATTGGCATCAATGGCCGGGACTCTTATGCCCAACTGCAGGATTTTGTCGCCACCGTGGCACAGGCCGGGTGTCAGCAATTTATCGTCCATGGCCGTATCGCCATTCTGCAGGGCCTGAGCCCCAAAGAAAACCGGGATATCCCCCCCCTGAATTACCCCAGGGTCTACCAGCTCAAACAGGATTTCCCGGAGCTTGAGATCATTATCAATGGGGGTCTGAAAACCCTGACTGACTGCCAACAGCAATTGGCCCATGTGGACGGCGTCATGGTGGGCCGTGAAGCCTATCAACGGCCCTGGATGCTGGCTGAAGTGGATGCCCTGTTCTACCCCGAGTTGCCGGGCCACGAAGTGCCCCTGACCCGGCATCAGGCGGTAGAACGGCTGCTGCCCTATATCGAGCAGCGTATGAGTCAGGAGGGGGTGCGCTTAAGCACCATAACCCGACACATTCTGGGCATTTTCCATGGCTGCCCCGGGGGACGGCAATTTCGCCGCTTGCTCAGTGAGCAGGGGCATTTACCCGGTGCCGGACCAGAGGTGCTGGAGCGGGCCCTGGCCCGGGTGCCCCCGGTGGAGGAACACTGCCACAGCGCCTGATGGCGCACCTTGTTACTCACCCGTCATCGGGTTATCGTTGAGCCAAACCCTGACAACTTTCTCGGCTTGGACAACGGAATCCCCATGACCAGTAAATTGGACCAACTGCGACAGATGACCACGGTAGTGGCGGATAGCGGCAACCTGGACGACATTCGCCAGTGGCAGCCACAGGATGCCACCACCAACCCTTCCCTGCTATTGAAAGCCACCGAATCAGCGGCCTACCAGCCGATGATTGATGACGCCATCAAGTTGGCGCAGCACTCCTCTAAAGACGAAACCAACCAACTGGCCAATGCCACGGACTATCTGGCGGTGCTGGCCGGAGAACAGATTTTGTCACTGGTCCCGGGGCTGGTTTCCACGGAAGTGGACGCCCGTCTGTCTTTTGATACGGAAGCCACCCTGGCCCGGGCGCGCAAACTGATCCGCCTGTATCAATCCCGGGGGGTGGATACCAGCCGGGTACTGATCAAGATTGCCGCTACCTGGGAAGGCATTCGTGCCGCCGAGATCCTTGAACAGGAAGGCATCGCCTGCAACCTGACATTGCTGTTTTCCTTCCCCCAGGCCGTGGCCTGTGCCGAGGCCGGTGTCACCCTGATCTCCCCCTTTGTCGGCCGTATTCTCGACTGGCACCTGGCTAACAGTGGCCGTGACCACTTCCCCCCCGGGGAAGATCCCGGGGTGTTATCCGTGTCCCGCATCTATGACTATTACAAGACCCACCATTACAAGACCATTGTTATGGGCGCCAGCTTCCGCAATCAGGGGGAAATTGAAATGCTGGCCGGCTGCGACCGCCTGACCATCAGCCCGGCATTACTGGAGCAGCTGGCTCAGGACTCCGGTGAACTGGCCCGGCAACTGGACCCCAGCAGCCAGAAAGGTGAACCCTTGCGCAAACCCATGAACGAAAATCAGTTCCGCTGGGAACTCAATGAAGACGCCATGACCACAGAGAAGCTGGCAGACGGCATTCGCCGCTTTGCAGCCGATCAGGTCACTCTGGAACAACGGGTGCGCAAGGTAGCCACAGCCGCATGATTGAACGACTGAAACGGTTTCTCGAAACGCACCTGGAGGGTTCCGCAAATGCGGCCCTGGATCAGGATAATGGCCACCAGCTGGCAGTGGCTGCCACGGCGCTGATGCTGCAGGTTGCCCAGGTGGACGCCCAGGAAGACGAACAGGAAATCGCCCTGATTCTGCAGCTGGCCGGCAAGGTCCACGATCTCACCGAGAAGGAGCTACAGGATCTGCTGGCCATCGCCCGTGAGAAAACCCTTGATGCCACTTCCATGTACGAGTTTACCCGGGTCATTAACGATCGCTGCCAGCACCAGGAACGGCTGCAACTGGTGGTGTCTCTCTGGCAGGTGGCCCTGGCAGACCATGAAATCCACAAATACGAAGAACACCTGATCCGCCGGGTCGCAGACCTGCTATATCTGACGCCGGCAGAATTTGTCCAATGCCGCCACCGGGCACAGCAACTGAGTCAGACTACTACCCCGGGGCCAGACAACGCGCCTGGCGCATAAGTACCCACGGAGACACGCCATGCTATTGATACTGCACCCCGACACCCGCAAAGACAGCGATGCCTACCGCAACACCCTGGGTTTTCTGGAAAACCTCCCGGGGATCAGCATTCGTCTCCATGAAGTCACCGGCCAGCAGCAGACCCTCACAGAAGTTTATCTGCTGGGTGACACCAAGGCCCTGGATGCAAGTGAAATCACTGCCCTGCCTGCGGTAGAGCGCGTTATCCGCATTTCCGACGATTACCGCATCCTGGGGCGCCACAAAGACGACCAGCGGCAAAGTGGTTTCACTTACAATGGGGTGCACTTTGGCCAGGACAACCTGAATGTGTTTGCCGGGCTCTGTGCCGTAGATAACCCCCGCAACGTGGAAGCCACTCTCAAGCTGTTACAGGAAAACGGTCAGATCTGTACCCGCATGGGGGCCTACAAGCCACGCACCAACCCCTACTCCTTTCAGGGCCATGGCAAAGACTGTCTGCCCTGGGTGTTTGAGCTGGCGGGCAAGTACGGCATCAAGGTGATCGCCATGGAGGTGACCCATGAAAACCACATTGAAGAAATTGACCAGGCCCTGGAGCAGACCGGCCGCCCCACGGGGGTAATGCTCCAGGTGGGCACCCGTAACACCCAGAACTTTGAACTGCTGAAAGCCATTGGCCGTCAGCAGACCTACCCGGCGCTCCTGAAGCGTGGGTTTGGCATTACCCTGAACGAATCCCTCAACGCTGCGGAATACATGGCCAGCGAAGGCAATGCCAATGTGGTGTTTTGTTTACGGGGCATGAAAACCGAGGCCGGAAACCCCCACCGCAACATGGTGGACTTTGCCCATATACCAGTGGTAAAACGCCTGACCCGGATGCCGGTGTGCGTGGACCCCTCCCATTCTGTGGGTCTGCGGGACCGGGCCCCGGATGGTATCTCAGATATCGTCCATGCCACCGCCCAGGGGGTGATTGCCGGTGCCAATATGGTGCTGGTGGACTTTCACCCGGAGCCGGAAAAGGCGTTAGTGGATGGCCCCCAGGCTCTGCTACCCGGGGAATTACCGGCCTTTCTGGAAGATATCCGGCTGTGTCATGAACTGTACCTGAAGCGCCAGACCCTTTACCGGAGTTAGTTGTTACATGCCCACGGCATCTCTTGTTACCTCCAGGGCACGAGCCCTGGTGAGCCCCTTCAACCAGAAAGCGAAGGATTCTTCACCTATGCAGATATACGGCCACCGGGGTGCCAAAGGTGAAGCCCCGGAAAACAGCCTTGACAGCTTTATCCATGCCTATGGCCATGGTGTAAGGCATTTTGAAATGGATGTTCAACTTTCCAAAGATGGCGAGCCGGTGATTATTCATGACCTGACACTGGAACGTACCACCGGGCGTAAAGGACTGGTGGCAGACAACACCATGGCCCAGTTAGCCACCATGGATGCCCGGTATAACACCAGCCCCTGGCCAACAGCCACCGGCATTCCTTCCCTGTTTGACGTGGTTGAAGCCTGCCCGGACTTCGCCCACCTGCAGCTGGAAGTAAAGTCCGACACCCGCCAACGCATGAATGTGCTTTGTAACCGCCTGGTGGAGTGGATTCAGCGCAAGCAGTGGCATCAGCGCATTACCCTTACCTCCAGTGACCAGTGGTTCCTGCGGGCGGTCAAACGCCGCAATCGCAGTATCAGCACCGGCTTTGTGGCAGAAAGGCGCTTCCCCCGCCCGGTGGCCACCGCCCGGGAACTCGGCTGCAATTACCTCTGCCCTTCCAAACGGCTTTGTACCGAGGCTCTGGTGACGGCGGCCCATAAAGCAGGAATGCACGTGTCTAGCTGGACTGTGAACCGCATCCATGACATGACGTTGCTGGAGCAGATGGGTATCGATAGCGTAATCACGGATTACCCCACCAGCGCCCTGATTTACTTCGAAAACCGGGTAACCATTGGGGGCATCCACATGCCAGTCAGCGGAGAAGTGCTTTAACAAAGGCCCGCCCCGCCCGGTGGATGCGTTGCCACAAAAAAAACCGGCTAAGCCGGTTTTTTTAAGGGCATAAACTGCCTGAACTAGAAGATACGGTTCAGACCATTAAGGGCCGCTACCCGGTAAGCTTCCGCCATGGTGGGGTAGTTAAAGGTGGTGTTGATAAAGTAATCCAGAGTGTTGGCTTCCCCCGGCTGGTTCATAATGGCCTGGCCGATATGGACAATCTCCGCTGCCTGGTCACCAAAACAGTGAATCCCCAGCAGTTCCTTGGTTTCACGGTGAAACAGCAGTTTCAGCATACCCACCGGATCGCCGGAAATCTGCGCCCGGGCCAGATCCTTGAAAAACGCCTGACCCACTTCGTAGGGTACTTTGGCGGCGGTCAGTTCACGCTCGTTTTTACCCACTGAACTGATTTCAGGAATGGTATAGATACCCGTAGGCACATCATCCACATGGCGGAAATAGGCATCTTTCAGCACATCTGACGAGGCAGCCCGACCCTGGTCATAGGCAGCACTGGCAAGTCCGGGCCAGCCAATCACATCGCCCACCGCGTAAATATTGGGCACCGCCGTACGGTAGTGATCATCAACACTGAGCTGGCCACGACCGTTAACTTCCAGACCGACATTTTCCAGACCCAGGTTTTTGGTGTTACCGCTACGGCCATTACACCAGAGGAAGGCGTCAGAGCGGACTTTTTTACCGGACTGAAGGTTCAGCACAACCCCGTAATCATCCGCCACTACCGATTCATACTGCTCATTATGACGCACTAATACGCCGTTATTACGCAGGTGATAGCTCAGTGCATCGGAAATTTCGTCATCCAGAAAAGACAGCAAACGGTCCCCTGGGTTAATCAGGTCTACCTTGACCCCAAGACCCACAAAAATGGAGGCGTATTCGCTGCCAATAACACCGGCCCCGTAAATAGTCAGGGTTCGGGGGGTATGGGACAGGGTCAGGATAGAGTCGCTGTTGTAGATACGGTCGTGGGTAAAGTCCACATCCGGTGGCAGATAGGGGCTGGAACCCGTGGCAATAATAAAGGTATCAGCCTTCAGGGTCTGGCTGCTTTCTTCCCCCTTGATAATGATCTGATTATTATCCTGGAAGGAGGCAACACCGTGAAAACGGTCAACCCGGTTGCGGGCGTAAAACTGAGTACGCAACTTCACCTGCTTGCGCATTACCCGTTCAGCGTTCTGCAGCACCCGTGGGAAAGAGAACCAGCGGGGCTCACCGATATCCCGGAACATGGAATTGGTGTTGAAATTGATGATCTGCTTGACCGAATAACGCAGGGCCTTGGAGGGAATCGTCGCCCAGTGGGTGCAATTCCCCCCCACCACTGACTTATCTTCCACCACAGCAACCCGTTTGCCATGCTTGGCTGCATTCATGGCGGCACCTTCACCCGCCGGCCCGGCACCGATCACTACAACATCGTATAAATGTTCCGACATGTATCGTCAAACTCCCACAGTCAAAAAGGCTGTCTACCCGAACAGGGAAACAGGGAAAGCGTTAAACAACAAAGCCAGCGTCGTTGCTGGCTTTGTGAAACAGGGCGTATCAGTTACGACTAGCGGCATCCCGGGCAAGATCGGTATTGCCTTCGCCCGGTTTAAAGTCTTCTTCTTTACACTGATCGGCGCTATTGGCGCCACAGAGTTCACAGGAACCGCCACTATTGCGGTTATTCAGACCACCACAACTGCCGCTGATGGGTTTGCGGCCAAACATGACCCCCACGGACATGGCGGCAATCAACACCATCACCATGGCAAAGGCCAACAGGAATGTACTCATCTAACACCTCCATCTGTCCTGACAAGGACAAGGTTTAATCACAATAATGACGCCTGAGACCGCCCGATAGCAAATCGGGCAGAAAAAAACCCACCGTGCACAAGGCAATCGGTGGGTTTCGATCAGTCGCCAGGGCGACTATTAGCCACCGAAGTCATCCAGTGCAATGTTCTCATCTTCAACACCCAGGTCCTTGAGCATCTTGATGGTCACCGCATTCATTATTGGCGGCCCACACATGTAGTATTCAACATCTTCCGGGGCCTCATGGTCCTTCAGATAATTTTCATACAATACGTTATGAATAAAACCGGTGGGGCCTTTCCAGTTGTCTTCTTCCAGAGGATCAGACAGGGCCACATGCCACTCAAAATTATCAAACTCTTCCTGCAGCTTGTCGAAATCCTCTACATAGAAGGTTTCACGCACACTGCGGGCACCGTACCAGAAGCTGATTTTACGCTTGCTGTTAAGACGCTTGAGCTGATCAAAAATGTGCGCCCGCATGGGAGCCATACCGGCACCGCCACCGATAAAGATCATCTCGGCATCAGTTTCCTTGGCGAAAAACTCACCAAAGGGACCCATTACAGTGATCTTGTCCCCGGGCTTGAGCCCGAACACAAAGGAAGACATCTGCCCGGGGGGATGACTGGTGCCAGGAGGCGGCGTAGCAATACGGATATTGAAACGCAGCTCCCCCTTCTCTTCCGGATAGTTGGCCATGGAGTAAGCCCGCACAATCTCTTCCTTAACCACGGATTTGAGATCCCACAGTTTATGCTTATCCCAGTCTTCGTGATATTCCTTGTCGATGTCGAAGTCTTTAAAGTGCACTTCGTGGGCCGGGGCCTCCAGCTGAACATAACCACCAGCACGGAAATCCACATCAACCCCTTCCGGCAAGGTCAGAATGGTTTCTTTGATGAAAGTGGCACAGTTGTGGTTAGAGTGAGTAGTAGCCTCCCATCGCTCCACACCAAAGAATTCTTCCGGCACCTCTACTTTCATATCCTGCTTAACTGGCACCTGGCAGGACAGGCGCCAACCTTCCTTGATTTCCCGGGGAGTAAAGTGACCGGTTTCCGTCGGCAGAATAGCACCACCACCGTCGAGCACCCGGCACTTGCACTGGGCGCAGCTACCGCCGCCGCCACAGGCAGAAGAGAGGAAAATGCCCTGATCCGCCAGTTTGCCCAGGAGTTTGCCGCCGGACTGGGTTTTTACCGTGTGTTCCGGGTCATCATTGATCTCAATCACAATGTCACCGGTGCTCACCAGTTTGGAACGGGCTGCCAGAATCACGGCTACCAGTGACAGTACGATGACGGTAAACATGACCACGCCAAGTATAATTTCTGTACCCATCGTTACGCCCTATTGGTTCATGTAAGGGTTTAAAGTGAAATACCGGAGAACGACATGAAGCCCAGGGACATCAGCCCCACGGTCATGAAGGTGATGCCCAGACCCTGCAAACCGGGAGGCACATCACTGTATTTCAACTTCTCGCGAATACCGGCCAGGACGACGATAGCCAGTGCCCAGCCAATTCCGGCACCAAAGCCGTAAGCCACACTCTCACCAAAGTCGTAGTCCCGCTCCACCATAAACAGAGAGGCACCAAGTATGGCGCAGTTCACTGTAATCAGCGGCAGAAACACACCCAGAGCGCCGTAAAGCGCCGGTACGTACTTATCCAGGAACATCTCCATGATCTGCACCAGCGCCGCAATCACACCGATGTAGGTCAGTAGACCCAGGAAGCTTAGATCAACATCCGGCATGCCGGCCCAGGTCAACGCACCTTCACGTAATACGTGGTTGAAGATCAAATTGTTCACTGGTACTGACACAGTCAGTACCACAACCACCGCAATACCCAAACCGAAGGCCGCTTCCACTTTCTTGGAAATGGCCAGAAAGGTACACATGCCTAGGAAGAAGGCCAGAGCCAGGTTTTCAACAAAGACCGCCTGAACGATCAGACTGATGTAATGTTCCATGTTCAGAAGGCCTCCCTGGTTTTATGGGCTGACATCTTGAATTCATTGTCTTCAATCTGATCAGTCTTCCAGACCCGCAGACCCCAGATAAAGAAGCCAATCAGGAAGAAGGCACTGGGGGGTAGCAACATCAGGCCATTGGGGTTGTACCAGCCACCCTCGTTCACCAGCGGCATTATCTGCACACCCATCAGAGCACCGGAACCAAACAGCTCACGGAAGGCGGCCACAAACAGCAACACAATGCTGTAGCCAAAGCCGTTACCGAGACCATCCAGGAAGCTCATGCCAGGTCCGTGCTGCATGGCAAAGCCTTCAGCACGACCCATGATGATGCAGTTGGTGATGATCAGGCCAACGAACACCGACAGCTGCTTGCTCATCTCATAGGCATAGGCCTTCAACAGCTGGTCCACCACGATAACCAGTGAAGCAATGATGGTCATCTGCACAATGATCCGGATACTGCTGGGGATCTGGGTCCGGATCAGTGAGATGGATACGTTGGATGCACACAGCACCGCGATCACGGAGGCACACATTACCAGCGTTACGCTCAAGCTGGTGGTGACCGCCAGAGCCGAACAGACCCCGAGGATCTGCAAGGCAATGGGGTTGTCGTTGAATATGGGGCCAAAAAGGACTTCTTTCGCTTTCAAATCAGCCATGATCAGATATCTCCCTGCCGTACCTTTTCGAGGAACGGCGCATAGCCCTGTCCACCGAGCCAGAATTTCACCATGTTGCTCACACCGCGAGAGGTCAGTGTGGCGCCGGAGAGACCATCAACATCATGGTACTCACTGGGGCCGCCACCTTGCACAACACGCAGGCGAGGTTCCGTTTTGTCTTCGTCTTCATAGACTTTTTTACCTGGCCACTGGGCGCGCCAGCGGGGGTTGTCGATCTCCCCCCCCAGGCCCGGTGTTTCAGCATGCTCATAGAAGCCGAGGCCAATCACCGTATTGGCGTCCCCTTCCAGGGCCAGAAAGCCATACATGGTGGACCAGAGACCGTAACCGTGAACCGGCAGTACGATGCGCTCAATGCTGTCCCCGTCACGCAACACATAGGCCTTGGCGAATTTTACCTGCCGATTGATGCCTGCTGGATCGTTGTCCAGGGAGCGGGACAATTCCGGATTGCGGGCAGCACGACGGTCATCGAAGTCCGCTGCGCTGGGCGCATTCACCCTTTCTGGTCCGACGATTTCGCCGGTACCCATTTCAACCAGCAATACCTCAAACTCATCAAAGGCAGCCCGGACTTCATCATCCGTGGCCCCCGGAGTGAGCATGCCTGCTGCTGCCAGCATGTTGGAGCGAATGCTCAGTTGTTCGTTAGCCTGCTGCAGCGGCCGCAGTGATACTGCTGCCGTAGAAACGATGACTGAGAAGGCAACGCTCAACAGTAACGCTACAACCAGCGTTCTGCGAACCGTGTCTTTAGATTGCGCCACGAGCAACCCTCCTCTTGATGTTGGCCTGGACCACCAGGTGATCGATGAAGGGGGCAAACAGGTTGGCAAACAGAATTGCCAACATAATGCCTTCCGGGAACGCCGGGTTTACCACGCGGATCAGTACTGTCATGCCACCAATCAGGGCCCCGAAGATCCATTTACCGGTGTTGGTCATGGAGGCCGATACCGGGTCCGTGGCCATAAAGAACATACCGAAAGCCAGACCACCCATCACCAGGTGCCAATAGGCGGGAATCTCGAACATCACGTTGGTGTCAGAGCCCACTGTATTGAAGATCATGGATGTACCCACCACACCCAGCAGTACACCCAGCACTATCCGGTATGAGGCAATCTTCATTAGCAGCAACACACTACCGCCCAGAATAACCATCATGGTGGAGGTTTCACCCACGGAGCCCTGCATGAAGCCGGCAAAGGCATCAAACCAGGTTATCATGTTGCGTACACCTTCCATGCCGGTATCGGCGGCCACACTAAGCACCGTGGCACCGCTGAAGCCATCCACGGCAGTCCATACCTGATCGCCAGAGATCTGTGCCGGGTAAGCAAAATACAGGAAGGCCCGACCCGTCAGCGCCGGGTTGAGGAAGTTCTTGCCGGTGCCACCAAAGATTTCCTTGCCCACCACGATACCAAAGGTGATACCCAGAGCAACCTGCCACAGGGGGATGGTTGGGGGCAGAATCAGGGCAAACAGGATAGAGGTGACAAAGAAGCCTTCGTTCACTTCATGGCGACGTACCGTGGCAAACAGGACTTCCCAGAAACCACCCACCACAAAAGTGACGAAGTAGATGGGCAGGAAGTACGCCGCCCCGTAGATCATGTTGTCCCAGATGCTGCCCGGGTCATTGCCGGCAAAGGCGGCAATAAAGGTAGCGCGCAGGCCTTCGTCCATGGCCAACCCTTCGGCGGCCAGGTAGCTGTTAGCCTGGAAACCCACGTTCCACATGCCGAAAAACATGGCCGGGAACACACAGGCCCACACGGTAATCATGATCCGCTTCAGGTCGATGCCGTCGCGCACATGGGAAGTTGAGCGGGTAACGGTGCCCGGGCTGTAGAAAACCGTGTCTACGGCTTCATACAACGGGTACCAACGCTCGTACTTGCCCCCTTTTTCAAAGTGGGGCTCCAGCTTGTCGAAAAATTTTCTCAGCGCCATTTTTTAGCCCTCGAACTCGATGCGTGTCAGGTTATCCCGGAGAATCGGACCGTATTCATACTTACCCGGACATACGAATGTACACAGGGCCAGGTCTTCTTCCGCCAGTTCCAATGCACCCAGCATCTGGGCCTGCTCGGTATCACCCACAATCAGCGAACGCAGCAACTGGGTCGGCAGGATATCCAGAGGCATCACATCCTCATAGACACCAACCGGCACCATGGCCCGCTCACTGCCGTTGGTGTTGGTGCTGAATTTGAGTTTCTTGCCGGGCATCAGTTTGGACAGATAGATATTCAGCCGTGAATACCGGTTGACACCTGGGGACACCCAACGCATGAATTCCCGCTTGTGACCTTCCTCTAACACCGTGATTTGGTTCACGCTTCGGGCCAGGTAGGCCACCGGGCCACGGGCGGTACGACCACCAAACACAGAGCCGTTAATCATGCGCACATCAGTGCGTGTTTCCAGCTCCCCTTCCAGCAACTCGTCCAGGTTGGCACCAATGCGGGTGCGCAGCAGCCGGGGACGCTTCACTTCAGGGCCGGTAATGGCGACGATCTGTTCCTTGGGCACTTCACCTTTGGTGAACAACCGGCCCACATCCATCACTTTCTGATAATCAATGGTCCAGACGGTTTTATGCTGGCTCACCGGGTCCAGGAAGTGGATATGGGTGCCCACATTGCCTGCGGGGTGGGGGCCGCTGAAACTGTGATACTCGAAATCACCGCCAGAGGGCAGCTCCATGGGGGTTGCTGAAGCACCGCAGACGAACACCTTGCCCGTGGTCAGGCGGCTCAGTACCTGAAGGCCGTTCTGGAAGGCCTCCGGGTCAGTTTCAATAATGACCTTGGGGTCCACCGCCAGCGGGTTGGTATCCATCACCGAAACAAAAATCGAGTGGGGCTTACTGTCGATGGCCGGCACCTTGTCATAGGGACGGGTGCGCAACAGGGGCCATAATCCGGATTCCACCAGATTATCGACCACCTGCTGCCGGGGCAGACTGGCAAGCCCGGAACGGCTGAATGACTGGAACTGCTCCGCGTCATCACCGTCAATGCTGATGACCACTGACTGGAAGACCCGGCGTTCACCACGGTTGACTTCCTTAACCACACCGGCAGCCGGAGACGTGTAACGCACGCCTTCATTTCTCTTGTCCGTAAATAGCAGGGTGCCGCGCTTGACGCGATCCCCTTCCCGAACAGCCATGGTCGGCTTCATGCCCACGTAGTCGAACCCGATCAGGGCCACTTCGCGAACGCGCCGGCCATCTTCGATGGTTGGCTCCGGAGCGCCACCAATGGGAAGATCCAGGCCTTTTTTGATCTTGATCATTAGACTCGCCCAATCACAAAAGGTGGTAAATGGTTGTCGTCGCGCCGGACACTCCCTATGACCACTCCGAAGGGCACGGAGGGGTCTGCTGGTTGCTCCAGGGAACTGATAACGGTTCTTTCACCGAGGCAGGAATTCCGGCACACCTGAAAACGGGCCAATTATAGAGGTGATGGCCCTGATTTTCCAGACGAGATGCCCGTCACAATAGGATTTTGCTACCTGTGACGGACATATCAAGCCCAGCGACAACAGATTACAGTGCGGGTTTTCTGATTAAGCGCCGCCGCGACTGGGGAAAACCGGGAATGTTACCCCGGCAATCTGGTTGACGATACGCACCAGTTGCGCACTGTAACCTGCTTCGTTGTCGTACCAGACATAGAGCACCAACCGGTTCTTGTTGGTGATGGTGGCCTGGCCATCGACGACACCCGCATGGCGGGAACCCACAAAGTCGGTAGACACCACTTCAGGGGAATTGACGTAATCGATCTGCTTTTGCAGCTCAGAATGGAGCGCCGTCTCCCGGATGTAATCATTCACCTCTTCCACCGTAGTGGCGGTCTCAAGATTCAGGTTGAGAATAGCCATGGATACATTGGGGGTTGGCACCCGGATAGCGTTACCGGTCAGCTTGCCTTCCAGACCGGGCAGCGCCTTGGCAACAGCCTTAGCCGCGCCGGTTTCCGTCAACACCATGTTCAAGGGCGCACTACGGCCACGGCGGCTGCCCTTGTGGTAGTTATCAATCAGGTTCTGGTCGTTGGTGTAGGCGTGCACGGTTTCCATGTGCCCGTCCACAATGCCGTAACGGTCATCAATGGCTTTCAGTACCGGGGTGATGGCATTGGTGGTACAGGAGGCGGCGGAAAGAATCCGGTCATCGTCGGTAATCATGTTGTTGTTGATACCGTGGACGATGTTCTTGATGTTGCCCTTGCCCGGCGCGGTCAGCAGTACCCGGCTGACACCCTTGGATTTCAGGTGCCGGCCCAAGCCGTCCTCGTCTCGCCAGACACCGGTGTTGTCGATCACAATCGCATTGTCGATGCCATACTTGGTGTAGTCCACCTGATCCGGGCCGCTGGCGTAGATCACCTGAATGTAATTACCGTTAGCAATAATGGCGGAATTTTTCTCATCAATGGTGATGGTGCCACGGAAGGAACCATGAACAGAGTCACGGCGCAGCAGGCTGGCGCGCTTTTCCAGGTCATTCTTGGCACCGCCGTCACGGACGACGATGGCCCGCAGGCGCAGATTGTTACCACCACCGGCCTTCTCTACCAGAATCCGGGTCAGATAACGGCCGATTCGGCCAAAACCGTACAGCACAATGTCTTTGGTCTCAGACTGGTTGCACCGCTCTTTTTCCTCTTCATAGCGACCGATAACCGGCCCTACCGCCTCCTCAAGGAAGCTGTTGAGGTTTTTATCCCCTTCCAGGTTGCGGTATGCCACCGCCAGCTTACCGATATCAATGTGGGCTGGGCCCAGGTTCATACCATCCAGGGCGACCAGAATCGGATAGGTATCCAGCACACTCAGTTCACTGTCTTCGATCTGGCGTACGAAGCGGTGGGACTTCATAATATTGATAACGGACTGGTTGATGATTGCCCGGCCATAAATGGACGTCACCACATTGTTTTTGCGGTACAGACGGCCAATGATGGGAATCATGGCTTCAGTCAGCGCCTCGCGCTCTGTCCAGTCTGAAAAATAGTGGTTCAGTTGCTCCTGGCTCACGGTGCAGTACCTCACTTATTGGGCCGTCTGTGAATGGCGGGTTATAAAAGGGGGCGTATTATCCAACTTCACCGCCCGCTTCGCAAACCCGTGGTTCGCAACACTGGCATGGCAGCCGGGAGGCCCCTAGAATAGCGGCTTTTATTTCATCAGGATAATGCCTCGCCATGACAGACTCCCACAGGGAAGCACCCATTGCCATGCCAGCTTTACCGGTAAAGGCCGGTGACCATCGCTACTGGGGGTCACTGCCGGGCAGCGCCGGGGCCTATGCCATTGCGCAAACCGCCCGCAGCAGCGATCAGCTGATCCTGGTGATTACCGCCACCACCGATGCGGCATTGCAACTGGAGCAGGATCTGGCGTTCTACCTGCGGGGACATGACGGCGTGGAGCTGCTGTCACTGCCTGACTGGGAAACCCTGCCCTACGATTTATTCTCCCCCCACCAGGACATTATTTCCCAACGTATCCGCACCCTGCACCGGCTGCCGGAAGTGCGCCGGGGCATTCTGGTGCTGCCTGCCAGAACCCTGATGCACCGCCTGGCACCACCCTCATTCACCCAGGGCAACACCCTGTTGCTGAATCTGGGGGATACTCTGGAGATCAATGCCTGGCGCAGTCGCCTGGAAGCGGCCGGTTACCGCCATGTGGATAATGTTTACGAACATGGGGAATACGCGGTACGTGGCGCCATTCTGGACATCTTTCCCATGGGCTCGGAATGGCCCTACCGTATTGAGCTGTTCGACAACGAAGTGGAAACCCTGCGCACCTTTGACCCGGAGAACCAGCGCAGCCGGGACCAGGTGGAACGGATTGAATTGCTACCCGCCTTTGAGTTCCCCTGGGACAAAGACGCCCGCATGCAGTTTCGTAACCACTGGTTCGAAGCCTTTCCCGAAGCCCCCAGAGAGGCGCCGGTATACCAGGATGTTGCTGCCGGCATTCGCCCCCCGGGGGTGGAGTATTTTCTGCCACTGTTTTTTCAGCACACCGCCACCCTGTTTGACTACCTGCCAGAGAACACCCTGGTGTTTACCCCCCCCGCCCTGGAAAGTGCCCTGAATCATGTTCAGGAAGAGGTGGCAGACCGCTATGAAGAACGCCGTTACGATCGGATTCGCCCTATTCTGCCCCCAGCCACCCTGTTTTTGCGCACCGATGAGTGTTTTGGCGCCCTGGGCCGTTACCCTCGGATCACCTGCCAGGAAGAGGCGGTCAGTGCTGACCGGGCCGGCCAGACCAACCTGCCAATAGCGCCCCTGCCGGATATTTCCCTGGATGGCCGCAACACTCAGCCCCTGGCCAGACTGCAGGCATTTATCCAGCAACATCAGCCCCGGGTGCTGTTGGCCGCAGACTCCGCCGGTCGCCGGGAAGCCCTGGAAGATATGCTGGGGGAGCAGGGGCTGCAGTTAACCCCCGCCAAACACTGGCAGGCTTTTCTCGACAGCGATCAGCCTTTGGGAGTCACCCTGGGTCCACTGGAAACCGGCTTCTGGTGCCCAGAGGCCAATATCGCCGTCATTGCCGAAGCCCAGCTTTATGGCCAGCAGGTGATGCAGCGCCGGCGCCGGGAGAAAACCACCGACATCAGCGCCGAGGCCACCATTCGTGACCTCTCGGAACTTCGCCCCGGCTCACCGGTGGTGCATATCGACCACGGGGTGGGTCGTTATCAGGGCCTGGAGACACTGGATATTGACGGCCAGGGCACCGAATTCCTCACCCTTACCTATGCCGGTGATGCCAAACTCTATGTGCCGGTAGCCAACCTGCATTTGATTGGCCGTTACAGCGGCAGCGATGATGCCACCGCCCCCCTGCACAAGCTGGGCAACGAGCGCTGGAGCCAGGCCAAACAAAAGGCCCTGGAGAAAATCCGGGATACCGCTGCAGAGTTGCTGGATATTTATGCCCGGCGGGAAGCCCGCAAGGGCTTTGCCTTCAATACTCCTGAAGAAGCCTACCGTCTGTTCTGTGCGGACTTCCCCTTTGAAGAGACACCGGACCAGCAGGCGGCCATTGAAGCCGTACGGCGGGACATGGAAAGCGAGAAGCCCATGGACCGGCTGGTGTGCGGCGACGTGGGCTTTGGTAAAACCGAAGTGGCCATGCGGGCTGCTTTTATTGCCGCCCAGAATGGCCGGCAAGTGGCCATTCTGGTGCCCACCACCCTGCTTGCCCAACAACACTTTGAAAGCTTCCGGGACCGCTTTGCGGAAACCGCCGTACAGGTGGATATGCTGAGCCGCTTCCGCAGCACCAAGGAACAGAACCAGACCCTGAAACGGGCCGCTGAGGGCAAAGTGGATATTCTGATCGGCACCCACAAACTGCTCCAGAGCGACCTGAATCTGCCCAATCTGGGACTGGTGATTGTGGATGAAGAACACCGCTTCGGGGTCAACCAGAAAGAGAAGCTGAAACAGCTGCGGGCAGAAGTGGACCTGCTGACCCTCACCGCCACGCCGATCCCCCGCACCCTGAATATGGCCATGGGTCACCTGCGGGACCTGTCCATTATCGCCACCCCCCCGGCCCGTCGCCTGTCAGTCAATACCTTTGTGCGCCAGCGGGATGACAGCCTGGTCAAGGAAGCCATTCTGCGGGAAATCCTCCGGGGTGGGCAGGTATACCTGCTGCACAATGAAGTCAGCTCCATCGACAAGATGGCAGAAGACCTCACCGCCCTGGTGCCGGAAGCCCGGGTGGCCGTTGCCCATGGCCAGATGCGGGAGCGGGAGCTGGAGCGGGTGATGTCCGACTTCTATCACAAGCGCTTTAACGTGCTGGTGTGCTCCACCATTATTGAAACCGGCATCGATATTCCCAACGCCAACACCATTATCATTGAGCGGGCGGACAAATTCGGCCTGGCTCAGCTACACCAGTTACGGGGCCGGGTGGGACGCTCCCACCACCAGGCCTATGCCTACCTGATGACCCCGGCAGACAAGAAAGTCACCCCGGATGCCCAGAAACGCCTGGAAGCCATCGCCGCCGCCCAGGACCTGGGGGCTGGCTTTATTCTTGCCAGCCAGGACCTGGAAATCCGCGGCGCCGGTGAGTTGCTGGGGGATGACCAGAGCGGCCAGATAGAAGGTATTGGCCTGAGCCTGTACATGGAACTGCTGGAAGAAGCCGTCAAGGCCATCCGTGAGGGGCGCACCCCCAATGCAGAACTGCCCCTGCACCACGGCACAGAAATCAACCTGCGCATACCGGCACTGATCCCTGATGACTACCTGCCGGATGTGCACAACCGCCTGGTGCTCTACAAACGCATGGCCAGCGTGAAAAGCGCGGAGGCCTTGCGGGAGCTGCAGGTGGAAATGATCGACCGCTTCGGCCTGCTGCCGGAGCCACTGAAAAACCTGATCCGCCAGAATGAGCTGAGACTGCGGGCAGAGGGCCTGGGCATCACTAAAGTGGATGGCGGTGGCGACTGGGCAAGGCTGGAATTTGCCGCGGAAACCCGGGTTGACCCTCTGATTCTGGTTAAACTGGTGCAACAGTATCCTGGGGATTACCGGCTGGAAAATGGCAGCCAGCTCAAGTTCCGGCTGAATACTGCAGACGCGGATGCTAAACTCCGCTCACTAAGTGATTTTCTTGGTCGCCTTGAAGCTGACAGCGGCCATAAACAGTGAGTTTGCCAATCCTATGACTAGCCGCTCTGCCATATTCCCGGTTCCCCCTGCCCTGACCCTGGCAGGCCTGTGTTTCCTGATACTGGCACTGTGCCTGCCGGCCCAGGCCTTGGCTCGCTCCGATCGTTACCGGGTGGAGTTGTTGCTGTTTCAGCGCACGACCCAGGGCCCGGTGCAGGAGAATATTTCCCACGCAAGCAGCGACTGGCTACCCGCCTACGGGGTCCCCCTGTGGGTCGACAGCGACTGGCAGGGTAATGTTCAGGATGCCCCGGAAGAGGCCCTGGGCAGCGACCGTGCGGGGGTTACCCAGCGCCCGGAAATCCGCCGGCTAGGCACGGATAACCTGCGCCTGAGCCCGGTCAGGGATAGCCTGAGACGCAGCGGCAATTATGAGGTGCTGTCTTTTACGGCCTGGGAAGATGATTTTCCCCACGATTATAAAACGGCACCACTGGCGGTGGACCTGATCACCCGCTTCGATGGTGAGCGGGCGATTCGCGGGTATATCGAAATTGAACGGCGTCGATTTCTCCACGTGAACGTCCAGTTGTTTGATTTGCGCCCTGCAGAGAAAATCGTATCCCTTGATGGGCATGAGCCACAATCAACCCGGACAGAAGGCGATAATGCACTTGTAGTGGAACCGATGGAGCAGCTGGAGGAGGCAGCTCCCGCCTGGCAAACCACCACCTGGCTGCGGGAAATGCGCCGTATGCGCAGTGAAGAGGTGCATTATCTGGATTCACCCAGTATTGGCGTGCTGGTTTACTTCCACCCACTGCCTAAAGAATAACCCGCAAAACGCCTGCCACCCAGGCGTTATCTTATGGCACTCCTTATGGCGCTCTCCCCTGCCTGGCTCTGGTGCCCCTGCTTGGCTCTGGGGCCCCTGCCTAGCTCTGGGGCGAGGCCAGCAGGGCTTCCAGTAACTGCTGTACCTGACCAATACCCTCACTCAGGGCCAGCTCTATTTCCGCCATGGTGATAGGGGCTTCGGTTTTTCCTGCCCCCCAATTCACCACCAGAGCCAGGCAGACATACTCCATCCCCAACTCTGCTGCCAGGGCCGCTTCCGGCATTCCGGTCATACCCACCAGATCACAGCCATCCCTCTCGAGCCGGCGCACCTCTGCTGCGGTTTCCAGCCGCGGACCCTGGGTGCAGCCATAGGTGGCAAAAGGCACCAGCTTGATGCCCTGGGCCGCTGCGGTGGCCTGTATCTGTTGCCGCAGAGGCTCACTGTAGGGAAGGGTGAAATCGATGTGAGTGACCTGCTGCAGATCCCCCTCAAGACCACTCTCTGGGACATTCTCAAAATAGGTATGGCCACGACCCCAGGTGTAATCAATCAGCTGATTCGGTAACACCAGCCTGGTGGGCGGCATATCCGGGTGCATACTGCCCACCGCATTCACCGCAATAATACGCCGCACCCCCGCCGCCTTCAGGGCCAGCAGGTTGGCCCGGTAATTCACCTGGTGGGGCGGTATCCGGTGGGGGTCCCCATGGCGTGCCAGAAAAACCACCGGCTGCTCCCCCAGGGTACCCAGTACCAGCGGCGCCGAAGGCTCGCCCCAGTCGGTGGTGACAGCCTGACGGCTGCTGATGTGCAATCCCTGCAGCCGGGTCAGTCCGGTGCCGCCGATTACGCCCCAGGGGCCCGGTTTTTCTGCTGCGGTCATGACTGTCGCTCCTGGTGTTCCTGCTCAGGATTCAGCGGCTTCTGGGACTGCACCACGCCCCCCTGCCCTTTGCCAGTAGCAGAAGAAGATTCCGAAGTACTGATCGGCTGATCTTTCTCCTGGGCCAGCTCGGTGTTTTCCTGGGCCACCATATGCAGGGTTCTGGTGGGGAATGCCACTTCGGCCCCATGATTCTGAATGATCTGGCTGATGTTCAGCATGATGTTCTGCTTCACCTCATGAAACTCCACCCACTTGCGGGTCTTGGTAAAGGCATACACCATGATATCCAGTGAAGAGGGGCCGAAAGTGCTAAAATTAACGATGGTGGTGCGTTCATGCTCGATTTCTTCATGTTCTTGAAGCATCGTGCGGATATCGTCAACAATATCAGTAATCACGTTAATATCCGCATAGCGCACACCCACGTTTTCGAAGATCCGCCGGTTGAACATCCGCGACGGATTTTCCACCGCAATGGTGGTGAAAATGGAGTTGGGCACATACAGGGGCCGCAGATCGAAGGTGCGGATACGGGTGACCCGCCAGCCGATGTTCTCTACTGTGCCTTCCACATTGGCATCCGGTGAACGGATCCAGTCCCCCACCTTGAACGGCTGATCCATATAGATCACCGCCCCACCAAAAAAGTTTGCCAGCATATCCTTGGCGGCAAAACCAATGGCAATTCCCCCAATGCCACCGAAGGCCAGTACCCCGGAGAGGCTGTAACCCATATTCTGCAGGATCACCAATGCGGCAGTAATAACGATAATCGCCCGCAGCAGCTTACCGATGGCCAGCATGGTGGTGTAGTCCATGGGCTCACTGACCCGCTCAGAGGTAAGAACCGTTTCCACCCCCCTCACCAGCCCCATCAGCACCCACCCCAGCAGCACAATAAAGCCAAACCGCAACAATACTTCATTGGCGGTAAACACCTCAGCGTCAGAGAACCGGTAGGCCACTTCCGCCGCCCAGTACACCCCCTGCAACCAGACAAACGCATGCATGGGCCGCCGCAGGGAATGAATGAAAATATCGTCCCACAGGTTGTCGCTCTTCTTCGCCCGTCGCTCCAGGCGCACCAGCACCCAGTTGACAATAAAAGCAATAGTGGCAGTCAGAATGACAAAGGTGAGTATCAGGGTGAGGCCCCGCATCTCTGTTGAGGCCACCCCCCAGGACTCCAGCAGAACGTCCAGCTTCGCCGGGTTCACCAGATCGTTCACAGTTTCTATTTTTCTCGGCATATAAACTCGCTGTCAGTACTAGGGCAACTCAGGAGGCCACTTAAGCTTCCAGACGCAAAATAGCGCCCCGGGTATCCCGGTAACGTGCGGTGCTGCGATAGGCCCCCCTTGGACCACTCAAGGGCCCTCCGGCCATGGCATCAAGCCGGGGGGAGGATTTCACCCGCTCTGTGTCCAGCCAGTCGGCAACGGTAATGGCGGCAGCCCGATCATTACACACCAGCAACATGTCACAACCGGCACCAATAGCGGCCTTGGCCCGTTGTATTACATCACCCACTACCGCCGCTCCGGCCATGGTCAGATCATCACTGAAAATGGCACCGGCAAAGCCCAGCTCCCGACGCAGCATTTCCTGCAGCCAGAACGGGGAAAACCCGGCAGGCTGATCATCCACCGCGGTATAAATAACATGGGCCGGCATCAAACCGTCCAGCCCCTGCCGGACCAGCTGACGAAATGGCACCATGTCTGTCCCGGTAATCTGGGACAGGGGCCGGTCATCTTCCGGCACTGCCACATGGGAATCTGCCGCTACGGCCCCATGCCCCGGGTAATGTTTGCCCACAGCGGCCATACCCGCCTCTTTCATGCCGTCAATCCAGGCCTGGGCAAGCAGGGCCACAATCCGCGGGTCACTGTGAAAGCTGCGGTCACCAATGACCTCTGAATGACCGTAGTCCAGGTCCAGTACCGGGGCAAAACTGAAATCCACCCCCAGATCCCGCAATTCCACGGCCATCAGCCAGCCAGTGCTGCGGGCCAGTGTCAGGGCGTATTCCGGTTCGTTGTCATACAGGTAACCTAAAGAACGCATGGGGGGTAAGCGGGTCAGGCCTTCCCGGAAGCGCTGTACCCGGCCACCCTCCTGGTCCACGGCAATCAGCAGCCCCTTGCGCTTGGCCCGAATGGCACCAATCAGTGCCCGGACCTGGGCCGGGGACTGGAAATTCCGGGCAAACAGTATCACCCCGCCAACGCAGCCTCGTTGCAGTAATTGCGCTTCTTCGTTGGACAGACTCGTTCCCTCGAGGTCCAGCATTAATGGCCCTGTCACAGTATCTCCTTTTGCATTGCAGCGATTATGGCTGCTATTGGCAGCATGGGTTCAGCCCTTGATAAGCACTGGCGTACCGGGGGCTACCAGTACAAACAGCTGCAGAATGTCGTCATTGCTCATGCGCACGCAACCGTGGGAGAGCGGCACCCCCATTGGCTCCGTGTCCGGCGTGCCGTGAATATAAATAAAGCGACGCTGGGAGTCGACCCTGCCGAGACGGTTTACCCCCGGTTCTTCACCGCATAACCATAAAATTCGGGTTAAAATCCAGTCACGTTCCGGGAACCGGGCCGCCAGCGCCGCATCATACACCTCTCCGGTGGGCCGCCGGCCACGAAACACCGCGCCTCTGGGCTGGTCAGCGCCGATACAGGCCCGTATCCGGTGCCGCCCCCTGGGGGTGCAGCCAGAGTTCTGCTGCTCACCCACCCCGTTGAGGGCGGTGGATACCGGAAACTGCAACCAGGGCTGGTCGCCTTTGAACAGCGTTAGCTGCTGGCGCTGACAGTGGATTTCCAAACGCAATGACTGACCCATGAAGCCTTCCTTAAGTCCGGAAATAAAGACCGGGGATGGTAAAGGGTTTAGGGGAGATAGGATGGCAGTCGCTGTGGGCTCAGTCCAGGGCTGGCGCTGCCTGCATGCCGGAGCTCAGAAAAGGCACCAATCGCGCGACAATTTCCTCAACCTGGGTATCAACCCCCAGCTTGTTCTTGAGGATATCACTCAGTGCCTCACTGCTGGACATAGTAAATGCAGTAGCCCCAAGCATAAACTGGATGCGCCAGTAACGGTCTACAGCACTTAACTGGGGTGTGGCCTCTTTCAGCAGCCCCATAAAGCGGCCAAAAGTACGGCTGTATTCATCTTCCAGGAATTTGCGCAGATGCCCCTGGGACTGGGTATAAGCCAGCCCCTGCAAGCGCATGTAAATGGCAATACTGCGCTCATGCTGCCTGGGCATGGCCACGGCAGTATGGGTGAGCACCTTTAACAGGTCTTCCAGGGCGGGATGGTCCGGGGCAGAGTCCTCCTCCAGCTGGTCCATGGCGATTTCCAGAGCCAGGCAGAATGGGGTCAG
>REBR01000083.1 GCA_007692645.1 Halomonadaceae bacterium | reverse complement strand
GGCAGGCGCAGTACGTGGGTCTGTTCATCTGCTTCCATTTCGGTGCTGGTGTCGGCGAAGACGAAGAGTTCACCGCCCCGGGCCCGCACTTCCTGGAGGTTGGACTTGAGCTTATCCACCATGTCGTTGTTGGGGGCTACGGTGACTACGGGCATTTCGCTGTCTACCAGGGCCAGGGGGCCGTGTTTGAGTTCCCCGGCGGGGTAGGCTTCCGCGTGGATGTAGGAGATTTCCTTGAGTTTCAGGGCCCCTTCCATGGCTACCGGGAACAGGGAGCCGCGGCCCAGAAACAGGCTGTGATTTTTGTCGATAAAGCGCTGGGAGAGAATCTGAATGGCCGGATCCATGGCCAGTACCTGATCCACGGCATCGGGGAGGTCCCGCAGGGCGGTGATGATCTCGGCTTCGTCCTCTGCGGGCAGGCCATGACGGCGGCCCAGGGCTAAGGTGAATAACAGCAGGGCGATGAGCTGGGTGGTGAAGGCTTTGGTGGAAGCGACACCGATTTCCGGGCCCGCCTGGGTCATCAGCACCATGTCCGATTCCCGCACCAGGGAGCTGCCGGGGACGTTGCAGATGGCCAGGGCACCGAGAAAACCCGCATCCCGGGCCTGGCGCAGGGCGGCCAGGGTGTCGGCGGTTTCGCCGGACTGGGAGATGGTCAGGAACAGGGTGTTGGCGGGAATTACATGTTTGCGGTAGCGATATTCGCTGGCCACTTCCACGCTGCAGGCGATGCCGGCCAGTTCCTCGATCCAGTAACGGGCCACCATGCCGGCGTGGTAACTGGTGCCGCAGGCGACGATCTGTACGTGCTGCACAGCATCCAGCAGTTCCGTCGCTTTCGGGCCAAGGGCCTGTTCCAGTACCCGGCTGCTGGTGATGCGCCCCTCGAGCGTTGCGGCGATTTTACGGGGCTGCTCGTGGATTTCCTTCAGCATAAAGTGCCGGTAACCGCCCTTTTCAGCGGCTTCGGCGCTGTGTTCATAGCGGTGGATGGGACGCTCGACAATCTCACCCTTGGCATTGTGAATAATCACTTCTTCACGGCGTACCCGGGCAAAATCCCCTTCTTCCAGGTAGATAAACCGGTCGGTGACCGGCAGCAGGGCCAGGGGGTCGGAGGCGATAAAGTGCTCACCGATGCCTACTCCCAGCACCAATGGGCTGCCCTGTCGGGCGATGATTAACTGGTCCGGTTCGTCGGCATGAATGACGGCCAGGGCGAAGGCCCCTTCCAGTTCGGCGATGGCCGCCAGCACGGCTGTGGCCAGGTCATGGCTGTTACGGTAGTGGTACTCCACCAGATGGGCAGCCACTTCGGTGTCGGTTTCTGAGGTGAATTCAAAGCCGTCTGCCTGCAGTCTGCGGCGCAGGCTTTCGTAGTTTTCAATAATTCCGTTGTGTACCAGGGCCAGGCGTTCACCGGACATATGCGGGTGAGCGTTGCCGTTGGAGGGCTTGCCATGGGTAGCCCAACGGGTATGAGCGATGCCGATCTGGCCGTTGCCGGGCACGGCGAGCATGGACTCTTCCAGGGCGGCCACTTTGCCCAGTTCACGGCGCCGTTCCAGTTGTCCGTCCCGGCTTACCATGGCCAGGCCCGCGGAGTCATAGCCCCGGTATTCCAGCCGTCGCAGTCCTTCCAGTAGAATTTCCTGTACGTCCCGTTGTGCTACTGCTCCGACAATGCCACACATGCTTGCTCTCCTTTAACTGATCTGTTGCGACCGTGCTGGACCCTCACCACCGACTGTGGGAGCGGTTATAGCTGCGATTCTTTTCACTGTCTATTGCGTGGCCTGATCGCGGCTATAGCCGCTCCCACACTACCCACAACTTTCACATCTTCTTCACCACCCCACCACTCCACCCCCTGTGGGAGCGGCTATAGCCGCGATGATTTCCACTCCAGCCCCCAGTGGATGCTCCCACAGTTTCTGGAGTAGGTTATTTCTTCTCTGGCCGGGACCAGTTGGTGATGTTGCGCTGCCGTGCCCGGCCGATGGCCAGTTCACCATCAGCCACGTCTTTGCTGATGGTGGAGCCGGCGCCGGTGGTGGTGTTCTTACCCAGGGTGACCGGGGCGACCAGGGCGGTGTTGGAACCGATAAAGGTGCCGTCACCGATCTGGGTTTTGTGCTTGTTAACGCCGTCGTAGTTGCAGGTAATGGTGCCTGCCCCTACGTTTACCTGCTCACCCAGTTCGGCATCGCCGATGTAGCTTAAGTGGCTGATTTTGCTGCCGGCGCCGATGATGGCGTTTTTGGTTTCCACAAAGTTACCCACTTTGCCCCCGGCGGCTAACCGGGTACCAGGGCGCAACCGGGCAAAGGGGCCGATGGTGGCTGGGCCTGCCACCTGGGAGCCATCAATAATACTGTGGGGTTCCACTTTGGTGCCGGCACCCAGGGTGCTGTTACGCACCACGCAATGGGCACCAATGACCACATCATCCCCCAGGACCACTGTGCCTTCAAAGACACAGCCCACATCCACGGTGACGTCCTGGCCCACTTGCAGGTCGCCCCGTACATCCAGCCGGTAAGGGTCTGCCAGGGAGACCCCGGCGGCCATCAGGCGCTGGGCTTCACTGAACTGGTAGTGGCGCTCCAGTTGTGCCAGCTGGGCACGGTTGTTAATGCCCTGCACTTCTTCCGGGCTGGCGGGCTGGGCAACGGCCACGGTCATCTGTTCACCGGCAGCCATGGCGATGATGTCAGTGAGGTAGTACTCCCCCTGGGCATTTTCTGATGACAGGGCGGGCAGCCAGCGTTTCAGGTTACCGGCGGTAGCCGCCAGGATGCCGGAGTTCACTTCCTGAATCAGCAGTTGCTGGGAATTGGCGTCTTTTTGCTCCACGATTGCGGTAACTTCGCCGTCGTTGCGGATAATACGGCCGTAACCGTTGGGGTCAGAGAGGTTGACGGTGAGCAGCGCCAGGGTCTCGTCATTTACCAGGCTGGTGAGTGCTTCCAGGGTGGTGATGTCCGTGAGGGGCACATCCCCATAGAGCACCAGCACCCGTGCCTGGTCCGGCACCTGGGGCAGGGCCTGGGCGACGGCGTGGCCGGTGCCCAGTTGCTGCTCCTGCAGGGCCCACTGCAGGTCATCAGCCTGGGTGGCCTGGCGTACGGCGTCGGCACCATGGCCCACCACCACATGAACACCCCCGGCATTAAGGGCCCGGGCGGCATCTATAACGTGGTGTAGCAGGGGTTTGCCCGCCAGGGGGTGCATGACTTTCGGCAGGCGGGATTTCATCCGTGAGCCCTGGCCGGCGGCCAGGATAATCACATGCAATGGGGGGCTGCTTGCAGCTGTGGGGTGTGCCGGTGTGCTCATTGGGGCTCCCTGGTAACAAAAAAAACCGCAACCGGCAGATTACGGCATTCTGCCGGTCTCTACCATCTTGCGGTTTGTGTTCTAGCCCATCCATGACCGGATTAACCGGTCTGAATTAGCGGGCTTTCTTGCGAATCTTCTGGATGGTGCGCAGCTGCGCCATGGCTTCCGCCAGGTGCGCCTGGGCACGGCCATAATCAATTTCGCTGGACTGGTCAGCCAGTTCACGCTCAGCATCTTTGCGGGCCTGTTCGGCGGCGGCCTCGTCCATATCACCGGCACGCAGCGCAGTATCCGCCAGTACGGTGATGTGGTTGGGCTGCACTTCCAGGTAACCACCAGAGACGTAGTAAATCTCGTCGGGTCCCTCGGCACGGGTAATCCGTACCGGTCCGGGCTGCAGGCCAGTGAGCATCGGGGCGTGCCCGGGCATTACACCCAGGTCGCCGGTGGTCGCCGCAGCGCTCACCATTGTTACTTCCCCGGAGAAGATTTTCTCTTCTGCACTGACGATGTCGCAATACACGGTTTTAGCCATGGGTCATGCCTCTTTAACTCGTCGGATGCGCAAGACCTCTTAAGAGGCCTTGGCTTCCATTTCCCGGGCTTTCTCGAGCACTTCATCGATGGTGCCGGCCATGTAGAAGGCCTGCTCCGGAAGGCTGTCGTACTCACCGTTCAGGATGCCCTGGAAACTACGGATAGTGTCTTTCAGGGAGACATACTTGCCTGGTGCACCGGTAAACACTTCTGCCACAAAGAACGGCTGTGACAGGAAACGCTCGATTTTACGGGCCCGGGTAACGGTCAGCTTGTCTTCTTCGGACAGCTCATCCATCCCCAGAATGGCGATGATGTCTTTCAGCTCTTTAAAGCGCTGCAGTACGTTCTGTACGCCACGGGCCGTGTTGTAGTGTTCCTCGCCAATGATCAGCGGGTCCAGCTGACGGCTGGTGGAGTCCAGTGGATCGATCGCCGGGTAGATACCCTTGGAGGCGATGTCACGGGACAGTACCACGGTTGCGTCCAGGTGCGAGAAGGTGGTCGCCGGGGACGGATCGGTCAAGTCATCCGCAGGTACGTAGACGGCCTGTACCGAGGTGATGGAGCCGGCCTTGGTAGAGGTGATCCGCTCCTGCAGCTGGCCCATTTCTTCCGCCAGGGTGGGCTGGTAGCCTACCGCGGAGGGCATACGGCCCAGCAGTGCGGAGACTTCGGTGCCCGCCAGGGTGTAACGGTAGATGTTGTCCACGAACAACAGCACGTCACGACCTTCGTCACGGAATTTCTCAGCGATGGTCAGACCGGTCAGGGCCACACGCAGACGGTTGCCCGGAGGCTCATTCATCTGGCCGTAAACCATGGCGACTTTATCAAGGACGTTGGAGTCCTTCATTTCGTAATAAAAGTCGTTACCTTCACGGGTCCGCTCACCAACACCGGCGAACACGGACAGACCGGAGTGCTCTTTGGCGATGTTGTTGATCAGCTCCATCATGTTGACGGTTTTACCAACACCGGCACCACCGAACAGGCCGACTTTACCACCCTTGGCGAACGGGCAGATCAGGTCGATAACCTTGATGCCGGTTTCCAGCAGTTCACTGGAGGCATTCTGGTCCGCATAACCCGGAGCCTTACGATGGATACCCCAGCGCTCTTCTTCGCCGATGGGGCCGGCTTCGTCGATGGGCTCGCCCAGTACGTTCATGATGCGACCCAGAGTCTGGGTGCCCACGGGTACAGAGATTGCCTTGCCGGTGTTCTCAGCCATCAGGCCACGCTTGAGGCCTTCGGTGCTGCCCATGGCGATGGTGCGTACAATGCCGTCACCCAGTTGCTGCTGGACTTCGAGGGTAGTATTACCCCCTTCCAGTAACAGGGCGTCGTATACGTTAGGTACGGAATCCCGTGGAAATTCCACGTCGATAACTGCACCGATAATCTGAACAATACGTCCGCTACTCATGCTCGGTTCCTCATAACTCAATGTTCGGTTGCGCCTTAAACGGCTGCTGCACCACTGACAATTTCAGAGATTTCCTGGGTGATTGCTGCCTGACGGGCCTTGTTGTAGACCAGCTGCAGGTCATCAATGATGTCACCCGCGTTATCAGTGGCGGCTTTCATTGCCAGCATCCGGGCAGCCTGCTCGCAGGCCAGATTTTCTACCACGCCCTGGTATACCTGGGATTCGATGTAGCGCACCATCAACCCGTCCAGCAGTTCTTTCGGACCGGGTTCATAGATGTAGTCCCAGTTGTGAGCAGACTCTTGGGTCTTCTCCGGCTTCAGGGGCAGCAACTGCCGTACCTGAGGTTCCTGGGTCATGGTGTTCACGAACTCGTTATTGACCAGATAGAGCCTGTCGATGGTGCCGTCGCTGAAGGCGTCGAGCATCACTTTGATAGTACCGATCAGCTCATCGGCACTGGGACGATCCCCCAGCTGGGTTTTCGTGGCCACGACGTTGCCGCCGAAGTTCTTGAAAAAACCGGTGGCTTTCTGTCCCAGGGTGCAAAACTGTACGTCGACACCCTGATCACGCCACTGGGCAAGATCCCGGATCAGGGTCTTGAACAGGTTGTGGTTGAGACCACCACAGAGACCACGATCGGTGGACACTACAATGTAACCCACGGTCTGTACTTCCCGCTGTTCCATGTAGGGGTGTTCGTAGTCGGTATCCGCGGCGGCCACATGCCCTACCACATTGCGGATTTTCTCCGCATAGGGTCGGGTAAGATCCATCTGATCATGAGCTTTGCGCATTTTGCTCGCCGCCACCATTTCCATGGCGGAGGTGATCTTCTGCGTGCTCTTGATACTGGATATCTGGCTGCGTATCTCTTTGCCAACGGCCATGTGTCAATGCCTTCTGCAATTGCGTCTGAAACGGGACAGCGGGCCCCTTGGGGCCCGCCACCGGCTTACCAGCTCTGGGTAGTTTTGAACTTGTCCAGGGCGGCTTTGAGGCCGGCAATAATGTCGTCGTTGTAGTCGCCTTTCTCGTTGATTTTTGCCATCAACTCGGCCTGTTCGCTGCGCATGAAGTCCAGCATGGCGGCTTCAAAGGCCACGATGTCTTTTACTTCAATGTCTTCCAGGTAGCCTTCGTTGGCGGCAAATAGCACGGTGCCCATCTCAGCCACTGACTGGGGCGCATACTGGTTTTGCTTCATCAGCTCCATGACCCGTACGCCGTGTTCCAGCTGCTTACGGGTGGCTTCATCCAGATCCGAGGCGAACTGGGCGAATGCCTGCAGTTCACGGTACTGGGCCAGGGCCAGACGAATACCGCCACCGAGTTTCTTCATGATCTTGGTCTGTGCTGCGCCACCCACTCGGGAGACGGACACACCGGCGTTCATGGCCGGACGGATGCCGGAGTTGAACAGGTCGGTTTCCACGAAGATCTGACCATCGGTGATGGAGATAACGTTGGTCGGTACGAAAGCGGAGACGTCACCACCCTGGGTCTCGATGATTGGCAGTGCGGTCAATGAACCGGTCTTGCCTTTCACTTCGCCGTTGGTGAATTTCTCCACGTATTCGGCGTTTACCCGGGATGCACGTTCCAGCAGACGGGAGTGCAGGTAGAACACGTCACCAGGATAGGCTTCACGGCCTGGCGGACGACGCAGCAGCAGGGAGATCTGGCGATACGCCACGGCCTGCTTACTCAGGTCATCATAAACAATCAGTGCGTCCTGGCCACGGTCACGGAAGTACTCACCCATGGTGGTACCGGCGTAGGGGGCCAGGAACTGCATGGCGGCCGGATCGGCGGCGCCGGCGGCAACGATGATGGTGTGATCCAGGGCACCGTGCTCTTCCAGCTTACGTACCACAGCGGCGATAGAAGACTGCTTCTGGCCGATGGCAACGTAGACACACTTAATGCCGGTGTCTTTCTGGTTGATGATGGCGTCAATGGCGATGGCGGTTTTACCGATCTGGCGGTCGCCGATGATCAGCTCACGCTGGCCACGACCGACCGGTACCATGGTATCGATCGCCTTCAGACCGGTTTGCACGGGCTGGTCTACAGACTGACGCTCGATAACACCGGGAGCGACTTTCTCAACCGGTGCGGTTTCCGTGGTGCCAAGGTCGCCCTTGCCGTCGACTGGAATACCCAGACCGTCGACTACCCGGCCCAGCAGCTGTTCGCCGATGGGTACTTCCAGGATGCGGCCGGTACATTTGACCTTCTGGCCTTCTGCCAGACCTTCCGGATCGCCCAGAACCACGGCGCCGACAGAGTCCCGCTCCAGGTTCAGTGCCATGCCGTAGCTCTTGTTGGCGAATTCGATCATCTCGCCGTACATGACGTCGGCCAGGCCGTGTATGCGCACGATACCGTCAGAGACGCTGACGATGGTGCCTTCGTTGCGAGCTTCGGAAGAGATATCGAGTTTCTCGATACGCTTCTTGATCACGTCGCTGATTTCGGATGGATTCAGTTGCTGCATGCCTGTGTCCTCAAAACTAAATCTGCAAGTAACAGGGGGTGTTCGGTGGACCCTGTGGGCCGCAAGCGGAACACCCGCTGTTGGAAAGCGCTGCTAGGAGCCGATTGCGTCGGCCATTCGGGCCAGTTTGCCGCGAACGGACGCGTCGATCACCATGTCACCGGCTTCAATCAATACACCGCCAATAATGGAACGGTCGGTGCGTAATGACAGCTGAATCCGGCGGTCGAGCTTACGGCCCAGGGCCTGGCTCAGGTTTGCTTCCTGTTCCGGCGTCATATCAAACGCCGTGGTCAGGTTGATCTCTACTGTGCGCTCATGATCGTGGCGTAATGCCTTGAACATGTCCGCAATCGCAGGGATCAGCAACAGGCGTCGGTTGTCGGCCAGAATGTGTAAAAAATTACCCACCGGCTCCGGCAGTTCGCCACCACAGATGTCATTGATCAGCGCGATCTTCTGGTCTGCTGTCAGTCCCGGGTGAGACACAGCACGCTGCATATCGGGATCAGAGAGAACCCCGGCCAGGCGTGCGAGTGACTCGGACCAGCTGTCGAGCTGCTCATGTGCCAGGGCTGCCTCAAAGGCACCCTTGGCGTAAGGCCGGGCCAGCGTTGTCAACTCTGCCATGATGTACCTCGTTTACAGTTCCGCTGCGAGCTTGTCGAGCATTTCGCTGTGGACCTTGGGATCGACAGAGGTCTCCAGAATTCTCTCGGCACCGGCGATAGCCAGCGTGGCGATTTCCGCACGCAGGGCGTCACGGGCCTGCTGGCGCTCTTGTTCGATCAGGGCGTGGGCCTGGGTAATCAGGCGTTCACCTTCAGAGCGGGCATCCGCCTTGGCGGTTTCCAGAATCTGAGCTGCACGCTTATTGCCTTTGTCCACCAGTTCAGCGGCTTCAGCACGGGCTTTACGCAGTTCGTCAGCGGCTTTCTTCTGTGCCAGCTCCAGGTCGTGGGAAGCACGGTCTGAAGCGGCCAGGCCGTCAGCGATCTTTTTCTGGCGTTCCTGAAGAGCGCCGACCAGCGGCGGCCATACATATTTGATGCAGAAAGCAACAAATATCAGGAAACCGATTGTCTGCCCGATCATCGTCAGATTAATGTTCACGGGTCGTACCTCTTGCTGTTGTGTTGCGTCTCAAGCAGGAACGGGCGCCTAGCGCCCGTTTAACCCGGTTTATGCAACCACGAAGATCAGGTACATGGCGATACCAACACTGATCATGGGTACCGCATCGAGCAGACCGGCCATGATGAAGGTCTTGGTTTGCAGCTCAGGACCGAGCTCTGGCTGGCGTGCTGTGGTTTCCAGCAGCTTGCCGCCGAGGATGGCGAAACCGAAGCCAGTAGTGATGGCGCTGATGCTGATCATGAGGCCGGCGATGAGAAAGATCATGTGTTCCATTTCGAACTCCTAGGTTTAACGTTTAGTTTAAGTTTTAAGTGATTCAGTGAACCGGGTTTACTCAGTGATGTTCATGGGCCGCGTTGAGATAGACGACCGAGAGCACCATGAAGATGAACGCCTGCAGTGTTACCACAAGGATGTGGAAAATCAGCCAGGGCACCTGCAGCGTAAACTGTACGTAGAACGGCAGCAGTGCAATCAGGATGAAGATAACCTCACCGGCGTACATGTTACCGAACAGCCGCAGCGCCAAGGAGAAAGGCTTGGTCAGCAGGCCGACGATTTCCAGAAACAGGTTGAAGGGAATCAGTGTCCAGTGGGGAAAGGGCGTAAAGGACAGTTCCTTGGTGAAGCCACCAAAACCTTTTACCTTGCAGCTGTAGTAAATGATCATCAGGAAGACACCAATGGCCACACCGAAGGTCCCGTTGGGATCGGTGGTGGGTACCGCGTTGGTGTAATCAAAGCCCATCAGCGAGGTGAGACCCGGGATATAATCCACCGGAATCAGCTTCATGCTGTTCATCAGGAAAACCCAGACGAAAATAGTCAGGGCGATGGGGCCGATCATGGGGTTGTTGCCGTGGAAGGTGTTCTTGGTGAGGTCCTGAACGAAATCGATGACCGACTCAACCAGGTTCTGCAGGTGACCCGGGACGCCAGAGGTGACGTTTTTGGCGGCCAGACCAAACACACCCAGAAACACTGCGCCCATGGCGAACGAGAAAAACAGGGTATCCAGGTGAAATGCCATGAAGCCCATTTCGCTGGCTTCAGTGCTGGATTGGGCAATGGACCAGGTGACTTGTTCAACCACGGTGCCGTCTGGGCGAACATGACCTTCGGGCAGCCTGCCATAAGTCAGGTTACTAAGGTGGTGCTGAATAAATTCTGCTGCAGTGGATTCGCCTGCCATACAGTACTCTCACGTTCTGTTATCGGGATGATCGGTGTCTCAGCCCCAGGGGGGCCAGCCAGTGGCTGGATACCATCACCACGAAGGTGAACAACAGCGCCATTGCGTCTATTGTGTCTGCCACTGCAAAGACCGCAGCAAATAGTGCCCCGGTTAATAGCAGCTTTATCGTCTCCCCGAATATTAATGCGTGGGGCGGACTGCCTCCTGTGCGAGAGAAGGCTTTGAGCGAAAAAAAGGTCTGCGGCAGTAAATAAATCAGCCCGCCTGTGAGGGCCGACACACCGCTTACCGGGGACTTGATCAGAAACAGTGTGCTGATAACCAGCACCAGCAGCAGTTGCAGCAGCAACCAGCGGCCGATGGGGGGTGCTGCCTGGTTCATGCCATACTGGGTTCCTGAGCCCGCGCTAGACTTCGCTCAATTGGGCAGATCAACTGTTCGGCTGACAGCCGCAACCCTCTACAAAGCAGGATAACGGCGACATACGACGCATTTATGACCGGTTCAATCTGAATTCTGCACTACTGTTCAAACGCTCGAGCAGTAGCACGCCTAAAAGCGGGCACAAGTATATGTGTTAACGCTGCCGGGATCAACACGCCAGCGCCGCTACTTGATATGTCCCAGTATGCCGTCCAGCTCATCCAGGGAGTTGTATTCAATCACCAGCTTACCTTTGCCCTTGCGGCCATGGCTGATAGCCACGCTGGCACCCAGGCGCTCCGCCAGGGAGTCCTGTAAGCGGCGGATATCCGGGTCCAGTTGATCGTTGTTGCGGGGTTTGGCGGGCTTGCCGGCTTTTTCCTGCAGCTGGCGCACCAGCACTTCGGTCTGGCGTACCGACAGGGCCTTGGCTACCACCTGGCGGGCCAGGTGCACCTGCTGTTCCGGGGGCAGGGTCAGCATGGCCCGGCCATGGCCCATTTCCAGGTCGCCGTGTTCCAGCATTACCCGCACTTCCTGGCTTAAGGCAATCAGGCGCAGCAGGTTGGTGATGGTGGTGCGGGACTTGCCAACGGCGTCCGCTACCTGGGCCTGGGTCAGGCCGAATTCATCCTGCAGCCGCTGCAGGGCAAACGCTTCTTCAATGGGGTTGAGGTTTTCCCGCTGGATGTTCTCGATCAGGGCCATGGCGATGGCCGCTTCATCGGGGACATCCCGGATGATGGCGGGGATACGGTCAAGGCCGGCCTGCTGGGCGGCGCGCCAGCGGCGTTCACCGGCGATCAGCTCGAAGTCGCCTTCAGCGATGGGGCGTACCACCACGGGTTGCATAACGCCCTGCTGGCGGATGGATTCCGCCAGTTCTGTCAGGCTGTCCGGGTCCATGTCCCGCCGGGGCTGGTAGCGCCCGCGGCGAATCAGATCCAGGGGCAATTCCCGCAGCTCTGCATCCTGGCGCTCAACGCCTGCCTCGTCCCCCATATTCACTCTGGAGCCCGCCAGCAGGGCGCCCAGCCCCCGTTCACCCAATCCTCGTTTTTTCGCCGCCATGGTCTTGGTCTTGTCTGTCATCAGATCCCGGTAAATCGGTACCGGCGGCTGTTACAGCCGCCCCCTGCGTGTAGTTGTGCATGATCGCCTGTTCAGGCCACCCCTTGCCTTTGTACCCCGTCTGGGTCAGTCAGACGGCAACTGCGCTCTTGCCGCTGCCGGTCTTGCGCACGATTTCCCCGGCCAGGGCCAGGTAGGCAATGGCCCCCTTGGAGGCCCGGTCATAGGCCAGGGCCGGCAGGCCGTAACTGGGGGCTTCTGCCAGGCGCACGTTGCGGGGAATCACCGCGGTGTAGACCTTGCCCTTGAAGTACTCGTCCAGTTGCCGGGACACATCCAGGGTCAGGCTGTTGCGTGGATCATACATGGTCCGCAGGATACCTTCGACTTCCAGGTCCGGATTCACCGTTTCCTGGATCTGGCCGATGGTGTTCATCAGTGCCGCCAGCCCTTCCAGGGCGTAATACTCGCACTGCATGGGAATCAGCACGCTGTCCGCCGCTGCAAGGGCGTTCACGGTGAGCAGGTTCAGTGAAGGGGGGCAGTCCAGCAGAATAAAGTCGTATTCTTCCCGCACGCTGCGCAGGGCCAGGCGCAGCCGGTGCTCGCGGCCGATTTCGTTCATCAGCTCCACTTCCGCGGCGGTGAGGTCGCCGTTGGCGGGCAGCAGATCAAAGCCCCCCGCTTCAGAGCGGACCCGCACCGCCGGGATGTCCTGGCGCTTGGTCAGCACATCGTAGCCGCTCAACTCCAGGTCATTTTTATTGATGCCGCTGCCCATGGTGGCGTTCCCCTGGGGGTCCATATCCACCAGCAGTACCCGCCGCTTGGTGGCCGCCAGTGACGCGGCCAGATTGACACAGGTGGTGGTTTTACCCACCCCGCCTTTCTGGTTGGTCACTGCAACGATACGTGCCATGGGTCTGCTCCTGTTGTGTTGTTGAACCGGGTGTTGCTGAACCTGCTGCCTTAGAGTGCCTGTCCCTTGGACCTTAGATGCCTTTCTGTGCCTGTTCCTTGGCGTGGGATTCATCGCGGCCATGGCCGCTCCCACATGGGCCGCTCCCACATGGGCCGCTCCCACATGGGTCGCTCCTACATGGGCTGCTACCACATGATGGGCGGCTCCCACATTTAACCCGACACCGGGGTTTGTGGCTACCTGTGGGAGCGGCTATAGCCGCGATTGCCCTCAAGGCATGATCATAGTCGGCAGTGACTGTACCGGCCTGTGCCTGTCCCTTAGCTGCGCTGCAGCCTTAGTATATGCCGGTCCCCCTCACAGCCGGGGACTTTTATTGCCTGGCAACTGTGCAGGGTCCAGCCAGGAGGCAGGGCCGCCAGTTCTTCTGCCGGGTATTGGCCTTTCATGGCCAGAAACTCCCCCCCCGGGGCCAGCAGGTGACCGCACCAGTCCACCAGGTTGGCCAGGGCGGTAAAGGCCCGGCTGCTGATCTGCGGGTAGGGGGCGTCAGGGATGAAATCCTGGGCCCGGGCGGTCACTGCCTGCAAATTAGTCAGCCCCAACTCGATTCGGCACTGTATCAGGAATCGGCTTTTCTTGTGATTGCCATCCAGCAGTGTGAACTGACGCTGCGGGTACAGAAGCGCCAACACCACCCCCGGCAGGCCGCCACCGGCGCCCACGTCCAGAACCCGGTCGCTGTGGATAAACGGAGCCAGACTCAGGCTGTCCAGCAGATGGCGGTACAGCATGCCCTGGCGGTCCCGCACGGCAGTCAGGTTATAGGCCTTGTTCCACTTCTGCAGCAGATCCAGAAAGGCGGTGAGTTGCCGGGCCTGATCCGGGGTGACTGGCACCCCCAGCTGTTGTGCACCGTCCAGCAGCTGCTGGTGTTCATCCATCAGGCGGACTCCGCCGCTGTCTGCTTACGGGCCAGGTCACGCTTTTTCAGGTGGATCAGCAATTGGGACACCGCCGCCGGGGTCATGCCCTGGATGCGGGAGGCATGGGCGATGGTCTCTGGCCGCTGGGCTTCCAGCTTCTGGCGGATTTCATTGGATAAGCCGCCCACGGTGGCAAAATCCAGATCCGCCGGTAACGGCATATTCTCGTGACGCTGGAGGCGGTCGATATCGTCCTGTTGGCGGCTGATGTAACCGGCGTATTTGACGCTGATTTCCACCTGCTCTGCCACCGCCGGGTCATCCACGATGTCTTCGCTGATGGTGGCAATGTCCCGGTAGTGGATTTCCGGGCGGCGCAGCAGCTCTGCCAGGGTCAGGTCCCGGGTCATGGGGCGGTTCAGCAGGGCGTTGGCCCGCTCACCCGCCGGGGTCTGGGGATGAATGCGGGTACTGTCGAGGCGGATCTGTTCCTGTTCGATGGACTCGCGCTTGTGGCTGAAGGCAGCCCAGCGCTCATCGTTCACCAGACCCAGGCCGCGGCCAATTTCCGTGAGGCGCAGGTCAGCGTTGTCTTCCCGCAGGATCAGGCGGTATTCCGCCCGGCTGGTGAACATGCGGTAGGGCTCTTTGGTGCCCATGGTGATCAGGTCGTCTACCAATACGCCCAGGTAAGCCTCATCCCGGCGCGGATACCAGACTTCTTCACCCTGGGCCCGGCGGGCGGCGTTGATGCCCGCCAGCAGGCCCTGGGCGGCGGCCTCTTCATAACCGGTGGTGCCGTTGATCTGGCCGGCGAAGTAGAGGTTGCGCATGTAGCGGGTTTCCAGGCTGTGGTGCAGGTCCTGGGGGTCCAGGTAGTCGTACTCAATGGCGTAGCCGGGCCGGGTGATATGGGCATTCTCGAAACCGGGAATGCTCTGCACCGCCTTGATCTGGATATCAAAGGGCAGGCTGGTGGAGATACCGTTGGGGTACAGCTCCTGGCTGGTCAGGCCTTCCGGCTCCACAAAGATCTGGTGGGAGTCTTTGTCTGCAAAACGGTTCACCTTGTCTTCAATGGAGGGGCAATAGCGAGGGCCTACGCCGTCGATGACCCCACTGAACATGGGGGAACGGTCAAAACCACTGCGGATAATGTCATGGGTCTCGGCGGTGGTGCGGGTGATGTGGCAGGGCACCTGGCGGGGGTGATCGGCCCGGGAACCCATATAAGACATGACCGGCACCGGGTCGTCACCAGGCTGCAGCTGCATTTTGGAGAAATCCACGGTCTTGGCGTCGATACGCGGTGGGGTGCCGGTTTTCAGGCGGCCCACGTTGAAAGGCATTTCCCGTAATCGCTGCCCCAGGCGGATGGACGGAGGATCACCGGCACGGCCACCGGCGTGGTTATCCAGGCCAATGTGGATAACACCACCCAGGAAGGTGCCGGTGGTGAGGATCACGGTGTGGCCGTGAAAACGCAGGCCGGTCTGGGTGACCACACCCGCGACCCGGTCCCCTTCCACAATCAGGTCGTCGGCCCCCTGCTGGAACAGGTACAGGTTGGGCTGGTTTTCCAACTGGTCACGGATAGCGCTGCGGTACAGGGCCCGGTCGGCCTGGGCACGGGTGGCCCGCACGGCGGGGCCCTTGCGGCTGTTGAGCACCCGGAACTGAATGCCGGCTTTATCCGTGGCCAGGCCCATGGCCCCACCCAGGGCGTCGATTTCTTTCACCAGGTGGCTTTTGCCAATGCCGCCAATGGCCGGGTTGCAGGACATCTGGCCCAGGGTCTCGATGCTGTGGCTTAACAGCAGGGTCTGGCTGCCCATACGGGCGGCTGCCAGGGCTGCTTCGGTGCCGGCATGGCCGCCGCCAATGACAATCACATCGAATGTTTTCGGATAATCCACGGTTCACCTCAGGGTGGGGGTACTGATTAGCCCGGCATTGTAACGCAAGGACCGGGGCGGTGCGAGAAGCTGACTACTTTTTGACCATTGTCTTTGTTGATATCCGCAATTATCAACAATGACATAGAGTTAACGTCAATAGCTGAAAAAGTTCTTAACCAGTTTATCCACAGCTGTTCAGAATCCCAGCAAGGCGTTATTTTTTTATAACTTGCTGTAATAAATGATATTTATAAATTCCATACCCAGGTTATCCGACAGTTATCAAAATTATTATCCACAAGCTGCTGCTTTTCTGAACGGGCCTTGACAGGTGTTTTGCCGGGCCGCTCAAAAGCGCACTTTTTTAGTGCAAAAAGGTGAATAAGTCTAATATTTCGGCCCTTAAACAGGGCCAGTTGCTTCACGCTACCACCCCCTTACTGCTCTGCTGCGGCGCTTTCCTGTTGCCGAACCCCTTGTTAACAGTCTTGTCATAGAACAGTGGCATGATTATGGATTGTCATTAGAGGACACGAGTAGTGACCTATTCATTAACAGGTCGTGATCCAGGAGTTTCCCATGACATCATTATTGGCAGTGTCTCCCACAATCACCGGCCCCAGGGAGTTGTGTTATGCCGACTTTCAGGTGGCTTCGGCCTATCAGCCCATTGTCAGCCTGACCCACCAGCGGGTGGTGGGGGTTGAAGCCCTGGCCAGGCCCAAAAAAGACGCTAAATCCATCAGCCCCGGGGCGCTGTTTCATAAGGCAAGCACCCTTAATCAGAATGCCATGCTGGACATTCAGCTGTGGGAGCAGCACTTGCACAACTTTGCCCGGGGGGCCCCCCCCACCTGGCTGTTCCTGAATGTGAGCGCTGACTCCATTGGTGACCCTTCCATGGCCCCGGATCTGCTGGCTGAGCGGGTAAAGGCCAGTGGCCTGCGCTGTGATCAGATTGTGCTGGAAATTGTGGAAGAGGCCGTGGCCAGTGAATCGGCCCTGATTGACTTTGTGGAGCAGGCCAAGGCGCAGGGATTCCGGGTCGCGGTGGATGATTTTGGCGCCGATGACGCCAATTTCGAGCGGGTTTGGCGCCTGAAGCCCTTTATTGTCAAAATGGACCGGGCCATGATTGTGCATGCCGCCGCCAATGCCACGGCCCGCAAACTGTTTATCAGTCTGGTGCGGCTGATCCGGGAAAGCGGCTCGTTAGTGTTGGTAGAGGGGGTGGAAACCCGCCAGGAAGCAGACATTGCCATGGAAAGTGAAGCAGACCTGTACCAGGGCTTTTACTTTGCCCGCCCGGCTGCTGCCCTGAACGGGTTTTATGCCACGGAACAGCAGCTGCAGCGTTCACAACGGGATTACGACCAGACCCGGTTCATGGAACTGCAGCAACACCAGGACCTGCTCAAGCACCTGCGCTTTGAGATCCTGGCCGCCTGCCACCAACTGGCCCGGGAAGATCTGCTGGAAAACCTGTCTGGCCCCTTACTGGATATTCCCGGCGTCGCCCGCTGTTTCCTTCTCGACACCCACGGCACCCAGCAGGGCCAGGCCGTTGCGGACCGCCACCAGCAACTCCAGAAGAGCTTCAACCCCCTGTATCAATCCCAGGGTGCCAGCTGGTCACACCGGGAATACTTCAGACAGGCCATGGCGAACCCCAGCTGCATTCATATCTCCCGCCCCTATGTGGCACTGCCAGACACTCTGCGCACCGTTACCCTGTCAGTAAAAACCTACACCCGACGGGGTAACCGGGTATTTTGCATCGACATTCACCCGGATGAGGCGTTTCCTGGCTGCCAGGAACTCCCCGCCGCCCTCTAAGATTAAATGGGGACATAAGATTAAATGGGGACAGACCAGATTAAATGGGGACAGACCACGTTTTTGGCACTTCAAAAAACGTGGTCTGTCCCCATTTAATCTGGTCTGTCCCCTTAGGAAAACTCAGGAGAACTCGCTGGCTTCCCGGTTCAACTGCCGGCTGATTTCACCGGCAGGCTTGGTGAAGCGGGCCAGCAGGTTATACAGCACCGGGATAATAAACAGGGTCAGCAGGCTGGCGAAGGTGAGACCGCTGATGATGACGGTGCCGATGGCGGCGCGGCTTTCGGCGCCGGCACCGGTGGACATCACCAGGGGGATGGCGCCGAAGATGGTGGAGACGGTGGTCATCAGCACCGGCCGGAAGCGCAGGCTGGCGCCTTCCAGAATGGCGTCGTAGACACTGCTGCCACTGTCACGGAGCTGATTGGCAAATTCCACGATCAGAATGCCGTTCTTGGCCATTAACCCCAATAGCATGACCATGCCGATCTGGCTGTAGATGTTCAGGGTGAACCCGGCCATCCACAGCCCCCCCAGTGCACCGGTAATGGCCAATGGCACAGACAGCATGATGATCAGGGGGTGTATCCAGCTTTCAAACTGGGCGGCCAGCACCAGAAACACCACCAGAAAAGCCAGGGCAAAGGTCAGGTAGATGGCCCCGGAGGCTTCCTGGAATTCCCGGGACAGGCCCTTGAAGGTGATGCGGGCTTCCGTGGGCAGGGTTTCTGCGGCCAGGTTGTTGATGTAGTCCAGGGCCCGACCCAGGTCATAGCCGTCCGCCAGTGAGCCGCTGATGGTGATGGCGGGCAAGCGATCGAAGCGGCGCAGTTCCGGGGAGGCACCGAATTCTTCGGTGTTGACGATGGCGCTTAAGGGAATCAGGGCGCCGCCGTCACGGGGGCGCATGAAGATGCCCTCCAGATCACCGGGGGTCAGCCGGTCGGCGTCTTCCGCCTGAATAATCACATCGTATTCCCGGCCCCGGTCCAGATAGCGGGTAACCTGGCGGGAGGCCAGCATGGTCTGCAAGGTCAGGCCCAGCTCCCGGGCGGTGATGTCCAGATCCGCGGCCCGGTCCCGGTCGATGCTGACGTTAAGCTGTGGCCGGGTTTCTTCAAAGTCGGTATCCAGGTCCAGCAGGTTGGGGTTTTCCCGGGCCCGCTCCAGCAGCAGTTCGCTCCATTGTTTCACGGAGGCATAATCCGGGCCGCCGATCACCACCTGGAAGGGCTGGCTGAAGCCGCTCTGGCCAAGCCCCGGCGGGTTAACGGCAAAGGCCCGTATGCCCGGCACCTGTTGCAGCTTGGGAAACAGGGACGAGACCATGTCCTGCTGGGAGCGGGTGCGCTCATGCCAGGGGGCCAGACGGACGATGGTAAAGGCGCCTTCTTCGTCGTTGCGGAAACCGACGATGGTGAGGATACGCACCACGTCACCACTCTCCACCAGATCCTGTAGCTGGGCCTCCACCTTCTGTGAATGGTGGGCGGTGTACTCGGCGGTGGAGCCGGTGGGGGCGGAGCTGGGGATAATAAAGGAGCCCCGGTCTTCCGTTGGGGCCAGTTCCTGACCGATGCGGGGGAAGATCACCAGGGTCAGCAGCAGCCCGGCGAACCCCAGGGCCAGCACCGCGGCAGGCCAGTTCAGGGCCAGTTTCAGGGCTTTGTGGTAGCCGTTGCTTAAGGCCTGGAAGCCCCGTTCGCTGGCAAAATACAGCTTATTGCCTGTGGCGTTGGGGTCATGGGGCTTGAGCCACTTGGAACAGAGCATGGGGGTCAGGGTGAGGGCCACCAGGCTTGAGACGATCACCGCTGCCGCCAGGGTGAAGCCAAACTCCCCGAACAGGCGGCCCACGTTACCCCCCATAAAGGAGATGGGCACAAACACCGCCACCAGGGTCAGGGTGGTGGCGATAATGGCAAAGGCCACCTGGCCGGAGCCCCGGTAGGCGGCCAACAGCCGGGGTTCGCCGTCGTCGATGCGCCGCTGGATGTTTTCCAGCATGACGATGGCGTCGTCCACCACCAGGCCAATGGCCAGGATCACCGCCAGCAGGGTGAGTACGTTCACCGAGAAGCCCAGAAGGCCCAGGCCGATAAAGGCGCCGATAATGGACACGGGAATGGTGACGGCGGGGATCAGGGTGGCCCGGAAGGAGCGCAGGAAGACAAAAATCACCAGTATCACCAGCAACATGGCGATACCCAGGGTCTTGATCACCTCAGTAATAGAGGAGCGGATAAAAATGGATTCGTCGTAGTTCACCAGAATGGAGACGCCGTCCGGTAACTGGGGCTCAATCCGTTTGATGGTTTCCTGCACCAGGTCTGATACCGCCACGGTGTTGGACTGTGACTGGCGGATTATCCCCAGTCCAATGGCATTTTGACCATCGGAGCGCAGGAAGGAGCGGTCACTTTCCACCCCCAGGGAGACCCGGGCCACTTCACCCAGGCGCAGCTGGAAGTCCCCGTCACGGCGCACCGGCAGGCGTTCAAACTCTTCCACGGTATTGAGGCGGCTGTCGGCCCGCACGGTGAAGTTGCGGCTGTAGGATTCAATGCGCCCGGCGGGCAGCTCCACGTTGCTGGCCCGCAGGGCATTTTCAATGTCATTAACGGTGATTTCCCGGGCCGCCATAGCCTGGCGGTCCAGCCAGATACGGGTGGCATAGCGGCGCTGCCCGCCAATGCGCACATCGGCGACGCCGTTGAGCACGGAAAGTTGGTCCACCAGGTTACGTTCGGCGAAGTCCGATAACTGTTCCGGGGACAAACTGTCACTGCGCAGTGCCACCCACATCATGGGCCGGGCATTGGCGCTGGCCTTGGAGACCCGGGGGGTATCCGCTTCATCCGGCAGCTGATCGGCAATGCCCGCCAGGGCGTCCCGCACATCGTTGGCGGCCAGATCCACGTCCCGGTCCCCGTCAAATTCGATGGTGGTGCGGGAGCTGTTGAATTCACTGCTGGATTCCAGGGAGCGGATACCGTCTACCCGGCTGATGGCGGATTCGATCACCTCGGTGATCTGGGTGTCGATCACCTCCGGCGCCGCCCCGGTATAGGTGGTGGACACGGACACTTCCGGCGGATCAATGTCCGGATATTCCCGCACCGGCAGCCCCATCAGGGCGGCGATGCCGAAAACGATGATCAGCAGGCTGATAACCGTGGCGAAAACCGGGCGGCGGATCGACAGTTCGGAGAGAATCATGGCTGTTCTACCGGCTGTACCCGGGACACTGGCAGTAACACATCCGGGTCATCCAATACGTTAACCGTATCGCCACCAGAGAGGCGGGTCTGGCCGGTGACCACCACCGGCTCATGCAACTCAATGCCAGAGACCACTTCCACCAGCCCCGGCCGGCGTTGCCCCAGGGTCAGTGAGCGGCGTTCGGCTTTATCATCCACCACCACATAGGCGTATTGCTCAATGCCCTGGGTGAGAACGGCCTGCTCCGGGATCATTACCGCTTCCCGTTCACCGAGACTTAAGGTCACGGTCATAAACTGACCCGGGCGCAGCAGGCTGTCACTGTTGTCAATCAGGGCCTTTACCCGCAGGGTGCGGCTTAAGCCATCAATGCGGGAACCCAGCTCAGTCACTTCCCCCTGAAACTGCCGGTCACGGAAGCTTTCGCTACGGGCATTCACGGTCTGGCCCCGTTGTACCTGGGCGATAAAACGCTCCGGTACGGCAAAATTCAGTTCCATCACCCCGCTGGTATCCAGGGTGGTGAGGGTGTCACCGGCTCTGATGTAGGCACCGGGGCTGATATCCCGCAAGCCAATGGTGCCACTGAAAGGGGCCTGGATACGGCGGTTTTCCAGCCGGGTCTGTGCGGCTTCCCGCTCGGCCCTGGCCACTTGCAGGGCAGCCCGGCGCTCATCAAATTCGGCTTCGGAGATGTTGTTACTGGGTCGCAGGCGCTCCGCCCGGGTAAAACGGTTCTGGGCATCTTCCAGGCGTGCCTCGGCTACCGCCATGTCTGCCCTGGCCTGGCGTTCATCCAGCACTACCAGGGTGTCCCCTGCCTCTACCTGCTGGCCTTCAGCGAAGCGCAATTCCAGTACCCGCCCGTCCACTTCACTGGCAATGTTTACCCCCTCCCGTGCCGCTGTGGTGCCCACGGCCTGCAAGGTATTGCTGATGCTGGCGATCATGGGTGGCGCCACATTCACGTTCGTGGCCCGCCCGCTACGGTCACTGCCGCCCCCGTTATTATCCGTATCGGTGGGGTACCACCACCAGACCGCAATGGCAGCAACCACCAGGATCAGTGCGGCCAGGGCATATTGCTTTTTCATGGGTTCTCCGGAAACGGGTGTTAAACGTCTTTGTGTAAAGTCTTTGTTTGATAACAGGCGGGGATCACCTGTGAGCAGGGCTATTGTGCCAGCCACTCAGGGTAACGCCATTACACCATGGCCTATTGGTGATGTCTTGCCCGTTCCCGGGCCTTTACCCAACCTTTACATTGACCCCTGATAACTAATGTCACTAATCCGGGGCATTCACTCACCCTGATACGCTGACAGGCGGCCCGTCGGACCACTGCTGACTGCCCCTATACAGGGATCTGCTTGCCCAAGTGACAGAGCCCACTGCACTTTTCGTCAATGGTCTGCTGAATCTTTCCATGTACAACTGTACACATAACGGAGGCTTCCAGGCGGAATACTCCACCAGACAACCCCGTTCAGATGCCACCGGTGAGGACATAGTTATGCCCATGTATAAAGCCCCCCTGCGTGATGTGCGCTTTTTGCTCAATGACGTTTTTGATTACCCCTCCCATTACCAGACGTTGAGTAACGGTGCAGATGCTACCCCGGACATGGTGGAGGCGATTCTGGGGGAATGCGCCAAGCTGTGTGAAAACGTACTCAGCCCCCTGTACCAGAGCGGTGATGAGGAAGGCTGTGTACTGAAAGATGGCAAGGTCACCACCCCCAAGGGCTATAAAGAAGCCTACCAGGAATATGTGGCGGGGGGATGGCAGGGTCTGTCCACCCCGGAAGAATACGGCGGCCAGGGTCTTCCTGCCTCACTGGGTCTGTTCAAGCAGGAAATGCTGGGTACCGCCAACTGGCCCTTCAGTATGTACCCGGGTCTGTCTATTGGCGCCATGAACACCCTGCAGCTGCACGGTAATGAAGAGCAGAAGCAGGCTTACCTGGTGCCCTTAACCGAAGGCCGCTGGGCCGGCACCATGTGCCTGACCGAGCCCCAGTGCGGTACTGACCTGGGCCAGGTGAAAACCAAAGCGGAACCCCAGGCAGATGGCACCTATAAGGTCACCGGCAGCAAGATTTTCATCTCATCCGGGGATCACGACCTGACCGACAACATTGTCCACATTGTGCTGGCCCGTAAGCCCGGCGCCCCTAAAGGCACCCGGGGTATATCCCTGTTTATCGTGCCCAAGCACCTGCCGGATGCGGACGGTAACACCGGGGAGTTCAATAATGTGACTGTGGGTTCCCTGGAAAAGAAGATGGGCATCAAGGCTTCAGCCACCTGCACCATGAACTTTGATGACGCCACCGGCTTTATGATCGGTGAAGAGAACAAGGGCCTGGAGTGCATGTTCACCTTTATGAACACCGCCCGTATCGGCACCGCCATTCAGGGGGTGGGTCCCGCTGAGCTGTCTTACCAGAATGCCCTGGCCTATGCCAAAGAGCGCCGTTCCATGCGCGCCCTGTCCGGCAAGAAAGACCCGGACCATGTGGCGGACAGCCTGATGCACCACGCGGATGTGCGGCGCATGCTGCTGACCCAGAAGGCCATTGCTGAAGGCGGCCGTGCCATGCTTTATTACGCCGCCCAGTACGCGGACCACATGGTCTGTGGCTACCTGGAAGAAGACGAAGCCAAAGTAGAGCTGTGGGATGACAAGCTCGGCTTCCTGACACCGATCCTGAAAGGCTTCCTCACGGAACTGGGTAACGAGGCTGCCAACCTGGGCATGCAGGTATTTGGTGGCCATGGCTATATCCGTGAGCACGGTATGGAGCAGATTGTGCGGGATACCCGCATTGCCACCCTTTATGAGGGCACCACCGGTATCCAGGCACTGGATCTGCTGGGGCGCAAGGTGCTGTTGATGACCCAGGGTGGGGCGGTACGGGACTTCACCCTGAAAATCAGCAACTTTGCCCGTAAGCAACTGGGTAACAAGAAGATGCGCCCCATGGCCTGGAAGCTGCTGAAGCTCACCGCCCAGTGGAACTGGCTGACCATGCGCCTGATGCTGGTGGCCCGCAAAGACCGGGATATGGTCTCCGCCGCCGCCAACGACTTCCTGATGTACAGCGGTTATGTGTTTATGGCCTATATGTGGGCACTCCAGGCAGAGGCCGCCCATAAAGCCCTGGCAGGCAAGAGCAGCGGCGAGGCCGGGCAGAGTGGTGAAGACTTCTACCGGGCCAAGATCGACACCGCGGAGTTCTACTTTGAGCGGCTGCTGCCACGGGCCCAGGGCCACGCAGAAAGTATGCTCAGCCCGAGTAAGAACCTGATGCAGCTCGCCACTGAGCATTTTGCCTTCGACAATTAATTCTTCTTTGTATCAGTAGAGACTTTATTACTGCCTTGTAAGCCCGCCAACCTGTTCCATTATGGGTTGGCGGGTTTTTTTAAGCCGACATTCGTTGGAATTATGAATGTTATGTTATAACATACGACATCAAATTACCGACTCCCGGTCTCTGAATTCGAACAACCCATTATTGAAAGGTATGTACAGATGATGATCAAACCCCTCGCGAAAGCCCTGGCACTGGGCCTTCTCAGTGTGCCACTGGCCCAGGCACAAACTGCCCAGGACACCTCCCAGCAGCCCGGTGCTGCCCCCGGCACCCAGGCCACCCAGGGGAATGGCATTGACCCGCGCCGGGAACGGCTGCAGCTCGCTGGTGATTCCGCGGTCACCTCCGGCAACCGCTTCAACCCGGCGATTTCCGTTATTCTGGACGGCGTTTACGGCAACTTCAGCCGGGAAGTGGAAAGCCCTCCGGGTTTTGACGGCGGCCATGACCATAGTCACGGCCACGGACACGGCCATAGCCATGGGGTAGAAGAAGGCTTTCAGCTGCGGGAAGCTGAAATCGCCATTTCCGGCCCGGTAGACCCCTACTTCGACATGATGGTTCAGCTGGGTGTTACCGAGAATGACATCGAGATCGAAGAAGCCTATATCACCACCCGGGCACTGCCTGCGGGCTTCCAGATCAAAGCCGGTAAATTCCTCAGTGATGTGGGTTATATCAACCGTCAGCACATTCATGACTGGGACTTTGTGGATCAGCCCTGGATGCGGGAATTCATGTTCGGTGACGAGGGGCTGGGGGATACCGGTCTGCAGTTTTCCTGGCTGCCACCCACGGTGAACTACACCCGTATCGGTTTTGAGGTACTTGAGGGTAACAACCCCGGTGTGGCCAATAACATCGGTAGTGAGCGGGTGGCGCTTACCTCCGTGGAAAACCTCGGCGGCACTCCCAATCGCATCCGTTTCCGGGATTACAACGGCCTGGACGACAAAACCGGGCCCCGGCTGTTCACCCTGTTCGGTAACTATGCCCCGGATATCGGTTTTGACCATGCCATTCAGTTTGGTGCCTCTGCCGGTCATGCCACCAGCTTCCAGGATCAGGAATTCCACTCCAGCGGTCGCCTGGAAACCTGGGACGGTGACAGCTGGTTCGCCGGTCTGGACGTGGTCTACAAGTACAATGGCGCCGGTGTTATGGGCCATGGCAACATCACCCTCCAGGGTGAATACCTGTTACGCACCAAAGAGCTTAACTACGTAGAGCGTGAGTTCGACAGCACCAGTTCCTTTGGTGCCCCGAGTGTTGATCGTGACCTGCGCTTTAAGCAGGATGCCCTCTATGTGCAGGGCGTTTACGGCTTTGCCCCACGGTGGAATGCGGGTCTGCGTCTGGATGCTATTGGCATGACCAACGATTCCTTCGATGGTGGTGACCGTGAGGATGCCAGTACCTCTTACCGTTATACCGGCCAGGTAAGCTACGCCCCTACTGAGTTCTCCCGTCTGCGGGCCCAGATCAGCTATAACGATCTGCACGAAGGCCATGACCACGACGGCCACGGCCACAACGCCTGGCAGCTGATGTTGCAGTACAACATCAGCCTTGGCGAGCATGGCGCCCACAGCTTCTAAGAAAAACCGCAGTAAACCAGTGGCGGCTACAGGCTGCCACGGGTTCCCCCCTCTTTATTTCCCGAACATTCATTCATTGAACGGAGCAGATCATGCGTAGAATCAGCCTCCTCTTATTGTTGATACTGATACCGGCCCTGGCCCAGGCCAATGTCAGGATTGCGGCGACGGTGCCCAATATGGGCATGCTGGCCAAGGAAATCGGCGGTGAACATGTGCAGGTGACCGTAATGGCACCTGCTGACCGGGACCCCCACTACCTGGATGCCCGCCCCAGCATGATGGCCGCGTTGCGCCGTGCTGACCTGGTGGTGGCAGTGGGTGCAGAACTGGAAGTGGGCTGGTTGCCAGCGGCTATTCAGGGTGCCCAGAACCGCAGGGTGCAGGAAGGCCAGGGGGGCTACTTTGAAGGTGCTGCCCATATTGAACGCATCGGCGAAGGTGGCCCCGCCGACCGTTCCGGTGGCGATGTGCACCCTATGGGTAATCCCCACTTCTATCTGGACCCTGAACGCATGGCGACGGTGGGCGAGGCACTGGCCCAGCGACTGGGGCGTCTGGATGAGGCAAACCAGGACTATTATCTGGAGCGTGCCGCCGACTTCCGCCAAGCCATAGAAAGCCGGCTGCCGGACTGGAAAGAGCAGGCTGAAGATGCCCCAGGCGTGGTGCTTTACCACAAGGATGCGGATTACCTGATGAAGCTGCTGGGGGTTCCGGTCAAGGGCTATCTTGAGCCCCTGCCCGGCATTCCCCCCACGGCACAGCACCTGGCTTCATTGGTGCGGGAGCTGCGGGGGGAACAAGGTGTGGTACTCTATACCAACTTTCAGCCCTCCCAGGGTGGTGAGTTTCTCCAGCGGGAGCTGGACTGGCCGGCACGGCAACTGGCCAGCCAGGTCCCTGTGGACGGCACCCGGGAGCACTACTTTCAGATGATCAACCAATGGGTCGAGGCGCTAACTCCGTGACACCAGGCCGAGGGCAACAACCCCTCGTCACCTTTGCGGCCGTCCGGGCCGGCTACCGTCAAGCGGTAGTCGGCCCGGTCTCGTTTCAGGTGATGCCAGGGGAAATTCTGGGACTCTCCGGTGCCAATGGCGCCGGCAAGTCGACGCTGCTGAATGCCCTCACCGGGGTGGCCCGGGTGTTTTCCGGTAAGATCCACAGATCCCCGGGGTTATCCGTCAGCCATCACCGGCAGCGCCCGGTACTGCCCCCGGAACTGCCCCTCACCGGTGGTGAATTGCTGCGGCTGATGAATGCGCACCACCAGGATCAGCCGGAACGTCTGCAGCCATTACTGGATAAGCCCCTGGCAAAATTCAGTGGTGGTCAGTTCCAGTTTTTACAGGCTTGTGCCTGTATCGGCAGCCAGTCTGATCTGATTATTCTGGATGAACCCACCAATAACCTGGATGGCCACGCCATTCATTCCCTGTCTGGTTTACTCGCCGCCCTGGCGCCCCACCGGGGGGTATTACTGGTGAGTCACGAGCAGGCCTTTCTGCAGGACCATTGCAGCCGGGTGATTGATATTCCCCTCAGCGACTGGAGTTATCAGACCCCATGATGGATCTGGAAATGCTGACGGAATTATTCCGGGTGCCCTTTATCACCGGTCTTCTGCTCACTGTGGTGATCACCCTGACCGGTGCCTGGCTGCGCCTGCGGGAAGAGTGGCTGGCAGGGCTGGGGTTGCCCCATATTGCCGCCGCCGGTGGCGTGCTGGGAACACTGATCGGTTTGCCGGTCACACTCAGCGCCTTCCTGGCCACCGGGGCAGCCGCTGGGGTTAAAACCCTGGCGGGGAAAGCCAGTAATAATCACTTTGCCCTGATGCTGATTCTGGGGTGGGGGGCAGCCCTGATGCTGGCGGCCAACAGCTACCAGGGGGAAATGATTGGTGAAGGCTTACTCCGTGGCCAGATTTACTTCAGTACCCTCAATCATTTATACGGGGTGCTGGGGCTGGGGCTGCTGGTTCTGTGCAGTTTCTCCTGGCTAAACCGGCGTTTGCTGGTGCAGCAGTTTTTCCCGGATCACCATTCTGCCAATCAGATCGCCAGTTGGCCCCATGAGCTGCTGTTTGCGGTGATTCTGGTGAGTGCCGTGGTGCTCGGTACCCTGTCCCTGGGGGCCTTGCCTGCCTTTGCGTTATTCTTTGTGCCTTCATGGGTTGCCTTCGGCCTGGCCGCAGGCTGGAAACAGGGGCTGATCCTCAGCCTGATTATCGGCATAAGCGCCTACATCGCCGCCTTCCTGCTGGCGATTCTGCTGGACCAGCCTTTTGGTCCGACCCTGACACTGCTGCTGTCGGCGGTCTGTTTGCTGCGGTTAATCCCTGCCAGGTAAGGGGTGCAATTGCCCCCTGGCAACGGCTCAGGATCCCGGTCTGGGTAAATTCTGTTCAGTGTTGATGACCACCGTCAATAGTCCCCATTTCTATCCCTAATACACTGGGTGTTCCAGGTCTTCGCTCATACCCTTGAGAGCCGTCGGGACCTTTTCCGAATGACTCTATTGTGGAGGGATTTACCCATGGAAGTGAAACAGAAAAACATCCAGAAATCAGACACACCGGCACGCACTTCCAGTGCCCTGAAAAACCTGCGGGAAGAAATGAACCATGTGTTCGACCGCTTCAGTCACCCCCATTGGCCCCATTTCGGACGCCGCCGCCATACCAGTGACCTTGCGGAGCCAAACTGGGCCCTGGACCCGTTTGTCAGCCTGAATATGCCGTCATTATGGGACGCTGACATGGATTTCGGTCGTGCGGATTTCAGTGAAACCGATGCGGGCTACGAGCTGCAGCTGGACCTTCCCGGAATGAAAAAAGAAGATATTCAGGTACAACTGTCTGACGGGTTGCTCACCATCTCTGGTGAACGCAGCGATGAGCATGAGGACAAGCGTAAGGGATATTATCTGAGTGAGCGCTCTTACGGCTCGGTCCGTCGCAGCTTCCGGGTCCCGGAGACAGTTAGGCTCGATGACATGAAAGCACAGTTCAACGACGGTGTACTGACCCTGACCATGCCTAAATCCGAAGAATCCCAGAATAATGCCCGGAAAATAGAAGTCGAGTAAGGGAAATTATTAATAACAGACATTAACAGGTATGCTGGTACTTACTTACCGATACAGAAAAAGCTGAAAATATGCCCAAGCAGATCATCTGCGGTCACCGCCCCGGTGATCTCACCCAGGTGATCCTGGGCCTGGCGCAGGT
>REBR01000268.1 GCA_007692645.1 Halomonadaceae bacterium | reverse complement strand
TGGATGAGAAGTGGGGCAAAGCTCTCACCGAAGACAAGAAAAATCCCCGACCTCGACAACAGAATTGAAAAAATCCGGCTCTATGAGCAGCGGGGTAAGCCAAAGAAACTGGATTTTGAGGAAATAGTTGGCCCAACAGTGTGGGCAGCGCACTGGGACAACTGGGAAACAATCCAGAACCTGTTGAAAGAGGCCCAGATTTTAGCTAAAGAAATCAATCACTCGGTGGCAGAAGCTTGCCAGAATGAGCCCTAACAAACGGCCAATCGGGGACTGACCCCATAAGACCTTTTGTAAGAGCTACCGGGGGTTACTGGCAATAAAGGCTGTAGATCAGCTCCAGTACTTTAACGGCGTGGGGGCTTTTTATGGCGTAATACGCCGTGGTGCCTTCTTTGCGGCTGGAGACAATATCCTGGGCTTTCAGGCGGGCCAGGTGTTGGGAAAGGGCGGATTGGGAGAGATTGACCAATTGCTCCAGGTCACTGACGCTGCGCTCGGTATGCACCAGGTGACAAAGAATCATTAGCCGGTTGGCGTTGGCCAGGGACTTCAGCAGGTTCTCTGCTGCTGAAGCGTTCTCATGCATCTCTTCGATTGAAAGCGCGACCATTTTTAATATCCAGGTTTCATTCGCGCGTTATATCAACCGAATATCATTTCCCAGTCAAGGATTAGCTTGAGGGCCAGGCCGCGTCACTGGACCGGCTCATAGGAGCGCAACTGACCTTTGAGGCTTCTCCACGCACTGAAGGTTGTCAGAAAGACCTTGCCGCTGAGTTCGCTAATGAAAGGCGTACGTTGCAACTGGTCCATCACTGGCCCTTTTACCTCGGAAAGGTGCAGCTTTACATGGGCATCCTTAAAGCGGGCATTGATCGCCTCCAGGCTTTCCAGTGCAGTGGCATCAATATAACTGACCGATGCGCAGATCAGCACCACATCCGTCACCTCGGTTTTACGGGCCACCAGGTCATAGAGGGTGTCCTCCAGATAGCGGGCATTGCCAAAATACAGGTTCTCATCAATGCGCAGGAGGATGATGTGGGGGTCTGTTTCGACCTTGAAGCGTTTGACGTTGCGGAAGTGTTCGCTGTTGGCAACGTGACCCACTATTGCGCTATGGGGCTGGCTGGTCTTGTAAAGAAACAACGCCAGGGAAAGCCCCACCCCTGTAGCAATGCCGATTTCAACGCCAGCAACCAGGGTGGCCAGAATCGTGGCCAGCATTGCCATAAAGTCGCTACGTGAATATCTCCAGGTCCGTTTCAGTACGCCAAAATCAACCAGTGAAAGCACGGCGATGATAATGGTGGCCGCCAGGGTGGCTACCGGCAGGTACTCCAGCAAGGGCGTCAGGAATAAGGTGGCCAGGGCAATGCCGATGGCGGTGAATGCACCTGCTGCGGGGGTTGCCGCACCGGCATCGAAATTGACCACGGAGCGGGCAATACCGCCGGTAACGGGAAAACCGCCGGCAAATGCCGAGCCCAGGTTGGCGGTGCCCAGGCCGATGAGTTCCTGGTCGGGCTCAATGCGCTGTCGCCGTTTGGCCGCCAGGGTCTGGGCCACGGAAACCGATTCCACAAAGCCGACAATACTGATCAGCAAAGCAGGAATGAACAGTTGCTGCCATAAAGACAGGTCGAATGAGGGGAGAGCAAGGCCGGGCAAGCCGGCAGGAATGGTGCCTACCACCTGGACCCCGCGCTGATCCAGCTGGAGGCCCCAGACTAATAACGTGGTCAGTGTGACTGCAAAGACAGGGCCCGCCTTGGCCACCAGGTCGGCGGTACGTGGCTCAAAGCCAACCTTTGACAGCAGCGGTTTCAGATAGCGCCTTACCCCTAACAGAAACGCCAGGGAGCCGGCGCCGATGGTCAGGGTTAACCAGTGTATCCCGTGGAGTTGGCGCAACAGGCCTGAGAGCAGCTCGACCAGTGTATGACCGGAGAGTTTAACACCGAGCATCTGACCGACCTGGCTGGTTGCGATGATTAAACCCGCTGCGGTAATAAAGCCGGAAATGACCGGGTGACTCAGGAAGTTGGCAAAAAAACCCAGGCGAAACAGACCCATCAAGGTCAGCAGGATGCCGGACAGGAAAGCGAGGGTGATGGCGGCGGTGAGATACTCCCCGGTGCCCTGCACGGCGATGCTGCCTACTGCGGCGGCTGTCATTAATGACACCACCGCCACCGGCCCCACCGCCAGGGTGCGACTGGTGCCAAAGATGGCATAGATCAGCAAGGGCACAATGCTGGCGTAAAGCCCCACTTCTGCCGGCAGACCAGCCAGCAGGGCATAGGCCAGGGACTGTGGGATCAGCATCACAGTGACGATAACTGCCGCCATGGAATCGCTGGCCAGCAGTTGCCGGTTGTAATCCGGCAGCCAGCTTAAGATGGGAAAGTAACGTTTCAAAGGTATCGGTCTCCTGAGCCAATAGTCGGTAGAGGGGCCGTTATGGTTGGCGCGGCTCTTTGAAATCGCAGGCCGGGACAGCCTCATGGCGGTTCGGCTCGTGGGGCAACCGTTTAGGGGCTGCCAGCCATTCATGGCCTTTGAGCATCCCCTGCCAATAGAGCCAGGGCAACATTTTTTCCTTCAACAGCCATGCCAGGCGGGAAGGCCTGGTGCCGTTAATCAACCAGGAAGGAAATGACGGTGCCAGCTTGCCGCCATAGGTAAACTCCGCCAGAACGATCCGACCCCGTTCCACCGTAAGGGGGCATGAACCGTAACCATCATAGATCGAGCGTAAGGGCTGGCCTTCCAGGGCTGCCAGTACGTTCTCTGCCACCACTGGCGCCTGTTTGCGAACTGCCGCAGCGGTTTTTGCATTGGGGGTGCCGGCCCCATCGCCAAGGCCAAAAATGTCGCCATATTGATTGTGCTGCAAGGTCTCCGGGCTCACATCCAACCAGCCTTCTGCATTGGCCAGTGGGCTGTTGCGGATCAGGTCCGGCGCAATTTGCGGTGGACAGACATGGATCATGTCGAAGGCTTTTTCGATGTGTTCCACTTCGCCATTGGCTTTCGAGCGTGCGAAGACGGCACGTTTCCCCGGCCCATCCACCTGTAACAGGGTGTTCTGGAAGGCGAGCTGGATGTTGTAACGCTCTACGTATTCCATCAATGCCGGAACATAGTCCTGAACCCCGAAGAGGGCTGCGCCAGCGGTGCAGAATTCGGTATTGATCTGTCCCAGACGGTTATTTCGCTGCCAGTGGTTGCATGCCAGGTACATGGCTTTTTGTGGCGCGCCGGCGCATTTGATGGGCATTGGCGGTTGGGTGAACAGTGCGGTTCCCTGTTTCAGGTGCTGTACCAGCTCCCAGGTATAGGGCGCCAGGTCAAACCGGTAATTGGAGGTTACACCATGGCTACCGAGACTTTCCTGAAGTCCGGGAATAGCCTCCCAATTCAGCTTGAGGCCTGGGGACACCACCAGAATGCGGTAGCCGATCCGCTCCCCATCCTCCAGCACCACTTCCCGGGCCGCGGGCTCGAATTGGGCAACTGCGGTCTGGTGCCAGTGCACCGCCTTGGGCATCACCTGGGACATTGGGCGCGCGGTCTGGGCGCGGTCAAATACGCCGCCCCCCACCAGGGTCCAGCCAGGCTGGTAATAATGATGTTGTGCTGGCTCGATGACTCCGATATTCAGGTCGGGCTGGCGGCTGAGTAAACTGGCCGCTGTGGCCAGCCCGCCGGCACCGCCGCCAACGATGACAACGTCATGGCGGCGCACCGCCTGGGGAAGGTTTCCGGCGCCCCTGGAGGCCTGGGCCAACAGGCGTTGGCGGCTGCCGGTCAAGTCGTAACCGGCGGCCTGGGTTGCCTGCAGCACGGCGTCTACGTCGTGCTGGCGAGCCTGGGACATGGCCCATAATGAAGCGCAACGGGTGCCCGTGCGGCAGAATGCCAGAACGGGACCGTTGGCCCGGTGAATAAGGTCCTGGAATTGATCCACATCCTGCTCTGTGATGTTGCCGGAGATCACAGGCATGTGGTGCCAGTCCAGACCGGCCCGCTCAGTGGCGGCCCGGATCAGGGTATTATCGGGTTGGCTCTCGCTCTCCTGGTCAGGACGGTTTGAGATAATGGTCTTGAATCCCAGGGCGGCAATAACACCCACGTCCTCCGGGGTGATCTGGGGCGATACACTGAAAAATGGGCTTAATGTACGGATTTCCATGGCCTCTCTCCTGCAAAATCCTGTTTTTGTATAAACCGGCAAAAATGGGCGGCTTTGTTGCCCTCAGAACAGATTGAGCGGGACTTTCAGGTAACGGATCCCGTCTCCTTCAGTTGGGGGCAGTTGCCCGCCGCGCATATTGATCTGCACTGACGGCAGAATCAGCTTCGGCATCGCCAGGGTCGCATCCCGCTCGGTACGCATTTTCACGAAGTCGTCTTCAGTGATGCCGTCATGAACATGGATGTTATGGTCCCGTTCCTGGCCCACCGTGGTTTGGTTTTGGTAGGTATCCCTTCCCGGCGCCTTGTAGTCATGGCACATGAACAACCGGGTCTGCGGTGGCAGGGTCAGTACCCGCTGAATGGAGTGGTACAAAAGCCGTGCATCGCCGCCGGGGAAGTCGCAGCGAGCGGTGCCAAAGTCCGGCATGAACAAGGTGTCACCCACAAAGGCCGCGTCGCCAATTACATAGGTCAGGCATGCGGGGGTGTGGCCAGGGGTATGCATTACCCGGACCCGGAGTTCTCCGATCTGGAATTCATCACCGTCTTTAAATAACCGGTCAAACTGGCTGCCGTCCCGCTGAAATTCGGTTCCGGCATTGAAGGCTTTGCCGAAAGTAGACTGGACCACAGTGATATTTTCCCCGATACCGGATTTCCCCCCCAGCCTGTCCTGGAGGTAAGGGGCGGCGGAAAGATGGTCCGCATGCACGTGGGTTTCGAGTATCCATTCGGTGTTGAGCTTTTCCTGCTCAATAAAGGCAATGATGGCGTCTGCAGACCGTGTTTCCGTGCGTCCGGCGGCGTAATCAAAGTCGAGTACGGAATCAATAATGGCGCATGCACTGGATGCGGGATCTTTCACCACGTAGCTGAAGGTGTTGGTGGGTTCGTCAAAAAAAGTGTGTACCTGCGGGCTTGTCATCAGACTGGTCTCCTGTCGTGAAGCTGTAGCTACTAATATAAGGATGTTCTTATATAAAGAAAACAGCTAACGATAGACTGATTTGGAATAACTCCGTGGAGAACTGATGTTGGGAGCCCCATTGCCCGCGGTTGCTGCATCTGAGCCTGATATCAGGAAAAGCTATCAGGATCATTGAAATTGATATAGCCATACGATCTATGCTTATAACTAAATGTGTGATCTATTGGCAGTCGCTGATGTTCTGGCGCAGAAAATGACGCTTGCCTGATCCGGCACTTCAGCCAACCAAGGCAGAGGAAGTGAGTAACGGGTTTGGCCAGGAGCCACCACAGGGGGGATGCAATGAAAGTTCACAGGTTGGAGCCCGGATTTGCGGTAACGGATGCGCTGACATCCAGTGATCTGGAAGAGGCCATGAAGCAGGGGTTTCGCACCGTTATCTGCAACCGCAGGCCGGGTGAAGCTGAGGATTATCCGGGAGGCGAGGCATTTGCCCGAAAAGCGGAGATTCTGGGGCTTAAGTGGGTTTGCATTCCCGTGTCGCTGGGGGAGTACAGCCAGCAGGACGTTGATGAATTCAGCCGCACCTTGCAGGAGTCACCTGCTCCGATCCTGGCGTTTTGCAGAACCGGGCGCCGCGCAGTGCACCTCTGGGCCCAGGCACGGGCACAGGAGCCACAATGCAATTTTTCCGGGCTACTACAGGCCGTTCGTGAGGCTGGGCATGATCCTCAGTCTGTAGCGGACATCCTGAAGATCCCCGGTGAGCACACAGCCATTTAAACTTATTAAAAGGAAAGGAACTATGAGCCTTCGACTTGGTAATACCGCACCGGATTTCACTATTGATTCCACTGTTGGAACCATCCGCTTTCACGATTGGCTGGGGGATTCCTGGTGTTTCTTTTTCAGCCACCCGGCTGACTTTACGCCAGTATGTACCACCGAAATGGGCCGTACTGCTCAACTGTCCAGGCAGTTTGCCGAGCGCAACGTAAAGCCCCTCGGGCTTTCTACCGATAGCGCCGCAGAGCACCTGCGCTGGATTGAAGACGTCAACGATACTCAGAACTGCCAACTGGAATTTCCGATTGTCGCCGATGAGAACTTTGAGGTGGCAGGGTTGTACGACATGATTCACCCGGGGGAAAGTGAAACTGCAGCGGTTCGCAGTGTGTTCATTATCGACCCGAACAAGAAGATCCGCCTGACCATGACTTACCCCATGTCCGTGGGACGGAATTTCGACGAAATTCTGCGGGCCATAGATGCTTTGCAGGCAAGCGATAAAAATGGCTGTGCCATGCCGGCAGACTGGCGTGCAGGGGATAAGGTAATTATCCCGCCGTCTATCTCCAATGAGGACGCCAAGGGAATGTTCCCCAATGGGTGGGAGGAGCTGCGCCCCTACCTCCGCTTAACTGAAATCTAACCAACGTAGGAAAGTGAGCAGGCGAGGCCCCCGGCGTCGCCTGTATTCCTGTGCAGAATGTCCGCTATGCGGTGGGTGTTGTTGATGATGTCCATGCCCACTTGCGAGAAGGTATCCACATTAAACACGTTCTTGGCCAGCAGGGGGTTGGTGAGGGCTTGTGAGAAGGCATCCACCGCCACCATAACGCTCAGCAAGGGCCCGAACAGGCTGGTGGGACCGCGGTCTTCCGCATAGAGCCCCACGTAAAATTCAACATCGTCGACGGTTTTGTAGAGTTTCTGCAGGGCTTCCAGGATTTCTGGGTCAGTGGAAATATCCCGGAAAGTCTGTGCCTTTGGCAGGCTGAAATGTTCCCGATAGGCGTTATAGCTCTGCACCCGGTGGGCCCGGCAGAGATGGAGGTTTTTTCTCTCTATTTCATGCAGAAAATAGGGGGTATTGAATAAGCAGGGCTGGCAAGCCTGCTGCCTGGTCATATCATCCATCAGTGGGCTGAGACCCCTGTCTACCACTAGGTCGGTGTTATACATGAACTCGTCAAAGGTCACCGGCTGGTTATTGATGGTCATCGCCGTGGGATAGAGGGCGTGCCAGCGGTAAAGAATGTTGAACTCCAGGGTCATCCAGTTGCTTCGGTACCAGTCTTCGTCATAGGTGAAGCTGGGGTCAGCCCTGAATTTGAAGGAAACCGGGGCAATGTGGTTGATATATTCTTCCACCACAATCTTTATCAGCTGCACGATCATGATGTTGCGGGCGGTCTGGAACAGGCGCTCATCATCCCAGGCGGGATAGGCGTTCATGAGCTCATCAGCGATGCGGTTGTGTTCCCGCAGCATCAGGGTGTTAAAGGCGATGTAGCCGGGGGTGGAGTTCGACTGGGGGGTGCCCATGGCAAACAGTCTGGTTTTACGGGGCTTTACTGTGTCTTCCAGTTTGTGGCCAGTGGGAAAGAACTCCAGGCCGTTAAAGGCCTCTCTCAGGGTGCCGTCTTTTCTATAGGCGTAAGGGGGGTAAACCTCGCCGTTGATTTCCTGGTACTTGAATTTGCCCTCTTTCCCGCTGCGCAGTTGATGGGTGACCTCTTCGTTTAAGCCGTAGATCTGGCACAGGTCGATCTGGTGGTTAGACAGGTTTTTGCGGATATCCTTGGGGTCACTGCGCAGGAAGCCGTCGGTAAACCACATGGCGAAGGCGGGAAAGAGCACGCTGCTGTTATGGCTGAGTTTCCCTTCTGTGCCCTCCGGTCGCTTATACAGGTCTGCAACGGCGTTGATGTTGGGCAGCCGGCTTATGTAGTTTTCAC
>REBR01000264.1 GCA_007692645.1 Halomonadaceae bacterium | reverse complement strand
GTGATAGTTACCGGCAATATGTTTGGGGACATTCTGTCAGATGCCGCTGCCATGCTCACCGGTTCCATCGGCATGTTGCCCTCTGCTGCACTGAACGAACAGAAACAGGGCATGTATGAGCCCTGCCATGGCTCAGCACCGGACATTGCCGGCCAGGATCTGGCCAACCCCCTGGCAACCATTTTGTCCGTGGCGATGATGCTGCGTTACAGTTTCAATGAAGAGAAAGCCGCCTTGGCCATTGAAGCCGCAGTCAGTAAAGTGCTGGATCAGGGCCTGCGCACTGCGGATATCTATTTTGAAGGCACCACCAAGGTGGGAACCAAAGCCATGGGTGAGGCGGTACTGGCCGCCCTTTGAATCAGGCCCGCCGGGGGACTCCCGGGGCGGCTCAAAGTCACAGACCATTAAGGATCTTGTCATGAAACGTGTAGGTATTGTCGGATGGCGTGGCATGGTCGGCTCAGTGCTGATGCAACGCATGCATGAAGAAAACGATTTTGCCCATATTGACCCGGTGTTTTTCTCCACCTCCCAGGCCGGTCAGGCTGCTCCGGATGTGGGCAAGGATCTGCCGCCCCTGAAAGATGCCAACGACATCAGCGAACTGTCACAGATGGACGTAATCATCACCTGCCAGGGGGGTGATTACACCGCTGCCGTCTATAATGACCTGCGCAAATCCGGCTGGCAGGGATACTGGATTGACGCCGCCTCTACCCTGCGTATGCAGGACGATGCGGTCATTGTGCTGGATCCGGTTAACCGCAAGGTCATCGACCAGGCCCTGGCTGATGGTAAAAAAGATTTTATTGGCGGTAACTGCACCGTCAGCCTGATGCTCATGGGTATTGGTGCCCTGTTTGAACAGGATCTGGTGGAATGGGTTGCCCCCCAGACCTACCAGGCCGCCTCCGGTTCCGGCGCCAAGCACATGCGTGAACTGCTCAATCAGATGGGCAGTCTCAGCCAGTGTTCTGCTGAGCAGTTGAAAGATCCTTCGTCAGCTATTCTGGAAATTGACCGTCGGGTCACCGAGACCATGCGTGGCAGTGATTTCCCGGTAGCCAACTTCGCCGTGCCCTTGGCTGGCAGCCTGATCCCCTGGATTGACAAGCCCATGGACAACGGCCAGAGCAAAGAAGAATGGAAGGCTCAGGTTGAAAGTAACAAGATCCTGGGCCGAAGTGGCAACCCGATTCCCATCGACGGAACCTGTGTTCGTATCGGCGCTATGCGTAGCCACAGTCAGGCTTTGACCATCAAACTGCGCAAGGATGTGCCGTTAAAAGACATTGAGGAGCTGCTGCGCAATTCCAATGAGTGGTGCAAAGTCATCCCCAATGACAAAGAATCCACCATTAATGAGCTCACCCCCGCCAAAGTCACCGGCACCCTCAGTGTGCCGGTGGGTCGCCTGCGCAAACTGTCCATGGGTCCGGAGTACCTGTCGGCATTTACCGTTGGAGACCAGCTCCTGTGGGGTGCAGCAGAGCCATTACGACGCATGCTAAACATTCTTCAGGGTCGCATCTAAGTCTCTCTGTTAGCTAAACCCGGCCCCGGAAGGCCGGGTTTTTTTATGCCAATGAAAATGACATTGGCCTTAGGGGTCGTTTAATTGCGTAAAACCGGTTTATAAACAATACTTGCGCTTAACTTAACGGCTTAAAAGCAATCGTAACGTCGCAGGTAGCAGCCAGAGCTTTTTCCGGCTAACACAGGTGGCATAACGGAGACGGGAAAGGAAACAGCATGAAAGTACGCAAGCTTGCGCTGGCGCTTGCGCTGGCAGGGGGACTGGGTTCCAACTTCTGCTATGCGCTGGGAATGGGTGAAGCCAGAATTACGTCCAGCCTTAATCAACCTTTGCGTGCTGAAATTGAACTGGTGCGGCCCGGTGATGTCAGCCGGGAGCAGATCAGGGCAAGCATCGCCTCACCGGCTGATTTTGAGCGGGCGGGTGTGGAACGCATGGGCATTCTTCGGGATGTGGATATGGATGTTATCCGCAATTCCGATGGCCAACTGGTGATACAGGTCACCTCCAGACGCCCCATTCGGGAGCCTTTCCTGAATTTCCTGGTGGAGCTGAGCTGGCCCAATGGCCGGGTAATGCGTGAGTATGCCTTCCTGGTTGATCCACCGGAATACGGTGCTCCAGCTGAAGCCAGAGCTCCCGATGCACCCCAAACTCCGGCCCCATCCACTGAACCACGTCAGCCTGCCGCTGCTCCTGCCCCCTCCGAGGCGGCACCCAGCAGAACCCGTGACAGTTTCAGGCCAACCCGCAGTGGCGACAATCTATGGAACATTGCCGGTGAAGTGAGGCCGTCACAGGAGCTAAGTCGCGAACAGGTCATGCTGGCCTTACAGGATCTGAACCCGGATGCCTTTATGGGTGGCAACATCAACCGCCTGCGTCGTGATGAAGTGCTGCGTTTGCCTTCTGAGGAACAGATCACCAGCCGCTCTGCAGCACAGGCTCGCCAGGGAGTGAACCAACAGAACCAGGCCTTTGCGGGGCGCAGCGCACCACCACAGGATCAACCTGCTGCTGAACGAGCGGTGGCCACGGCTCCTGTGACACCCCCCCGCCAGGAAACTCCCCTCGAGGGTGATGAACTGCGCCTGGTGGTTGATGACCAGCAGTCTGCCACTGAAGGCTCCGTGGGTGGCGCTGGCATTGGGGATGGGGATCGTGAACTGGCCATTGCCCTGGAAGAACTGGACCGGGCCGATCGGGAACGGCGGGAACTCCGGGAACGCCTGGACGAACTTGAGCGGCAGTTGCAGACCATGACGCAGCTGGTGCAATTGAAAGATGACCAGATGGCAGATCTGCAGTCACAACTGGCGGAATCTCAGCAGGCTGACCCTGTCGCCACCGGTGATGAGTTGGCAGAAAGTGAAGAGCCATCAGCTGGTGAGGAGCCATCAGCTGGTGAGGAGCCATCAGCGGATGAAGAGCAATTAGCAGATGAAGATTCTGCAACTGACGACGAATCCGCCGTAGCCGCAACAGACGCCGGAGCGGGCAGCGACGACTTGACAGCAGCCGGCCCAGAAGGCACCGACTCTCTGGCCACCCAGATCATCAATGATTTCCGCAACAACACAACCTATCAGATAGGCGCCGGTTCTTTGGGGCTGGTGCTGTTAGCCTTGCTGTTGTTGCTCTCCCGCCGCAATTCCCGGGAAGAGGAGGCCGCTCTCACCGCCGAAGACGGAGACAATGAAGATCTGCTGGATCTGTCTGAATCTGATTACAGGGATGCCGACAGCAACCCCGCACTGGCGGCAACAGCCCTGGCGGGTACTGAGAATGTATCGCAGGATGATGATGACATAGACCCGGTGGACGATGACGAAGAACCCCTGAGCATGGATGATCTGGAACGGCAGCTCATGTCCGGGGAAAGCCTCTCCGGTGCTACTGCCAAGGCTCATGAAGATGATCTCGAGGAAGGCTTTGATCTGGACTGGGGTAGCGAGGATTCAGCAGCGGATTCCCCTAAGCCACAGGAAGACACTGAGAGCCTGAATTTTGCATCCTTTGATGATGCCGATTCAGAACCGGCACCTGAGCCCAAAGAGACTGCCGGCACAGACGAGCTGGATGAGTTTGATTTTGATCTGGATGAGCTTGACGAGCTGGATGCTGATGAACCTGTTCAGGCCACTGACGGTGAAGACGAAGACGAAGACGATCTGGCCTTTACCCTGGAGGATGACTTCGAGCTGAATGACGGGGATGACAGCCCATCAACTGATGCAAAAGGCGAAGATGATGACCTCTCCCTGGAAGACCTGACTTCTCTGGGGTTAGAGGATGACGATGACACTTCTGCTGATGAGTCGTTGGAAAGCCTGTCTGATCAAGACGATGTTGATTCTCTGGACCTTGAAGAGAGCGACACTTCCCTGGAGTCAGATACACCGCTTTCTGAACCCACTGAAGAAACATTGTTATCAGAAGAGTCTTCAGAAGAGCCTCAGAGTGCTGGTGATGAGATAACTTCAACCGGCAACGAAACCTCCCTCACACCCGGCGGCCATCCTTTAGCAGAGGAAGAATCATCAGCCACAGAGGAAACTTCCGAAGCAGAATCAACCGCTGACTTTGATGATTCCTTTCTGGCGGAACTGGATGCTGAGCTGGACAAGGTCACCAGTGAAGACAGCGACGCGCCATTGAATGAGACCACGGACCTGGACGATCTGGAGCTGGATCTGAGTGACGAAGATCTCGCAATGATGGAGCTGGAAGAGACAGAAGAGACCACAGCAGCCACCAGTGAAGAAGCCACTCTGCCTACAGAGGCCAGTGATGAACTGACTGATGACAGCGATGACAATGCCCCTGAACTCAATGACATGGCCGAATCTGATGAGGATTCAGTTGATGCACTTATTGACGAAGATGAAATCACTGTTGCAGCAGAGCAGCCTGCACCAGGCCCTGAGTTTGATGACAGCCTGCTGGATGCGGCTGGTGCCGTGGACCTGAGCGAAGACGATGACGACTTTGATTTCCTTGATGGAACTGATGAGGTGGGTACCAAGCTGGATCTGGCCAGAGCCTACGTGGAAATGGGCGATTCAGAAGGTGCCCGGGACATCCTTCAGGAAGTGGCTGAAGAAGGGGATGAGAAGCAACAGTCAGAGGCGCGCAAGCTACTGGAAGCGCTTTAACTCCAGCCTGCAAGCCTGCTACTGAACAAAAAGCCCGGTTACCCATGGTTTCCGGGCTTTTTGTTTCCCGCTATAATCCATTCCCTCTGATTTTAAGGGAAACCTCCTCAGAAAAAGGCTTTTATTGTGCTGCTGGCCGCGCCAGAATTATCCGATGACCAACTGATTGGCAGTGGCAATGTGGCCGTTATTATTGAATATGACGGCAGCCATTTCCATGGCTGGCAATTTCAGAAAGGCAGCATTGCCACCGTTGCTGGCGCATTGGCACCGGCTATTGCCAAAGTGGCCAATGAGCCAGTGGAACTGGTCTGTGCCGGTCGAACTGACGCCGGCGTTCATGCCTCCTACCAGGTGGTGAATTTTACCACCCGCTCCCGGCGAACCCTGCGTTCCTGGGTATTGGGGGTGAACAGTGCCTTACCGGAGGCAATACGGGTACACTGGATGGGTAACGTGTCACCAGAGTTCAGTGCCCGTTTTGCTGCCACGGAACGGCGTTACCGGTATCTGATCGCCAACACACCGGTTAAACCGGCGCTGTTCAGGCACGCTGTCAGCTGGACTCACCGGCCACTGGATGCGGCGGTTATGCATCAGTCAGGGCAGTGCCTGTTGGGGGAACAGGACTTTTCCGCTTTCCGGGCAGCGGGTTGTCAGGCCAGAACCCCCCACCGCCATGTCAGTGCTTTGTCGGTTCAGCGCCAGGGCCACTTTGTACTGCTGGATATAACGGCTAACGCTTTTTTACACCACATGGTGCGTAATATTGCCGGCAGCCTGATGAGCGTCGGAGCAGGGGAGCAGCCATCCCGTTGGATCGCTGAGGTGTTGCAAGGCAAAGACCGGCGCTTATCCGGTATTACCGCACCACCCTTTGGCTTGTATCTGGTGGATGTTCGCTACCCAGAGGAGCTGGGAATTCCCCGGGCACAACCGGGGCCATCGTTATTGCAACAGTGGCCGGCAGTGCCGGTTTCTGATTGAACGTACCGGGCCTCAGTCCCGGCTATACAGGTTTTAACCCTTATGAGTGACCTTAAGCAGGAACGCACCCGTATCAAGTTCTGTGGTCTTACCCGGCCAGAGGATGCCCTGGCCGCCGTAACTCTGGGTGTGGATGCTTTGGGGCTGATCTTTTATCCTGGCAGCAGTCGTGCGGTCAGTGCTGAACAGGCAGCGGCCATTTGCCGGCAATTACCTCCCTTCGTCACGGTAGTGGGCCTGTTTGTGAACGCAAATGCGCAAACCGTTGCGGAAATCTGCCGTCAGGTGCCCCTTAATCTGCTGCAGTTTCATGGGGATGAAACACCCCACTATTGTGAACAGTTTTCTTTGCCCTACATCCGTGCCCTGCGGGTACGTGATCAGACCATGGTAGAGCAGGGGTTCAGTGATTATCACAGGGCCCGGGGGCTCCTTGTAGATGCCTGGGACCCACAGCAATATGGTGGTACCGGCCACAGTTTTAACTGGAAGTTACTGCCCGGTGATCGGCCCCTGCCACTCATATTGGCCGGCGGCCTATCATCTGCTAACGTAGCCGACGCTATCAGGCAGGTGAGACCATGGGCCGTTGACGTCAGTGGCGGAATAGAGGATGCCCCGGGATTGAAGAGCATCGAACGTATGCAAACATTTGTCAGCGAGGTGCGCAGTGTCAATTAAGTTAACGGAAGAGTTACTCCAGAGCCTGCCTGATCAACGTGGTCATTTTGGCGATTACGGCGGTCGGTTTGTCTCTGAAACCCTGATCGACTCCCTCGAGCACCTGGAGTCGGAATACAAGCGCCTGCGCAAAGATCCCAACTTTATCGAACGTTTCGATCAGGATCTGGCCCATTACGTGGGGCGTCCATCACCGCTTTACCATGCAGAGCGACTCAGCCGTGAAAATGGCGGCGCCCAGATCTGGCTCAAGCGCGAAGACCTTAACCACACCGGTTCACACAAGGTCAACAACACCGTTGGCCAGGCACTGCTCGCGCACTTTCTCGGCAAGCCCCGGGTGATTGCGGAAACCGGTGCCGGTCAGCACGGGGTCGCCTCTGCCACTGTGGCGGCCCGCCTGGGCATGTCCTGCAAAGTCTTTATGGGCGCTGACGATGTACAACGCCAGTCACTGAACGTCTATCGCATGAAATTGCTCGGGGCAGAAGTGCAGGGCGTCGACAGCGGCACCCGTACCCTGAAAGATGCCATGAATGAAGCCCTGCGGGACTGGGTCACCAATGTGGACGACACCTTCTACATTATCGGCACCGTTGCCGGCCCCCACCCATACCCGATGATTGTGCGTGATTTCCAGTCTGTTATAGGCCGTGAAACCCGCCGTCAGCACTGGGAGCGCCTGGGTCGTCATCCGGATGCCCTGGTAGCCTGTGTCGGTGGCGGTTCCAACGCCATAGGCCTGTTCTACCCGTTCCTGATGGACGAAGGAGTGCAGATGTACGGCGTCGAAGCCGGTGGTCTGGGCATCGAGACCGGCAAGCATGCCGCACCGCTCAGTGCCGGACGGCCAGGGGTACTCCACGGCAACCGTACCTATCTGATGAACGATATCAACGGCCAGATTTCCAGCACCCACTCGGTCTCTGCCGGACTGGACTATCCGGGCGTCGGCCCTGAGCATTCCTGGCTGAAAGATGCCGGCCGGGCCAACTATGTGTCGGTCACCGATAAAGAAGCCCTTGAGGCATTTCACAAACTGACCCGGGTAGAGGGTATTATGCCTGCCCTGGAAACCGCCCATGGCGTGGCTTACGCCCTGAAACTGGCCCGGGAAATGAAGCCGGAACAGACTATTGTGATTAACCTGTCTGGCCGTGGTGACAAGGATATCAACACCATCGCCAAGATGGACAACATTCAGCTTTAAGGGTTTGCCATTAATGAGTCGCATTGAATCCACCCTGGCCGCCTTGAAAAAGGACCAGCGTAAAGCCCTGATTCCCTACATCACTGCCGGTGATCCCGGGGTAGAGGAAACCCTGGCCATCATGCACACCCTGGTGGCCTGCGGGGCCGACATCATTGAACTGGGGGTGCCTTTTTCTGACCCCATGGCCGATGGCCCGGTTATTCAGAAAGCCTGTGAGCGGGCCCTGGCCAAAGGCTGCTCTCTGCGGGATGTACTGCAGATTGTTCGTCAGTTCCGGGCAACGGACACCAGCACTCCGGTGGTGCTCATGGGATACCTTA
>REBR01000262.1 GCA_007692645.1 Halomonadaceae bacterium | reverse complement strand
GTCGACTGTTTACGCATCAATACTGGCAACATTGGCCGTGAAGACAAGGTACGTTCGGTGGTTGAAGCCGCCAGGGCCAACGGTATCCCCATTCGTGTCGGGGTTAATGCCGGCTCCCTGGAGAAAGACCTGCAACGTAAGTACGGGGAACCGACACCAGCTGCCCTGGTGGAATCCGCCATGCGCCATATTGACTATTTTGAGCGCTATGACTTTCAGGATTTCAAAGTCAGCCTTAAGGCTTCGGATGTGTTTATGGCAGTGGACACCTATCGTCTGATTGCCAACCGTATCGAGCAGCCTCTGCACCTGGGGATTACCGAAGCCGGTGGCTTGCGTTCCGGCGCGGTGAAAAGCGCCGTGGGCCTGGGTATGCTGCTGGCAGAAGGCATTGGCGATACCATCCGGGTCTCCCTGGCGGCTGATCCGGTTGAAGAAATCAAAGTGGGTTTTGATATTCTGAAAAGTCTGCGGTTACGCAGCCGTGGCATTAACTTCATTGCCTGTCCCAGTTGTTCGCGGCAGAATTTTGATGTCATAAAGACCATGAACGAACTGGAAAACCGCCTTGAAGATGTGGACACTGCCCTTGATGTGGCAGTGATTGGCTGCATTGTAAACGGCCCTGGGGAGGCCCGTGAAGCGGATGTAGGCCTGACCGGGGGCACACCAAGGCACCTGATGTATAAAGGTGGAAAAAAATACCAGTTGATTGAAAAAGGCTCCCTGGTGGACGACCTGGAGCGGGAAATCCGGGCGGAAGTTGCCCGCAAGAAAAAAGAACAGGCTGCGGTTATCGCCCGGGGTTGAACCTCCAGGTGTTCTATGTGCCCTGCAATGGGTGAGCGGCGGCATTAGCCGGGGTGTGCACAGCATGCCCCGGCCTTGGTTTTGCAGGGCCAGTTTTGCTGGATTGAGTTTACTGACAGAGGGTTTTTTTTTGAGCAAGCTACAAGCCATTCGGGGCATGAACGACATACTGCCGGACCAGACTCCGGCCTGGCAGTTTCTGGAGCGCCGTGTGGCGGATGTACTGGTGCGTTATGGCTACCAGGAAATCCGCATGCCTATTCTGGAGCAAACTGAATTATTCAAACGCACTATCGGTGAAGTGACCGACATTGTCGAAAAGGAAATGTACACCTTTGCGGACCGCAATGGCGACAGCCTGACCCTGCGTCCGGAAGGGACTGCAGGTTGTGTCCGTGCTGCTGAACAACATGGTCTGCTATTCAATCAGGTGCGCAGGCTCTGGTACACCGGCCCGATGTTTCGCCATGAACGCCCGCAAAAAGGCCGTTACCGCCAGTTCCATCAGATCGGGGTGGAATGTTTTGGCATGAACGGCCCTGATATTGATGCTGAAGTGCTGCTCTTAACAGCACGTCTTTGGCAGGCACTTGGGCTGACTGATGAGGTTACCCTGCAGCTCAATTCCCTGGGCTCCGCCGCTGACCGGCAGCGTTACCGGGAAGCGTTGCTGGAGTATCTGCAACAGCACCAGGAACAGCTTGATGAAGACAGCCAGCGGCGTATGGCCACCAATCCATTGCGCATTCTGGACAGCAAGAATCCACAAACCCAGGCGTTACTCAGTGATGCCCCGGCCCTGGCAGATTATATTGACCAGGACAGCCGTGATCATTTTCAGGGATTGTGTGCGTTGCTCGACAAGGCAGGGCTTGCGTACACTGTGAACCCCCGCCTGGTGCGTGGGCTGGATTACTACGGTAAGACCGTTTTTGAATGGGTCACCGATCGCCTCGGGGCCCAGGGCACCGTCTGTGCCGGTGGCCGTTATGACGGCCTGGTGGAACAGCTGGGGGGCCGGGCGACACCCGCTGTAGGGTTCGCCATGGGCATTGAGCGGTTAATTCTGTTGCTGCAGACCTGTGAGGTGCTGCCGGAATCTGCCACGGCAGATGCGGATATCTATCTTATGACCATGGGTGATGAGGCCTTTGGTTATGGCCTGGCCCTGGCGGAAACATTGCGGGATGCCTTGCCGGAACGGGTGATTATCAACCACTGTGGCGGCGGCAGCTTCAAGAGCCAGATGAAAAAGGCCGACCGCAGTGGGGCCCGCCTGGCCATTATTATCGGCGATCAGGAAATGACTGCCCAGACCCCGACGGTGAAGGATTTGCGCCAGGGTGGGGAGCAACAACCGATAGCAGTATCATTACTGGCAGACCATTGCCGGCAATTATTGGCGTAATCAGCCGGTAACCCCATGGCAGTGGCACTAGCCCTACCAACACAACAACAGGAACGGCTGCGAGATACATAGGCCGATTTACGTGAGATTGAGGAGCGGATTGTGGCAGAGCAGGACGAACAGCTGGAAGCGTTCAAACGCTGGTGGAAGAAAAACTGGCCGTCACTGGCAATGGGTATTGGTCTTGCGGTGCTGATTCTCGCGGGTTGGCAATATTGGCAAAATCAACAGGCATCAGACCGTGCCGCTGCCAGGCAGAGCTTTGAGAATATGGTTGCTGCCTTGTCCGTTGAGGACCCCCAGGAGCGTCGGCAATCCGTTGAATTCTCTTTGAATGTGCTTAAAGATCGCCACGAGCGCAGTGTCTATGCCCCCTTTGGCGCCATGGTAGCCGCCAGCTTCTACATGGAAGAGGCGGAGCCGGAATTGGCGGCCCAGGAACTTGAATGGGCGAAAGATCGTGCCGGTGATGACCCTCTGCCCCTGGTGATCCGTGAGCGTCTTGCCCGGGCCTGGTTGGCAGCCGGTGATGAAGACCGGGCCCTGTCCGTGATTCAGGATGTGTCTGACCCGGGCAAGTTTGCCCCCTTGTTTTTCGAGCTTAAAGGGGACATTCACCGTGCCCGGGGTGATAGTGATGCGGCCAGACAAGCCTATCAGGATGCCCAGGACGCTATGGGTGAGGGCCAGAGTGACCGGCTGTTGCAGATTAAACTCGCCGATCTTGCGGTTGCTGAGGAGGATTGATGGCTTTGAATAGACGTAGTCAGACCCTCCTGTGGCTGGTGGTGGTGATGTTGCTGGTGTCAGGGTGTAATTCATCCCCCAGCGACAGCTTTGAGCGTGCTGCGGATGCCCCGGAAGGTTCTGGTGAGGTGCAGGTTCGCAAAATCTGGAGCCAGCGCGTGGCCAGAGGCCATGACGGTCAGTTCCTTTTTCTGCGTCCGGTGGTTGAAGGTGACCGGGTCTTTGTGGCAACCGCAGATGGCTATATAACTGCTTACAATGCCCGTAATGGTCGCCGTGACTGGTGGGTCAGGGTTGAAGATGAACGTTTGCTGGGGGGCGTGGGTAGTGACAGTGAACGGCTTTACGTCACCACCCGCAGCGGTAAGCTGATTGCCCTTTCCCCGGAAGACGGTGAAGAGCTCTGGCGCAGTGCCATGCCAAACGAAGTGCTGGCGCCCCCCCAGAGCAATGGCCAGCTAGTTGTAGTACAGACCATTGATAGCGGCCTGATTGCCTTCGACAGTGCCACTGGCAACCAGCGCTGGCAGTATGACAGCAATGCGCCTGTATTGAGCTACCGGGGTACAGCAACCCCTTACATCGACGCTAACCTGGTGGTAACAGGATTCGACAACGGTCGTGTTATTGCACTGGATGTTGTCGCCGGCCGTGAGTTATGGCAATACGGCGTGGGTTCCCCCAGTGGTCGCACAGAACTTGAGCGCCTGGTGGATGTGGATGGCAGCCCGGTGGTGCACAACAGTGAAGTCTATGTCACCGGTTACCAGGGTCGGGTAGCGGCCCTGGACTTAATGAGCGGTGCTGAGCAGTGGAGCCGGCCCCTTTCCAGCCTGCAATCACCGGCGGTGCATAACGGCCGGGTATATACCACCACTTCTGATGGCCAGATGATTGGCTTCAGCCGCACAGACCGCACTGAATTGTGGCGGCATAATCACCTGGAATGGCGCCGGCTGACCTCACCGGTGATACTGGGTGATCATCTGCTGGTGGGGGATTTTGAAGGCTACCTGTACGCCATCAATCAGGCCGATGGCCGCATTGAAGGACGGGCCCTGGTGGATGAGAAGGGCCTCCGCTCTGACATGGTCCGCTATCGTGACCGGGTTATCCTGTTTGGTAATGGTGGCCAGTTGGCTTCCTATCGCATTGTAGAGAACTGAGTTGTGATGACCCCGGTAATTGCCCTGGTCGGGCGCCCCAATGTGGGCAAATCCACCCTGTTTAACCAGATGACCCGTACCCGTGATGCCCTTGTGGCGGATTACCCGGGGCTGACCCGGGACCGTAAATACGGCGAAGGCCGTCATATGGAGCGGCGTTTTATTGTTATCGATACCGGTGGTCTGGGTGGCGATAAGGAAGGTATCAACCAGGTGATGGAAGACCAGGCTCGCCTGGCCATCGAAGAAGCGGACATCGTGCTGTTTCTGGTGGATGGACGTGCCGGACTTACCCCCGGTGACGGTGAGATTGCCCGGCACCTGCGCCGAACCGGTAAAGCGGCTCATCTGGTGGTGAATAAAACCGACGGCAGTGATCCTGATGCTGCAGCCAGTGAATTTCACCAGCTGGGCTTTCCCTCGGTATTCATGATCTCCGCGGCCCATAACCGGGGGGTCCGCTCCTTACTGGATGAGTGCCTGTGGGATGGCACTGAAGAAAACCACGAAGTGGAACCGGCCACCCCGTCCGGTATCCGTATCGGCCTGATCGGCCGTCCCAATGTGGGCAAGTCCACCCTGGTCAACCGTATGCTCGGTGAAGAGCGTGTGGTGGTTTTTGATCAGCCTGGCACGACCCGTGACAGTATTGAAATCCCCTTTACTCGCCGTGACAAGGATTACACCCTCATTGACACGGCGGGTGTACGTCGCCGTAAGCATGTTAATGAGGCGGTAGAGAAGTTCTCCATCATCAAAACCCTGCGGGCTATTGAAGATGCTCATGTGGTGATCATCGTCATCGATGCCCGGGAAGGCCTGGTGGATCAGGACATGCACCTGATTGGCTTTGCCCTGGAAGCGGGGAGTGCCCTGGTGATTGCGGTGAACAAGTGGGACGGGATGACCCCTGAGGACCGCAAAGCGGTAAAAGAGACCCTCAAACGGCGCCTTGAGTTCATCGACTATGCCCGTACCCACTTTATTTCAGCTTTGCATGGCACCGGCGTTGGCGACCTCTATGGCTCTGTTCATGAGTGTTACGACTCCGCCATGGTCAAGTGGCCCACCAATACCCTGACCCGTATTCTGGAAGATGCGGTGCAGCAGCACTCCCCGCCAATGGTTCGGGGCCGGCGGGTAAAGCTGCGTTATGCTCATCAGGGGGGCTCGAATCCGCCGATTATTGTGGTGCATGGTAATCAGACCGATTCATTGCCGTCGGTTTACCGCCGTTATCTGGAAAACACCTTTCGCAAAGTGTTGAAAGTGAAGGGCACGCCGATTCGTATGGAATTCAAGTCCGGCGCCAACCCCTTTGAGGGGCGCAAGAACGAGCTGAATGAACGCCAGAAAGCCAAGCGCACCCGGTTGGTGAGCCACATCAAGACCACGGAAAAGAAAGCCAAGCGCAAGCGTCTTAAAAAGCAGCGATAATCCGCGCTATGAACCGTAAAGGGCTGTCAGTGACAGCCCTTTTTTTGTTTATTGCTTATTGCCTGGCCTGTTCCTCCACTTGCTTGGCCTGAATGGCGGTGAGGGCAATGGTATAGACGATGTCGTCAACCATAGCGCCCCGTGACAGGTCGTTGACCGGTTTGCGCAGCCCCTGGAGCATGGGCCCGATACTCACCAGGTTGGCGCTGCGCTGAACCGCTTTGTAGGTGGTGTTGCCGGTATTCAGGTCCGGGAATATAAAGACCGTGGCACGGCCGGCCACCGGGCTGTCCGGGGCCTTGCTCTTGGCCACACTTTCAATGGCGGCGGCATCGTACTGTAACGGGCCATCAATGATCAGTTCAGGGCGTCGCTTGCGAACCAGCTCCGTTGCCTCACGCACCTTCTCCACATCCTGTCCTGTGCCGGAAACCCCGGTGCTGTAACTGATCATGGCGACCCGGGGTGGGATACCGAAAGTAGCGGCAGAATCTGCACTCTGAATGGCAATGTCAGCTAATTCCTCAGCATTGGGGTCTGGATTAACCGCGCAGTCGCCATATACCAGTACCTGCTCAGGCAGGCACATAAAGAAAATGGAAGACACAATGCGGGCATGGTCATGGGTCTTGATCAGCTGCAGGGCAGGGCGAATGGTGTTGGCGGTGGTATGAACGGCCCCGGAAACCAGCCCGTCCACTTCATCCAGTGCCAGCATCATGGTGGCCATCACCACATTGTCTTCCAGTTGGGCCTCCGCCATATCCGCTGCCAGTCCCTTATGGCTGCGTAGCTCCATCATGGGCTCAATGTAGTGCTTACGCACTTCATCAGGGTCTATGATTTCCAGGTCATCAGGTAGCTCCACACCCTGGGAGATGGCCACCTTGCGAATCTGCTCCGGGTTGCCCAGCAGCACACACCGGGCCAGCCCCCGTTGCTGACACAGGGCCGCTGCACGTACGGTACGTGGCTCATCCCCCTCGGGTAATACAATGCGTTTGTTGGCAGCCCTTGCCTGGGCGGTAAGCAAGTGGCGGAAGGCCGGGGGTGAGAGGCGCGGTTCCTGCTCCAGGCTTAACTGTTCCTTAAGCCAGTCCGCGTCAATGGCCTCGGCGGTGGCTTCCATTACCCGTTCAATACGCTGCCGGTCATCGGCGGGCACTGAGCTGTCCATCTGTGCCAGGCAGTAGGCAGTGTGATAGGTGTCCAGGGTGGTTTTCATCACTGGCAGGCCGGTTTCCAGAGCCGCCTGACAAAAATCAATGGTGCGGGCCTGGGGCATTAACCCGCCGGTTAGCACCAGTCCTGCCAAGGGGATGCCTTTCAGGGTCGCCATGGCGCTGGCTACAATAATGTCTTCCCGGTCACCGGGCGTGACTACCAGGGTTCCGGGGGTGAGGGCTTCCACCATATTTGGCAGTGTTCTGGCGCACACGGTCACCTGTTCTACCCGGCGACTGTGTTGATCCCCTGCATGGAGAACCTCCGCTTTCAGAGGCCAGGCAATATCCGCCGTACGGGGAGCCAGCAAACCCGGCTCCCAGGGTATCACCCCTAACAGCTTCATCCGGCCACTGGAGAAGCTGTCACAGTCTTTTGCCCAATCCAGACTGGCGGCGGCAGGCAGGTGCCACGTGGACAGTTGTAATTCGTCACGGGTCGGTTCCCCGACTTTATTCAGTACGGCACCAATAACCCGGGTAGCGGAATTTTCCGTGAACAGACGGGCTGAAAAATCCAGTGTTTCATTGACCTGTTGTGGGGTGGCATCACCGGGGGCAGTGACCAGAATAACCTCGGCATCCAGATTACGGGCAATTTCAACGTTTAGCCGTGCGGTGTAGGCCTGGCTACTGTCTGGCACCAGCCCTTCCACGATGACAACATCCATGTTTTTTGCGGCCTGGTGGTAAAGGCCAACAATATCTTCCATTAATTGCCCGGACTGGCCGGTATTGAGCTGATCCTGAGCACTTTTCAGGGCAATGGGGTTCGGCGGGTCAAGGGGGCTGCTGGCACGAATAAACTGAACGGACCGGTCCACCGCATCCCTTTGGCTGGTCTGAGCCACGGGTTTGAAGAAGCCAACCCGTACCCCCTTGTGATCCAGGGCACGTAACAACCCCATACTGACGGAGGTGAGGCCGGTTCGAAGTCCGGTGGCGGCAATAAACAGATTCTTGGCCATACTGGCTTCCCGTAATGCTCAATGTGTGTTGGTTGCAGAAATAAAACGGCTGCTATCAGTGCTGAGTCAATGCCAGGGTATCTTCGGCAATGACCCGTTCCTCTTGGGTGGCAATAACCAGTATGCGGTGACTCCCCGGTGCCTGTATCTCGCCATTACGACGCTGACCATGATCCTGGTTATGGGCCGGGTCCAGGGCGTAGCCCAGGTG
>REBR01000260.1 GCA_007692645.1 Halomonadaceae bacterium | reverse complement strand
ATTGCAGCCGCATCGTGATCGGCAGCAGGTACGGCAACAAACCGGTATCCCTTGATCTGGGGGGTGAGGCCCACCGTAACCGCCTGCAGCTGATCACCAGCCAGGTAAGCACAGTAGCCCCTGCCCTGGCGGGACGCTGGGACAAACAGCGACGGTTTGACCTGGCCTGGGACATGATCCGGCGCATCGACCCGACACAACTGATTACCCATACCGTACCCCTGGAGGAAGCCCCAAGCCTGTATCAACAGCTCCATGAGGGGCAGCAGGATATGGTACAGCCGTTATTCCATTACCCCCACTGACTCCCATTTACCCACAGAACAGGACGCTTATGTATACCGTTGCCGTGACCCAGGATTTTATCGCCAACCATTACCTGATCGGAGGGGACTGGGGCAGCGAGAACAGCCCCCACGCTCACCACTACGTGCTGGAAGTGCGTATCGAAAGCGACACCCTCAACGAACACGGCTATCTGGTGGATATCGTCGAGATTGAAGCGGCCCTGAACGACGTGGTGGGGTATTTCCGGGACAGCATGCTGAATGACAAGCCGGAATTTGCCGGCCTTAATCCCAGCATCGAACACTTCAGCCGGATTCTGAGTGAAAAACTGCTGGCTGGTATTACCCCCCCGGGCACCGGTGCTCTGGTGGTGAAACTGTGGGAAAACGCCACCTGCTGGGCAGCCTACCGCCGGTCATTCGGCTGAGGCAGGCTTTTTCACCGGCTCCTTCACCGGCACCATGGGCCGGTGAAAGCTCCACAGACAGGCCAGCCCCACCAGCAGCACCAGCAGATCCCTAAGCCGAATCAGGGCGATCAGCCCCACGGCGGCGCTGATGGGTAGCCCCAGGTACTGAAAAGACCACAGCAGTGACGCCTCAATGGTGCCGATGCCTCCGGGCACTGGTAGCAGCATGGCCAGGCGCATGCCCACCATGATCAGCAGGATGTCAGTGACGGAGGGGGTCAGGCCAAGAAGGTTAAGCAACAACCACAACTCCAGCAACAACGCACCCCAGCCAGCCAGGGACAACAACAACGCCAGCCAAAGCGTTGGCTGGCGCTTGGACAGGGCGTTGCGCAGCAGCTCCACCAGCGCCTTCCAGCCCCCCATATCGCTTTCATCCTGTGCCTTACTGCTGTGCCCGGTAACGCCCTGCAGGCGGACTGCCAGGGGGCTGAAGCGCCTTGCCAGCCAGTCTGGGTGCCGCAACACCAGAGTAAGCCCTACCACCATGGCACAGAGAACAGCGGCCAGAATAGCGGTTATCTGCAGCCATTCCTGAACCGGCAGTATGGTGGTGCCCAGCAGCAGTAACACCCCGGCCAGCAGCACCGCGATATTGGTGCCGGTTTCCATGAAACGGTCCAGCCCCAGCATGGCCACGGCCCGGTGCAGTGGCGTCTCACAATGGCGGTACAGCCAGTACAGCTGCAGGGGCTCACCGCCGAAATGGGGGCCAGGGGTAAGAAAGCTCACCGCGCTGCCCCCCTGGCGCAGGCGAAACAACCGGGCCAGGGACAGGGGCACCAGAAGTGCCCGCCCCAGTAGCTGCCAGCGCTTAACCGCCAGATACAGAATGGCGATATTGACCAGGGTCCACTGCAGCCAGTCAGACCAGGAGAGCTGCCCCAGCTGCACCGCAATGTCCCCCAGGGGCAGTTGCGCAAGTATCCAGCCCACCAGCACCAGAGCCAGTAGCCAGAGACACAGGGTCAGTATGTTCCAGCGGATCATGAAGCCCGCCCCCGCTGAACGCCCAGCCGGCCACTCACATGGAGCCAGTCGCGGCAGAAGCCGATCAGCAGCGGAATCATCAGGGCAACACCCAGGGTACTGGTGATGCCCCCCGGTAACGGGGGCCACAGTACAATGGCCACCAGCGTCATCTGCAGTCCCGCCAGAAAACGTCGCAACCGGCTGGGGGGTAACGGATAGACCGGCAGGCCATGGTACTGCCGCCAGCGGAGGCCCCACTGAAACAGATAGTAGGCAATACTCACCAGCAGATAGCTCACATGGAGCTTGTCATACATGACCGCCACCAGGGGGGCCACTACCAGACCGAAGGCGTCCAGTACGGTATCAAGCTCCGTTCCCAGCCGGGTGATCTGTTGCTGGCGCCGCGCGAGATAACCGTCGAGCAGATCCCCCAGTGCGGCCGCCGTATACAGGGTGGCAGGCAGATACAGTAACCCGGGGCTGATGGCCCCGGGACTGATGAACACAAAGCCCGCCATACCGGCAATCAGCAGGCCACGTAACAGGGTGGTGCGGTTGCCATGCCCCAGGGTGGCAAAGCCCCTATCGTCCACTGGACTGCGGTTCAGGTGCAGCCGCCGGTGACACTGCCAGAGCACAAACCCCCAGCAGGCCACACCGGGCAGCCACCAGATCAGAGCAATTCCCGGTCCTGTAATAACAGACAAGACCACCGCCGCCACTGCCAGCAGACCGGCCCCCAGCAACGCAATGCGCAACAGTTCCCGCTGTAACTGGCAGGGCACCTCAGGTGAGACCGGCATGGGCGAACCGGGCATTGGGGTAAAAACTAAAGCCTTTCATAGGAGTCAGACCAGCAAGGTATGTGCCCCCACTATACGTTCCCGGTTCGAACCGGGACCAGCTGCAGCAGCTCAGGCTGATCTGTATACACCCTGAACCCGTAAATTCAGACTCTTACGCCAACGAGTCCCGATCCGCTGTTGATAGACAGGAACAAAACCATGCTCCTCAGAAGATGCCCCCCGGGATTCTGCCTGCTCGCGGTTGTGTTAGTGGCCTGCGTACCCCCCGGCCAGCAGCTTGCCGCACAGCCGGAGTATGCGTCTGAAGCACAGCCATTCAGCCATCAATGGCTGCAGGAACATGCCCGTGAACTGGCCACCCAATCCTATACCCCCCACACCATGGCGGAAGATGACCCACTGGGTGACCTGAGCTATGACGAGTACCGGCGCATTGCCTTTGACCCGGAAGCTGCCATCTGGCGCGATGAGGCGCAGCCCTTTCAGCTACAACTGTTCCACCCGGGATTTCTGCACACAACCCCGGTGGATATCCATCTGGTAAATGAGGGAGAGGCCCGCCGCCTGGCGTTTACCACCGACCTGTTTCACTACCGCCACAGCCCTGTGGGTATCGATCAGTTTGATGCCCGGGGCTATGCCGGTTTCCGGGTACATCATCCCCTCAACACCCCTGACTATTACGATGAGTTTCTGGTGTTTCTTGGTGCCAGCTATTTTCGCGCCGTGGGCAAACACCAGCTCTACGGACTCTCTGCCCGGGGCCTGGCCGTTAACACCGTAGGGCCTGGTGATGAAGAGTTCCCCCGTTTCTCCCAGTTCTGGATCGAGACCCCTGACGAACATGCTGATGGAATACTCATCCACGCTCTGCTGGACAGCCCCTCCGTGACCGGCGCCTACCAGTTCACTGTGGTGCCAGGTGAACATACCCGGATAGACGTAGAGGCCAGCCTGTATCCACGCCGGGACATTGCGCACCTGGGGATTGCCCCCCTCACCTCGATGTTCTTTTTCGACCCCAGCAACCGGGCAGGTTTTGATGACTACCGTAATGCCGTGCATGACTCCCACGGCTTAAAAATCCTTCAGGCCAACGGGGAACTCATCTGGCGCCCACTGGCGAACCCCGCCCAGGTGCAGGTATCAGCCTTCAGTGCTGACTCCACAGCCCCTGAAGGGTTTGGACTGTTGCAGCGGCAACAGGACTTTGCCCGTTTTAATGATGCTGAAGCCCGCTACCATAAACGCCCTTCCCTGTGGATAGAACCCCAGGGTGACTGGGGCAAAGGGCAGGTTGAGTTGCTGGAAATCCCCACGGCTGATGAGTACCACGACAATATCGTCACTTACTGGCAGCCAACCGGGGGGCTGGCAGCGGGCAGTGAATACCATTTTCAGTACCGCATGCACTGGGGTGGCGAATCCCCCCTTGCACCGCAGCCGGGACGGGTAATCGAAACCGCCGCAGGCACTGCCCTGTCCAGTGACGACAAGCTGTTTGTAATTGATTACAGCGATGGTCGCCAGATTCCTGATCAAGACGAGGTTCTTATCCAGGCCGCCACCAGCGCCGGAGAAATTACCGCTGTGAGTGGCACCCTGGTGGAGGACACCGGCCACTATCGGGCCTATGTCAGGCTCGACCCCGGCGAGGACCACCTGGCGGAGTTACGGGTCACCCTGGAGGTGGACGGCGAACCCTGGGGTGAAACCTGGCTTTACCGGTGGACCCAGTGAAAACAGCTGCACTGACGCCCCCGGCATCGCCCCTGGCAATGCCCACCCAGAACCTGTCCCGGCGCCCCGCCACTGGCACTGTGAGCCAGGACCCGGCCACCTGGCTGGCCCGCCTGTTGACCTTCGGTGGAAGTCTGGCATTAACGGTGGCTGCCAGCCGGCAGTTGTATTTCATTATCCCCCTCAATGAAGTGGCGAATGCCGGCTCCCCCTGGCTGAGTGTTCTGTTGTGGCTGCTGCTGGGACTGTTCACCGCCACCTTCGCCTGGATTTCCCTATCCGCCACCACCGCCGTGGCGGGGTTCTTGCCTGCCCGCCACCCGCCGCTGTCTGACCCCAGTCGCCAACGTCCTGCATCCCATGGAGCACTACAGGGTAAAACCGCCCTGATCATGCCTATCTACAATGAAGATGCCACCAGCGCCTGCGCTGCCCTGGCCGCCATGGGGCAAGACCTGGCTGACCTGGAATTTCAGCAACACTTTGAGATTTTTATCCTCTCGGATAGCAATAACCCGGACATACTGGCCACTGAGATTGCAGCCGTGGACTGCCTGCGGGAACGGTTATCCGCAACCCTGCCGGTGTGGTACCGCCGCCGGCAACACAACAGCGAGCGCAAGGCCGGCAATATTCGCGACTTTGTCAATCGCTGGGGCAGTGGTTATGACTATATGGTGGTGCTGGATGCGGATAGCCTGATCGCCGGCGACACCCTGGCCACACTGGTGCGGGAAATGGACGCCGACCCCAGCACCGGTATCCTGCAAACCCTGCCGCGCCTTTACGGTGGCGAGACCCTGTTTGCCCGGCTGCAACAGTTTTCTGCCGTCGCCTACGGCCGCATTTTCGCCCGGGGCCTCTGTGCCTGGCAGGGCCACGATGGCAACTACTGGGGCCACAATGCCATCATCCGCACCCGGGCCTTTGCAGCGTCTGCCGGCCTGCCGTCACTGCCGGGGCCACGCCCGTTCGGCGGCGAGATACGCTCCCACGATTTTGTCGAAGCCGCCCTGATCCGCCGTGCCGGGTGGACAGTGAGAATGCTGCCGGAGCTGCCCGGTTCCTGGGAAGAATGCCCCCCCACCATGCTGGATGCCGCCATCCGTGACCGGCGCTGGGCCCAGGGCAACGTCCAGCACCTGGCAGTAGTGCCTGCCCGTGGCCTGCGCTGGCCGAACCGGGCACATATGCTGATGGGGGTGATGAACTACCTGACCTCGCTGCTATGGCTGGCCATGGTGACAGTTGGCCTGATATTGAGTACCCGGTTTGCCCTGGCGCCCCAGCAGGATTCAGTTACTCAGACACTACCGGTATTCGACGCCGGGCGTATGCTCGGGCTGTTTATACTCACCATGACCCTGTTGCTGCTGCCAAAAATGCTTGGGCTGGCCAGCGGTCTGCTGAGCCGGGCACAGCGCGGGGGGGCCGGACGACCTGCGTTTTTCCTGAGTGTAATGCTGGAATTGCTGTTCTCGGTGCTTCATGCCCCCATCTTTATGCTGATGCACAGCCGGCACCTGTGGGAAATCGCCCGGGGTCAGGACTCCGGCTGGTCTGCCCAGCGCCGCCGTCTGGGTGATGGTGTGCAGTGGCGGCATTTACTGGTACGCCACGGGATACATACCGCACTGGGGCTGCTGACTCTGGTGCTGTTGCTGTGGCTGTCTTCAGCACTGCTGTTCTGGATGCTGCCCCTCATTACCGGGCTGGTGCTGGCCATACCCCTCTCTGCCCTCAGCGGCAGCACCACAGCAGGCCAGTGGCTGGCCCGGCGGAGTCTGCTGGGTATTCCCGAGGAGCGGACACTGCCAGTTATCATGCAGCGCCGGCAGGCGTTTCTGGACACCGCTTCACCGGCCATCACGGCCAGGCTGCATAAGTCACAAGCCCTTACACCATCCGCCTAAAAATCCCGTCTTTACGGAACATATGCCGAAAAGCCGCTGCGATATGAACGGCAATCAGTACTGCCAGAGTTATCGCCAACACCCCGTGTATCTCAAACAACCGGGCTGCCAGCTCCCGGTCTTCCGGCACCAGGGGCATGGCGGGCAGATCATAGCCCCCCACCGTCACCAACGCAGGAAACGCCGTCACCCCCGCCCACCCCAGCAATGGTGTCAGTATCAGCAATATATAGAGCAGATGGTGCACACTCTTGGCAGCCAACTGCAGCTTGCGGGGCATCTCCTGGGGATAAGGCGGGGTCTTGTAGCGCACCTTTATCGCAATACGCAGCACCATCAGCAACAGCACGCTGAAGCCAATGGCTTTATGCCAGCTATACAGGGCATTGGTCAGCTCCCCCCACAAATCCGCCTCCGCCCGTGACGCCATCCACAGCCCGGTAGGTATGGAGATCAGCACCATCACTGCCATCAGCCAGTGCAGTAGCCGCCAGCCTACGGGGAATTTTTCCATGGATGGCATTTTTTACCCCATCGCCTTTTCAAGCGCCTGGGTCACATCCGCAATAATGTCATCCACATGCTCAAGCCCGATAGACAACCGCACCATTTCCTCACTGACACCGGCACTTTTCAGTTCTTCCGGACCGAGTTGGCGGTGGGTAGTGGATGCCGGGTGGCAGGCCAGGGATTTGGCATCACCAATATTCACCAGCCGGTAAATCAGCTGCAGCCCATCAATAAAGCGGGCACCCGCCTCTTTGCCGCCTTTGATGCCAAAACTGAGAATACCGGAGGCTTTGCCGCCGCAGATCTTCTCGCAGGTGGCCTTGAAAGGACTGTCCGCCAGGGTGGCGTAATTCACCCAGGTCACTGACGGGTGCTGCTGCAGATATTCCGCCACTTTCTCAGCATTCTCACAGTGCCGCTCCATGCGCAGCCCCAGTGTCTCCAGCCCCTGCATAATCAGGAACGCATTAAAGGGCGATAAAGCCGCCCCCGTGTTACGCAAAGGCACCACACGACAACGGCCGATAAAGGCTGCTGCACCCAGGGCCTCGGTGTACACCACCCCATGGTAAGAGGGGTCCGGCTCATTCAGCATGGGAAACTTGGCGGCATTGGCCTTCCAGTCAAACTTACCGGAATCCACCACAACACCCGCAACCGTGGTGCCATGACCACCGATATACTTGGTCAGGGAGTGCACCACAATGTCCGCACCGTGTTCAAAAGGCCGGCACAGGAAGGGCGTGGCCACGGTGTTATCCACAATCAGCGGAATGCCGTGCTTGTGGGCAACTTCTGCCCAACGCTGAATATCCACCACGTTCCCTGCCGGGTTACCGATGGATTCACAGAACAGCGCCCGGGTGTTGTCATCAATGGCCTTTTCCAGGCCATCAAAATCGTCATGGGTTACAAAGCGACAATCGATACCCTGGTTGGGCAGTGAATGGGCAAACAGATTGTAAGTCCCCCCATACAGCTGACCGGTACTTACGATGTTATTGCCCACCTTGCAGATGGTCTGCAACGCATAAGCAATGGCCGCCATACCGGAAGCCACCGCAAGTGCCCCCACACCCCCTTCCAACTGCGCCATCCGCTCTTCCAGAACGGCATTGGTGGGATTCATGATGCGGGTATAGATATTCCCCTCCACCTTGAGATCAAACAGATCAGCGCCGTGCTGGGTATCGTCAAAGGTATAGGAAGTGGTCTGGTAGATCGGAGTGGTCGCCGCGTGGGTGGTAGGGTCACCACTGAAGCCTGCGTGCAGTGCGAGAGTTTCAAGTTTCATGATGGGAGTCCTTAC
>REBR01000258.1 GCA_007692645.1 Halomonadaceae bacterium | reverse complement strand
ATGCCCCTAAGCCTGGCCAGCAGGAAATTATCCAGCCGCTGACCTGCCAGCTCTTCGTCCACATCGACCCATTGTACCCGGGGGCGTTGTTCGTCCTTATCCGGGGCGCCTTGTTGGCCTGTCATAGCGGGTCCTGTGGTCACTCAATGGGGATCGTTGATGGTGCGAGCATTTGCTGCTATATTCCAGCATGTTTTCGACGAAGTTGTGCGTGCGTGACATCCGGCACCACCAAAATCTGCGCTGCCGGCCAATCAATGGCATATTCGGCCCCGCCCGCCTCCGACGCGACAACAGAACTTAACGGTTCAATAGGGTTCTGAAAAAGCAGAAGATCCATTAGATCTGAAAGTTTACAGGACAGCAGCGTTTTTCCCGCTCAACCGGTCATTCCAGTACGAGCGAAGTATAACGTCTTCTGTCAGAACTTTGAACGCTTGCGCCAGAGTTGACGCAGCGTCATCGGCCAAAGGCTGAAAAAAGGTGTTCATCCGGACCGGTAAAGGCCGGTGAACGAGTTTAATCCGCTCGGCAAACAGTCCGGCGGGGAGTTTCGCAAAAGATTCAGTGAGTCATGCCCGCCCGGGCAGTCCCGAACGCAATATGACGTAAGACCTCTGGGCCGGCATGAAAGGTAACAATTATTGAGACGGGCCTATGCCCGCCAGTCAAAGGATGACAGAGACCGTAGCGGTGGCACCCGACAGGTGCCAAACACCGTATAATGCGTAACCTGTCGTTTCTGATGACCGGATCTGTGGCCAGCCCACCGTTGCTCATCACTCCTTGCGCGTACCCTGCCCTGTTTCCGTTCGCAATTACGGAAATCATTGATTCCATGAAAAGAATGCTCATTAACGCAACCCACCAGGAAGAGTTGCGTGTCGCGCTCGTCGATGGCCAGAAACTGTACGATCTGGATATTGAATCCAGTACTCGTGAACAGAAAAAATCCAATATTTACAAAGGCAAAATTACCCGCGTAGAGCCCAGCCTGGAAGCTGCATTTATTGATTACGGTGCCGATCGCCACGGCTTTCTGCCCCTGAAAGAAATTTCTCCGGAATATTTCCGCAAATCCCCTGACCAGATCGAAGGCAAGATCAACATCAAGGATGTGGTCAGCGAGGGGCTGGAAGTCATTGTTCAGGTCGACAAGGAAGAGCGCGGTAATAAAGGAGCGGCACTGACCACCTTTATTACCCTGGCCGGCCGTTACCTGGTACTGATGCCCAATAACCCCCGTGCTGGCGGCATTTCCCGCCGCATTGAAGGGGATGAGCGCAGCCAGCTTAAAGATGCCATGAGCGGAGTCACCGTGCCCAAGGCCATGGGTGTGATCGTGCGTACCGCCGGTGTCGGCCGCGAATCGGAAGAGCTGCAGTGGGATCTGGATTACCTGCTGCAATTCTGGAGCGCCATTACTGAAGCCGCACAGGCCCGCAAAGCCCCCTTCCTGATCTACCAGGAAAGCAATGTTATTATCCGTGCGGTGCGTGATTACCTGCGCCAGGACATTGCTGAGGTAATGATCGACTCCCAGAAAGTCTATGAAGATGTGCTGACTTTCGTACGGGCAGTCATGCCCACCTTTGAAAACCGCATCAAGCTCTACACCGATGACATCCCCCTGCTGAGCCGCTACCAGATTGAAGGCCAGATCGAGACGGCCTTCCAGCGGGAAGTGAAACTCCCTTCTGGCGGCTCCATTGTCATTGACCCCACTGAAGCCCTGGTATCCATTGACATCAATTCCTCCCGGGCTACTAAGGGCGGCGATATCGAAGAGACTGCCCTGCAAACCAACCTGGAGGCCGCCGACGAAATTGCCCGCCAACTGCGCCTGCGGGATATGGGCGGGCTGATTGTTATCGACTTTATCGATATGTCCCCCAACCGCAACCAGCGGGAAGTGGAACAGCGCATGCGCCAGGCTCTTGAGCTGGACCGGGCCCGGGTACAACTGGGCAAGATCTCCCGCTTTGGCCTGTTGGAAATGTCCCGGCAGCGCCTGCGCCCCTCACTGGGGGAAACCCGCAGTGAAGTGTGCCCCCGCTGTAATGGTCAGGGTACCATCCGCAGCATCGAGTCCCTGGCTCTGAGTATTATGCGGCTGATGTACGAAGAGGCCTCCAAAGACAAGACCGCCGAGGTGCGCGCCCTGGTCCCTGTTTCCGTGGCCGCGTTCCTGCTGAATGAAAAACGCCAGGAACTGAACAACATCGAGACTCAGGAAAAGGTCAAGGTGCTGGTCATTCCTTCCATCAGCCTGGAAACACCCCATTTTGAAGTCCAGCGTCTGCGTGAAGACGACGCCGCTGTGATTGAAGGGGAATCCAGTTTCGAAATTTCTGCCCGTACTGATCAGACCCACGAAGATGATGTTCACCATGTGGTCACAAAAGAAGTCGTCCGTGAAGAAGCGGCAGTAAAGTCTGTTATACCTACACCGGCTCCCAAACCTGCTGAAAAGGCGCCACAACCCCAGCGTGCTGCCCCCCAACCAGCACCGGTACCGGCACCTGCTGCCAAGCCTGCCGGTGACAGTTTCTGGCTGCGCCTGGGCAAAGCCATCAGCGCCTTCCTCAATGGACCTGACAGCAGTGCTCAAAGCCGCTCATCCACCACTCCACGGTCGCCACAACAGCGGCCACGCATTGGTGAGGGTGATACTGCACCGGTTGCTGATCGCAGCGCGGGTCGTCGCAGTGAAGCTGGCAGCACGGGTCAGGATCAGGACAGCCGTCGTAATGAACGCCGTACCAGTGGCCGTAACGGTCAGCGTCGCCCCAACCAGGGCGCTCAAACCGGTGCCCAGCAGGGAGGCCGCAACCGGCCCCAGAAAAACGACGGCGCCAAACCTCAGGAAAACCGTCAGCCTGCCCAGAACAAATCGGACGATGCCCGCAAGTCAGGCGGCCAACGCCGGCCGAAGCAGGAGGGTCCGAAAGAGGCAGCACCCAAGCAGCAGGACACTGCTCAGAAGAGTGCCAGCCCCAAGCCTGATGCAGTCTCTGTTGACAGTCCCCCAGAACAGCACGCTGAAAACGCACCTGCCAAGGCAGCCACTGAGAGCAAAAACAGTCGCCCCCGTCGCCAGCGTAACCGGGATGGCTCCCCTGCCCGAAATAAGCAGGAAGATGGCAGCCAGGCTGTTCAGGACGCCCAGAATGGCGAACAGCAACAGCCGGTAGCTGAGCAGCCCAAGCCTACCCAAGCTGAACAGAAGCAGCCCGAAGCCGAGCAGCCCAAGCCAGTTCAGGCTGAGCAGAAGCAACCGGAAGCCGAGCAGCCCAAGCCCGAACAGGCAGAGCAGAAGCAGCCCGAAGCCGAGCAGCCCAAGCCCGAACAGGCAGAGCAGAAGCAGCCCGAAGCTGAGCAACCCACACCTGCCCAGGCAGAGCAGAAGCAACCTGAGGCAGAACAACCCTCAGATGCCCCTGCTGAACCGAAGCAGCCAGCTGCTGAGGGCACTGAAGAACAACCCAAGCCCAAGCCCCGGGCAAGCCGCTCCCGTAACCGTAAGCCCCGTGGTTCCGGTCAGGGGAAAGCAGCCCAGGGTGGCGCTGAAACCCAGGCTGAATCAGGCCCGGCTGAGGCGACACAAGCTGCTGCTGGGAAACCTGCCCCAGCTCCGGCAAAAGAAAAGGCCCCTGAGAGGTCGGCAGAAAAGCCACAGCGTGAGCAAGTTTCAGTCGCTGCCAATCTGCCGCCAATCAAGGGTCGTGCCTTTAACGATCCCCGTGAGATTCGCCGCCGTGAACTGGCTGCCCAGAAGGAAGCGGCAGACCGTGGCCAGCGCAATGACAATGCAGCGGACACCACTGCAGAAAGCGGGCGTAACTGATGGCAACCGATCCCGCTCAGGGCACCCTGCCCGAAGCTGACATCGATGCGCTGGAAGTCGTGCTGTTTGATGAACGCTGGCCGGAAGGGGCTATGGATTTCTTTGGCTTCCATGGCGCCGTTTGTGCATCAGCCATAGGCCCGGCATTGGCCTCCGATGCCGCGCTCTTTGCACTGGTGACCGCACAGGAGCCCGGCAATGCCGGGCCACCACCGGAGATCTTCATTCAGTCAGTGGCTAAATTGACCCGGCAGGTTCGCCAGCTACTGGAACAGGGGGAATCCCTGCAGTTGCCAGAACCTGAAGATGGCAATGCCAGTGACGCCCTTGAGAACTGGTGTGCCGGTTTCGTGGATACGTTTTTGCTGACGGAGGATGACTGGGTAGCGGATCAGGAAGCTCTGGTAGCAGAGCAGCTGATGCCCATTATGACCCTCTCGAACCTTTTTGAGGATGAAGACTTCCAGAAAGCCCGCCAGGATGAAAAACAGGCGGAGCAGTTGGCGGATCAGATTCCCGACTCCCTCACCGATCTTTACCTGCTATACCACAGCCCCTGAAGGGGCTGCATTCTGCTTACGCTGGCAAACCCATGTGTTGCCGGGTGGCGGCACTGAAGAGTTGCCATACTGGTGTCAGTTTGGTGGGTAATGGGGGTAAACGCCCCAGTTCACACCAATGGTTGCGGGGATGGTGAAAGTCGCTGCCCAGGGACGCCGCACACTGGAACTGCTCACACAGTAATGTCAGAAAACGGGTATCAGCGTCGGCCTGGCCGGCACTGAGCACCTCCATGCCCTGCCCCCCTGCCCCCATAAAATCCGTCAGCAATGCCCGTAACTTAACCCCGGTGAGACCGTATTTGCGGGGATGGGCCAGTATGGCAACCCCCCCACCCTCACGGATCCATTGGGTGATGGTCTCCAAAGAAGGCCACAGACTGGTGATATCGCCAATTTTTCCGGTACCCAGGTAACGGTCAAAGGCATGGTGGTGTTTTTTCACCAGCCCGGCTGCCAGCATGGCGCTGGCAAAATGAGGCCGGCCAGGCACCCCACCCGCTTCTGTTTCGGCGGCAGCCAGTAATGAGGGTAAACCGGCTTTCACCAGGCGCTCATCAATCAGCTGCGCCCGCTGCCAGCGGTTATCCTGCTGCCGTGCAACGGCATCCAGCATTACCTGGCTCTGGGCGGCAAAATCCAGACCCACAATGTGAATAGTGCGACCCTGCCAGACGCAGGAAAGCTCAATGCCACTGATCAGACTGATGCCCGTGACCGGCCCGCTCGCCACCAGGCTGCTGTAGCCGGCATAGGTGTCGTGGTCAGTCACAGCCAGTGCCGTCACCCCCTGGTCCTGTGCCCGCTGTAATAGCTCGGGAGGCGTGAGATGACCATCAGAGGCGGTGGTGTGACAGTGGAAGTCTGGGCGGAAAACCCTTTTCTGGGGCTCTTCAGTTAACTGCATGGCGTGGGGCTCGCCGTCTGTGAAATTAAGTCTGGCCACGTTACCATAATCGCTTCTTACAAAGGACATGAAAGCCTATGTATTACGCAATTATCGCTCAGGATGTGGCCGACAGCCTGGCGCTGCGCCAACAGGCCCGGCCGGACCACATCGCCCGTCTGCACCAGCTGCGGGACCAGGGCCGCCTGCTGGTGGCAGGCCCCTTCCCTGGCATCGACAGCACTGAACCTGGCGAGGCAGGCTTTACCGGCAGCCTTATTGTGGCCGAGTTCGACAGTCTGGCCGCCGCCAGGGCCTGGGCTGATGCGGACCCTTACGTGGCTGCCGGGGTCTATGAAAAGGTGGATATACGCCCGTATAAAGTAGCGCTATGACTTTGCCGGCACTCCATTCGATACCAGGCTTACCGCCAGCTTGCTGCAGGGTTAGCGCCATGACTACTGCGACTGGATGCCGCTGAACCCCTTCAGCATAGCCCCGGCGATCATTCCTTCTGTTGCAGTAAGTGATCATCGGATAGGGGCGATCTGTTGATTACGGGCCCAGCAAGGCGTCAAACAAAATACAGGGTCAGGGCCTCGGCAATAAAAGCGGGTTTTTCCTGACCCTCGACTTCCAGGGTTGAGCGGGATTTGACCAGCCATTGACCGGGGTTCTTCTCGGTGACGTCAGTCACCGTTATCTGCAGACGTACCCGGGAACCCACCCGCACCGGCTGGATAAAGCGCAGACTGTCGAGGCCATAGTTGACGGCCATCTTCAGCCCCTGGGGTTGAATCAGCAAGCCTGCCGAAAGTACCGGCAGCAGTGACAGGGACAGGAAGCCATGGGCAATGGTGCCCCCAAAGGGGGTTTGCCTGGCTTTTTCTTCATCAAGGTGAATGAACTGGTGGTCGCCAGTACATTCGGCAAACTGATTGACGCGTTCCTGATCGATGGTCATCCACTGGGAATGACCGAGATCCTTGCCAATGTAGGAGGTTAGTTCGGAAACCGGTACTGCGGACATGGTGTTCTCCATGGCTATTATTGTCGAAGGTGTTGCTGGTCGCGAATGGTAATTCGCTGGGACGATAGTTGCAGCGGACTGGGCCGGGGTCAATTGTTCTGCAGCATTGATTGGTTTGCTGAGTGGTGTTGACCATGCTTCATGGCAGGACCTTAATACTGCAATCCGTGTATCAGCTCTGTTGCCATAGGCATTAGGTCGCCATTTGTGTCAGAATTCCCCACCTATAAAATGAGACCGGGCACCGTTGCCCGATACAAGCAGGAATACCATTGTGAAAGTGTTTCCCCTGATTACCGTATTGCTGACCAGCCTTTTGCTGGCAGGGTCCCTGCAGGCCAGCACCCGTTATATTGATGATACCCTGTATGCCCCAGTGCGCACCGGTGAAAGCAATCAATACCGCATCATCCACAGCGGGCTACGCAGTGGCACCCGGGTGGAAGTACTCAGTGATAACGAAGAAAGCGGTTACAGCCGTATTCGCTTCGGGGATGACCGGGAAGGGTTTATTGAAACCCGCTACCTGCGTTCCAGCCCCATTGCGGCTGACCGCCTGGCAACCAGTAATGCCAATCTGGAGCAGGCACAACAGAACCTGAGGTCCCTCAGATCAGAGAAAAGCGACCTGGAGGAGGCGGTCGCCGCACTTGAGAGCCGTAATTCTTTGCTCGAGGAGGAGTTGGCCACTGTCAGCAGTGAGCTGGAAAGAATCAGTAGTATCTCAGAGGACGCCTTGCGGCTGGACACGCGAAACACAGAATTGCGGGAGGAAAATCAATCACTGAAGAACGAAGCTGAGCTGCTGGCTACTGAAAATCAGCGACTGAGAGACCGCCGTGAGTCCAGTTTCATGCTGATTGGCGGCGGCCTGGTAATCGGTGGCATACTGATTACCATACTCTTTCCACTGCTGAAGCCTGCCCGCAAGAGCGACAACTGGGCCTGAATGCCATGGTGACCCCAATCACCATAAGAGGGGGCTGAAAGGCCCTCCTCACTGGAGAACTTTCAAAATTTCCAGTCCCAGGGAAAAGCGCCCATCTGCCACTGTGTCACAGCGAATAATTCGTGCCAGGGTTTCAAAAGGTGGGAAATCCGGGTTATGGGAAGGAACCTTGGTGCTCACTTCCACTCCCATGGGCAATTCTTCCGTTACCAGCACAGACATGCCAGTAGCACTGAGATCTTCACACACTCCCTGCAACAGCCGCTCTGGCGTTGAAGGCAGCCGAATCTCAATATCCGTGTCTACCTGCATACGGATAAAATCCCGCTTCTCTGAATAATCTCTCATTTACATACCCCTGCCCAGGTCCCGGTCGCCATGACATTGACGTGGGAAACCCTATTCTTATAGTTGCGCAGCAGAGTCTGGTCAATATCCATCGGCCTGACCAGTGCCTGACTATCAAGCAGGCAGATTGAGAGCTTCTGTTGCCACCACAATGCCGTTATTGTCAGCATAAATGTAGTGCCCCGGTGTAAAGGTGACACCGGCAAAGGTCACCGGTACGTTCAGGTCACCGAGACCCCGCTTATCGGTTTTGCGGGGGTGGGTGGCCAGTGCCTGGACACCGAGATCGGTTGCAGCGATCACATCCACATCCCGGATACAGCCATAAACGATAATACCTTCCCAGCCATTACTGGCAGCTTTTTCTGCCAACATATCCCCCAGCAATGCTGCTCTTAAGGAGCCCCCCCCATCCACTACCAT
>REBR01000124.1 GCA_007692645.1 Halomonadaceae bacterium | reverse complement strand
TGCGGGCCCTTCGGGACCTGATGGAGTCCGCAGAAAGCGTGACGCCGCAGCCTGCACAGTCACGGCAATAGGCGCCCCGCATATGTATGAAACGCATTTCGGGCTACAGGAAGCGCCTTTCTCACTGACCCCAAACACGCGCTATTTTCAGCATTCCAAAACCCATTGGGAAGCCCTCAAGCTGTTGCTGGTATCCCTGCAGCAACGGGAGGGGTTCATCAAAGTCTCCGGGGAAGTGGGCACCGGCAAAACCATGCTCTGTCGTATGCTGCTGAATGGCCTGTCCAAGAAAACCGTTACCGCTTATCTGCCCAACCCGCAGCTGACCCCGGAAGGGCTATTCAGTGCCTTGGCGGATGAGTTGGGCCTGACCCTGCCAGAGGCCACTAATACCCATCGCACCCTGTCCCTGCTGACCCAGCATTTGATTGAGCTGGCGGGGCAGAACAAAACCGTGGTGCTGGTGATTGATGAAGCCCAGGCCATGCCAGAAGAGACCCTGGAAGCCCTGCGTTTGCTCACCAACCTGGAGACGGAGAGTTACAAGCTGCTGCAGGTGGTGCTGTTCGGCCAGCCGGAACTGGATGAAGTACTGAACCGCCCCAGTTTGCGTCAGCTCAAGCAACGCATCTGTTTCCAGTACCGGCTGCAGGAACTGGACCGCAAGGGGGTGGCGGATTATATCCACCACCGGCTGCACCAGGCCGGTCATAATGGCGGCCAGCTGTTTAGCCCCGGAGCCATTCGCCTGCTGGCCTCGGCCTCTGAAGGCACCCCCCGGCTGATCAATATCCTTGCCCACAAATCCCTGATTGCCGCCTATGGCATGGGTGCCCCTGGGGTCAGCCGGCGCCATGTGCGCCTGGCGGTCAAAGACACGGACAGTGCTCGCCAGGGACTCTGGTCCCGGAGGCCCGCATGAGCCTGCTGAATGACGCACTGCGGGACCTGGATGAACGGCGTCCGGGTGATGCCACCGCCAACCCCATTCCCCCCGGCCTGCAGGGTAACCCCAGTGCTAACAGCATGGTCTGGTTGCTGGGGTTGGCTTTGCTGCTGGTTTCCCTGCTGGCCCTGTGGTTCTGGTGGCATGGTGGCTCGGCCCAGGAGTCCCCTGAGGGCCTGGTTCAGGTTCCCCTGGTAACCGTTGCCCCGCAAGTCCCGGCACCGGACCCACAGGTCAGCCCCATTGCTGAGCCAGTGCCGGACCGGCCAGAGCCCGCCAGCCAGGTTGCCCGGGAGCCAGAGGCCGCACCGGTAACACCGCTAGAGCGCCCCGCAGAGTCAGGGCAGGAGGCCGCTCCTGAGGCGCCGGCAGCTGCCGCTGTGGCTGAAACCAAGGAGCCCGAAATCGAGGAGCCCGAAATCGAGGCACCGACACCGTCTGTGACATCGAGCACTGCCTCCACCACGGCGGCCAGCAACGCCAATGTGCGCCAACTGTCCCCGCAACAGCAGGAACAGCGGGCGGCGGAGGCCATCAGCAGGCAGCTGTCCCAGGGGGATATTCAGGGCGCCACCCGCCAGGCCCATTCCCGCCTGTTGCTGGACCCGGAGGCACCGCAAACCCGTGCCGTCATGGCCCGCCACTGGTTGCGCCAGCAGGACCCCCGCCAGGCCCGGGAGTGGCTGCCAGACAGCATTATCGGCGCCTACCCGGACCTGCGCCTGTTGCGGGCCCGCACCGAACTGATGGCGCAACAGCCCGGGAGGGCCCTGGACTGGCTGACCCGGTCACTGCCTCCGGTGTCTACCCATAGCCGTTATCACGTCACCCTGGCTGCCTTACAACAGCAACTGGGTGAGCACGAACAGGCCGCCATGACCTGGGCGGCACTGATTGAATACGACGATGCCCGGGCGGACTGGTGGGCGGGCCTTGGCATTGCCCTGGAAGGGCAGGGCAGAAATGACAGCGCCCGCCGCGCCTTTGTTCAGGCCAGTGAGCTGCCCGGCCTGAGTAACGCCTTGCAGAACTACGTGCAGCAACGTCTCAGTCAACCCACATCCAGTTCAGGGAGTCGTTAGGCTATGGAACCCGGTAAAAAGATCCGCATCGGCGACCTGCTGGTACAGAATGACGTCATCACTGAAGCCCAGCTGATGGCTGCCCTGCAGGAGCAGAAAACCTCCGGCCGCAAACTGGGACAGGCCCTCACGGACCTGGGCTATATCGACGAAGACAACCTGCTCAACTTCCTCTCCCGGCAGCTGGACATTCCCTTTGTGCAGCTGCGCAACTACAACTTCAGCAACACCCTGGTGAAGCTGCTGCCGGAGTCCCAGGCCCGGCGCTTCCGGGCCATTGTGCTGGCGGAGCAGGGGAAAGAGCTGTTGGTGGGCATGGCCGACCCCATGGATATCTTTGCTTACGACGAAATCGGCCGGGTGCTGGACCGGCCGATCAAGCAGGCGGTGGTGCGCGAGTCAGAGTTGCTCAATGCCCTGGACCTGGTTTACCGGCGCACTGAAGAAATCGCCTCCCTGGCGGAAGAGCTGGAAGATGAAATGGGGGACGATGCCTTCGACCTGGCGGAGCTGGGGGAGGGCAGCGAAGGGGAAGAGGCCCCTGTGGTCAAGCTGCTACAGACCATCTTCGAGGATGCCATGCAGGCCCGCAGTTCCGATGTGCATATTGAGCCGGACGAAACCGTTATGCGCATTCGCCAGCGGGTGGATGGGGTGCTGCAGGAACAGGTGATGAAGGAGAAGCGCATCAACTCCGCACTGGTGCTGCGGCTGAAGTTGATGGCAGGGCTGAATATCTCGGAAAAGCGCCTGCCCCAGGACGGGCGCTTTAACGTGCGGGTCAAAGGCCGCAGCATTGATGTGCGTATCTCCACCATGCCAGTGCAGTACGGTGAGTCCGTGGTGATGCGGCTGCTGGATCAGTCCCAGGGAATACTGGATCTGGAAACCACTGGCATGCCGCCTCAGGTATTGTCCCGTTTCCGGCGCCTGATTCATCGGCCCCACGGCATGATTCTGGTCACCGGTCCCACCGGTAGTGGTAAGACCACCACCCTTTATGGGGCATTGTCCGAGCTGAACAAGCCGGAAGTGAAAATCATCACCGCGGAGGACCCGGTGGAATACCGCCTGCCACGGATCACCCAGGTACAGATTCGCCCCAAAATCGGTCTGGACTTCGCTTCGGTGCTGCGGGCCAGCCTGCGTCAGGACCCGGATATTATGCTGGTGGGGGAAATGCGGGACCGGGAAACCGTGGAAATCGGCCTGCGTGCCGCCATGACCGGTCACCTGGTGCTCTCTACCCTGCACACCAACGACGCTATCAGCAGTGCCATGCGGCTGCTGGACATGGGGGCAGAGCCTTTTCTGGTGTCCAGCTCCCTGGTGGGTATTGTCGCCCAGCGCCTGGTGCGGCGGGTGTGTGAGAACTGCAGTGAGCCCTGTGAGCCGACGCAGCAGCAGCGGATCTGGCTGCAAAGCCTGGCGCCACAAAAGGACCAGACACCAGAGACCGCAGATGAGGCAGTAGCCGCGGCACAGCAGGCCGCTGCGCAAGAGCCTGTTGCCAGTGTGTTGCCCACGGACCCTAGGGCAACGGATGCCCCAGAAGAGGGCTCGCTGGAGCTTGAGTTGTCCGATGATTTTCTCTCTGTCAGTGACAGCCAGACCCCCAGCTTACCCACAGGGTCTGAAAACACCGGCTTTGTCCGCGGCAGTGGCTGTTACCAGTGCAGCAACACCGGTTACAAAGGCCGCATGGGGGTGCATGAGCTGCTGGAGCTGGACGAGATGATGCTGGACGCCTTGCGTCGGTCTGATTACGGCGGCTTTGAAAAAGCGGCCCGCAACAGCCCCTATTATGAGCGCCTGGAGCTATGTGCCCTGCGCTATGCCCGCCAGGGGCTGACCACCCTGGAAGAGGTGGCCCGGGTGTCTGCCACCCTGGCCGGAGGTGTAGCGGATGATGAAAGCGATGATCTGTAACAGGAGTGGCTGCTGATGCTGTTTGCCTACCGGGGTCGTGACGGTGAGGGTGCTTTGGCGGAGGGTACCCTGGAAGCCTCCTCCAGCGATGCTGCTGCCTCGGAGCTGCAGCGCCGGGGCATTACCCCCCTGACGGTGACCGAAAAGGCCGCCGGTAGCAGCTCGAAAGATCTGTTCAAAGATATCGAATGGCTGCAGGCGAAGGTCTCCGTGGATGATCTGATTGTTTTCTGCCGTCAGATGTACGCCCTGACCAAGGCGGGGATTCCCATTATCCGCACCATCCGCGGTCTGGCGGACAGTGCCCGTTCGCCGCGCCTGGGGGAAGTGCTGGACGATCTCGCTGACCGCCTGGAGTCCGGCGCTACCCTGGCCACCGCCATGCAGGCCCATAACAAGGTCTTTCCGGATATCTTTGTGGCCATGATCCATGTGGGGGAGAACACCGGTGAACTGGACAAGTCATTCAAGCGCCTGGCCCAGATCCTGGAGCTGGAGCGGGATACCAAGCGCCGCATCAAACAAGCCATGCGCTACCCCACCTTCGTCATTATTGCCCTGTCCGCCGCCATGGTGATTATCAATATTTTCGTCATCCCCCAGTTTGCCAGCACCTTTGAGCGCCTCGGGGCCGACCTGCCGTTCCTGACCCGGGTGCTGGTATTTACCAGCAACACCATGATGACCTATTGGCCGCTGATGCTGCTGCTGTTGGCAGGGGGTATTTACGGCTTCCGCGCCTGGAGCAAGAGCCCCGCCGGGCGGGTGACCTGGGACCGCTACAAGCTAAAGATGCCGGTATTGGGGCCTTTGCTGCACCAGATTACCCTGAGCCGCTTCTCCCGCAACTTTGCCAGCACCCTGTCGGCGGGGGTACCGGTGACCCAGGCCATGACCGTGGTGGCCAATGCCAGCGACAATGCCTGGGTGGGTAAACACCTGCATGAAATGCGCAACGGCATCGAGCGGGGGGAAAGTCTGCTGCGTACCGCCCGCAACAGCAAGATGTTCACCCCCCTGGTATTGCAGATGATTGGGGTGGGGGAGGAAACCGGCGGCGTCGACGAGATGCTGGTCAATGTGGCGGACTTTTATGACGAAGAGGTGGACTACGGCCTCAGCCGCCTGGCGGAATCCATCGAACCGATACTGTTGCTGGGGGTGGCGTTTCTGGTCTTAATCCTGGCCCTGGGGGTGTTCCTGCCTATCTGGGACCTGGGCAGTGCGGCCATGGGGTAGTAAACAGCAATGGCAAAGAGGGACGTACACAGGGGGTTTTCCTTAATCGAGCTGATACTGGTGATCATCGTCATGGCCCTGGCCATGAGTATATTGATACCCAGGCTGGGGGATATCTCTGATGATGCCCGGCAGGTCAAGCTGCAACAGGTGGCCAGCAGTTACTCCACGGCCCTGGCTCTGGTTCGGGCCCAGTGGGTGGCGCAGAATACGTCTGGCCCCATGGAAAACCTGCCGGGCTTTGGTCGGGGTGATATCAACGTCAGTCAGCATGGGTGGGCGGTGAGCGTTAATGGCGCTACCGACCCGGAAAAGCTGCGCCAGCAGGACTGTGTGGACCTGTGGTACGGCCTGCTGCAATCCAATGCGCCGCGTATTGCCCTCAGGGAGGGTGACGGGGCGCCATTCACGGCCTTTCTGGAAAATAATCGGTGTTATTACCGTTTTAGTGGCAATCCTGACTTTTACTTTCACTACACCCCTGAAAACGGGGAACTTGTTACTTTTCTTAACCAGAATGTTTCTGGCGAGAGATAGGAAATGGACTACAATATAGTTACTTAAACGATTTATTTAGGGGTGCCGTAGCATGCAAAGGAAACAACAGGGCTTTACCTTGATTGAGCTGGTCATTGTGATCGTGATTCTGGGGGTGCTGTCCGCGTTTGCACTGCCACGCTTTGCCGATCTGGGGGGAGATGCCCGGGCCTCCACCGTCCAGGGGGCGGCGGGTGCCATGCGTTCCGCTTCTGCGATTGCTCGCTCCGCTTGTCTGGCCAGTACCGATTGTGATGAGAGTGTAGCGGCATCAACGGTAATTCTTGAAGGATTGGAGATTGACCTGGCCTTTGGTTATCCAGACCGTACTAGTAGCGGTATTGTTGCTGCTGCCCAGATTTCAGATGGCGACGGCTTTGCAGTTGTGCCAGGTGATGATGCTGGTGATGCAACGACCGTCCGGCCAAGCTCCCGGAGTGAAAACGCTGCATGTCAGGTTTCTTATACTGAAGCGGCTGATGCTACAACTGCCCCGGTTATTGCAGTCGCTACGGGTGATTGTTAACCAGGCTCACGCCTCAATAGGTGATGTCCCATGATGTCATCTATGTGCCACAGCCTTTTGATCCTGAAAAGGAGCTGCACTCGCAGGCGAACTCAAGGCTTTACCCTGATCGAACTGGTAATGGTGCTAGTACTGGTCGGTATCCTCTCTGCAGTGGGTATCGGCCTTTTTTCGTCTCCGGGGGGCTATTCTGCCGGTGCGGCCCGGGATCAGTTTGTCTCCAGCGCCAACCTGGCCACCAAGCTCGCCCAGTCCCGCTCTGGCAGTGCCGACACCATTAGCCTGACCATTGAAGAGGATGCCAGTGAATGGCGCTTTATCGTCAACCCGGGGCAGCGCACTAAATCCGCCTCCCGCCGTAACGCCACCCTGAGCAGTCCCCTTATGACCCTCAACTATGAGACCGGAGGCCGGCTTAATCCCCCCCAGAACCGTTCCTTTGTGTTCAGCGCCAATTCCGACCACCGCGCCTGTGTGCTGGCCTCCGGCTTTGCCTATGCCGGGGGTTGTCCCTGATGCGATGGTTTAACGGCCTTCCCTCAAGCAACCTGCCCAGGGGCCAGCAAGGTATCACCCTGATCGAACTGGTGCTGACCATTGTGATTGTTTCCGTGGCCGTGGCGGGTGTGGTGGGGGCCTTTGCCCTGGTCACCAGCCGCAGTGCCGACCCCCTGATTCAGTCCCGGGCCACTGCCCTGGGGCAGCTGTATCTGGATGAGATACTGGCCCGGAACTTTGACCTGGAAACCCCCCTGGGGGGGGGGCGTGTCGACCCAGGGGCGGTGGACTGTGCCATGACCAGCGGCGGCGACTCCAGTGCCCGTGACAGCTATCGCACCGTGGGGCAGTTCAATAATCTGCAGGAATCGCCGCCACAACTGGGCACCGCAGACCAGCAGGCGCTTTACCAGAATTTCTCTGTGGCTGTCACCGTGACCTGTGCCGGGGCAGACCTGGGCCTGGCCAATGAGCTGGCCAAGCGCATTGATATACGGGTAACCGACAACCGTGGTCAGAACACCACTTTGAGCGCCTATAAGGGGAACTTCTGATGGCCGGTGACAGGGGCTTTACCCTCACCGAGCTGGTGATCGTGATCGTGATAATGGCCATTGTCTCCACCATTTCCGTGCGCTTTATCCAGTTCTCTACCCAGGGGGCCATTGATACGTCGGAGCGCCAGCAGCTGGCCGCCGCCGGTGGCATTATCTCAGAGATCCTCAGCCGGGAGATTCGCGAAGCCCTGCCAGTGAGTATCCGCACCCGTCAGGGTGGGCGCTGCGTGGAACTGATCCCGATTCTGGCTGGTGGGCGCTATCAGGGGCAGCTAAAGGAATCCCACAGTGAATTCACCACTCTGGGTGACTCCCAGGGGCCAGTAACCGGTCGTGTTGTGGTCTACCCCTACTCCGCCAGCCCTTATGAGCTCTTTACCCCCGGCTCTGTCTCTTCGTCAGTGGCCACCTGGGACGGCAGCCAGGTGAGTTACACCGACGGTGAAACCCAACGCTTCGCCGCGGAATCCCCCCGTAGCCGCTTCTTTATGGTGGCGGGTCCCCTGGCTTTTTGCCGTTCTGACAGTGGTGGGCTGCTGGAGCGCTACGACAACTATGCCCTGGACGCCAACTTCACCACCGGTGACAGCACCGTGGTGGCCACCGGTCTGGTAACTGCCCCTGCCAGCCCCCTGTTTCGTGTCGAGGAAGCCTCACTGACCCGCAATGCCCTGGTGGTGATCAATCTGGAGCTGGCTGCCCGGCGCGGCAATGAAACCTATCAGCTGTCACAGGAGGTACAGATCCGCAATGTGCCCTGAAAGCTGCCCACAGTCCTATGGCCCGGGAAAACAGCAGGGAGTCGGCCTGCCTATGGCCATCTTCCTGATTACCGTCATGGCGTTGCTCGTCACCACCATTGCTCAGTTGCAGCAGACCAGCGGCGAAACGGCAGCCCTGGACATACTCTCAACCCGTGCCTTTTATGCCGCTGAATCCGGTGCCCAGCTGGCAATGACCCAGTTTCTGGCGGGGGGGGAAGCGGTTTGCCAAAGTGTGGGGCCGTTTACTTTTTCCGAGGCGGGTCTGGCAAACTGTTCTGCCATTATCAGCTGTGAGTTTTTTGCTTCCCCAGAGCTTGAGCCGGTTATTCAGGTGGTCAGTGAGGGGCGTTGTGGCAGCGGCAATGAACAGACTTTCCGAACAGTGGAAGTGCTGGCCCAATGACTGTTCTCACACGCCTTTATCAGTGGATCCTGATCGCAGGGGTGAGCCTGTTCTCTGCTGCAGTCCAGGGGGGGATTGTTCTGTCCCAGGGGGATATCCCCGTCGCCCAGTTGAGTGCTCTGTGCAGCAGTGAAGACATCGGTGTGAACGGGACTACCATAACGTGCCGCAACGGTAGCTTTGCAATAGATGAGCGGACCATTACAGCAGATGTGCCTTTCGAGCTTTTTGCCTCCAATGGCCTTAATGTCAGGGATTCTGCGCTCGCAGATAATAGTTCTCCGATTAGTCTGACCGCTCAAAATGGCGGGATAAGTATTGCCAACAGCTTTGTTAGAGGGACTGTAAAAGCGGCTCAATCCATTACCATCTCTGAATCGGAAATTAACGGCAATGTAGATTCCCAGAATGGTGAAGTCACCCTTGCTAGTGCCATGGTAGAGGGCTCTGTGGTGGGCACCAATGCCATCACAGTCAACGGTGCAAACGTAAGCGGTGGTGTCACTACCAGCAATGGTGTGCTGTCAGTCAGTAACAGTGAGGTAGACGGCAATCTCCAAAGTAATAACGCAATAATAGTCAGTGCGACAGAGGTGGGCGGTAATGTCACTTCCACGAACGGTGAGCTGACAGTCACTGGCAGCCGGGTGGGGGGGGATCTCAGCACTAACACGAATATAGGTGTCGACAGTTCCAGTATCGGTGGGGATATTACTGCTACCCCCAATGGCACCATTACCCTTAACAACAGCAGTGTTGCTGGCACCTGTAGTCCAGAAACGCCAGGCTGTAATGAAGGAGAGGTGCGGGATTTGCCGTTCTGCAGTGCCACGTTCTCTGCTGGCAGTGGTATTAATCCCAATACGCCCCTGGACCTAAGTTCCGTTCAGTTTACGCCAACTGAAAACTGGCCTGGTAACAATACCGAATTAACAGGAGGCATTTACCGTTATAACGGCAATCTTGATCGGGGTAATTACAATCTGTCGATAGCGGACGGAGAGCAGGTCGTTATCTTTGTTAATGAGACGCTGCGTTTTGGGGGGAATAACCAGACCAATATCAATGTGAACGGCGACCCTGATCAGTTAGTGATCGTGGTGAATGGAAATTTAAATGGCAGGAACAATCTCAGGTTTAATGGCATTTTATACGCTTCTAACACTATCAATTTTGGTAATAATTCAGTGATTGTCGGTCTGCTGGCTGCTGGGGGGCGCATTGACACCGGTGGTGGTGGGTCAGGCTTTTCCCCTCCTCAATCCAATCCGGCCCGTAGCCTTGGCATCGAAGGTGTTTGCCGAGCAGAAGACGAACAAGGTGAGCTGACCACCTTTCAGGTTCAGGGTCCTGCCCAGGCCAGTGTCTGTGAACCAGCTGAAATACGGGTGCGGGCGGTAGATGGGGATAACAACCTGCTGCCGGATTACCAGGGCAGTGTGAATCTCAGCAACAGCGCAGGGCGGGGCAACTGGTCGGTGTTTGCAGGAGATGGCACCCTGGAGCCGGACCCCCATGATAATGATGACGGTCTTGCCCGCTACAACTTTGCCTCGGGAGATGGTGGTGAGGTGATTCTGGGTCTGGGCAACAGGGTGGCAGACCGTTTGCGGGTGAGCGCTACCGGGGTGGATACCGGGGTAACCGGTATCTCGGGTCTGATTGCTTTCCTGGAAAATGCCTTTGTGCTGTCTTTGACAGACCCCTTAGGCAGTGACCTGATTGCGGGCCGCCCCCACGAACTGACGGTGCGGGCAGTGCGTCGGAATGAGAATGAAGACTGTGGTCTGGTGACCAGCTACGACGGCACAGTCCCTCTGAAAGCCTGGGTGCAACGGGATGACCTTGACCCCAGTGGTCAAGACCCCCGTCTAGAAGGGGAGCTGCTGTCGGATGGGGTGCCTGGGGCGGATAATGTGGAACTGTCGTTTAATGCAGGCACCGCTCAGGTCCAGTTGGATACCACTGATGTGGGTCGTTATGCCCTGCGTCTGCGGGATGACACCAGCGGCAATGTGGTGGATGAAAACGGTGAACCGCTGCCAGTGAATGGGAGCAGTGCTGATTTGACGGTAAGGCCTTTTGCTTTTGCTGTGACAGTGCCGGGAAACCAGGGGGTTGAGGGGCCTGGCGGCGATGCCTTTTTAGCGGCGGGCCGGCCCTTTACGGTGGATCTGCGGGCGGTGCTCTGGAGCAGTGACGCAGACAGAAACGAGGACGGCCAGCCGGATGATCATGACGGGGAAAGTCCCGGGGCCCGGGCTGACCTGTCGGCTACCACCACAGTGCCTTCCTTTGCCCTGGGTGAGGGTAGCCTGGAGCTGAGTTCCCGGCTGGGGGCAGGACCCATCGACCCCGCCGACCCTTCGCTACGGCTGACCGAGGAGGTCAGTGATTTTACGGGGGGTGAGGCCAGCGCCGTGGCCGCTTATGATGAAGTGGGCAGTATTGGTTTGCTGGCGCGATTTAGTGGCAGTTATCTGGGGCGTAACGTTGAATTACGTGGAGATTCCGGTTTTGTCGGCCGCTTCCACCCAGAGGAATTTACCGCCCGCGTACTCATGAACGGTGCTTTTGCCCCTTTCTGCGGTGAATTTGCCTATATTGGTCAGGGGTTTGGTTATATCGCGGGTGAAGAGCCTGAGCTTACTCTCTCGGCCAGAGGTTTTTCGGCAGACGGCCAGGGAGCCCTGTTGTCCAATTACCGGGAACAATGGCAGCGTTTGCAGGCCGCGGATGTGGCCCTTGATTTCCCCGGGCAGGATGGAGATAACAGCCTGGCAGTGCTGGCCGCTGGCAATACTGGCACCCTGGTAGCCATGGGGGATGGGCGCATGGACTACCAGCTTGCCCCTGCCGATGAGTATCAGTACGAAAAGAGCGCAGACTCCCGGATTGATCCCTTCTCCAGCGCCCTGAGCATTACCCTCAGGGCTGTTGATGACGGGGACGCCAGCCTGGCCCCTGAGCTGGAAGCGGGCGGGGACTCCCCGGTGGTGCTCAGCCCGCAGCAGATACAGCTGCGCTATGGACGCCTGCGCCTAGAGAACACCTTTGGCCCGGGGGATCTGGATCTGGTGATGCCCCTGCGGGCTGAGTTCCGCAGTGACGGTGAGTTTATCCTCAACCAGGCTGAAAGCGGTGCCAGTGAAGGGCCGGGGGCATGCTTTATCTACAACCCGGTGCGGGACAGCAGCCTGTCGCCGGAGGATGTGGCGCAACTGACCAGTGAAGACGCAGAATTCCAGCTATTTGCCGGTGAGGCCCAGGGGACGGGGCGGCTAACCCTGCAGGGGCTCAGTGGCAGCATTGCAGCGGATCAGCCACGCCACACAGAGGTCACTTTCAGTGCCCCTCACTGGTTGCAGGATGACTTCAACGGCGACGGTGACCTGTCCAACCCCAGGGCCACCGCCACCTTCGGGGTTTACCGTGGCCATGACCGTATTATTTACTGGGAGGGAATCAGCCGGTAACCAACGGTACATCTCCCTTTTACCCACTATTTTCCTGAACTGAACTACACTCATTAGGGTAAGGATGGGCCTATAAATAATAGGCTCTCTACTACTCTTGTGCCGATTGTAATGCCTGCTGCTTTGAAGTCAGTCTTCAGGCTTAGGGGGCACCAGGAGAAGGTGTTCCGGGTTGTAGCTGTAGTCAGGGAGGTACTGCCATGAAGGGCAGGAGAGGTGCTGTGGATACTGGCTGTAGCAAAAAAGGCACCCTGGTAGGGGGCTTTTTGTTGGCTGTAATAATGCTGTGCCTGTCGTTATCTGCCCAGGCAGGGCAAGTCATCACGGTCAATACACCGGGCTCCTATAACTACACCGTGCCAGGCGGCGTGGTGGAAGTCACAGTAGAGCTTTGGGGTGGCGGTGGTCGTGGCGGATCCGCGGGGTCTTGGCTATTTCTGACATCGGGACAAAGCGGTGGCGGCGGTGGCGGTGCCTATGCCAGGAGCACCCTTGCGGTAACCCCGGGGCAAGTTATTCCTCTGCAGGTGGGTGCTGGTAGCACCACCACCGCCCGGGGGGAAGACTCCTGGTTTGCTGGCCCTGCAGTGGTGCGGGCAGCAGGAGGCCGTAGCGTTGGTAATAACAGCACCAGTGGTGGCACTGGTGGGGCTGTGAGCGAATCGGTAGGGGGCACCCGCTACGCGGGGGGTAATGGCGGCAACGCCACTACCCAATTTTCCTTTTTGGGTACCCGGCGCTATGGCGGCGGTGGTGGTTCTTCGGCGGGCATCAATTCCGGGGGGGCCAATGGCGCCAGCGTAACTCCGGGTACCGCCCCCCCTGGGGGTGGCAATGGTGGTGCCGGGGACAATGACAATCAGAACCCGGGTTTCCCCGGGGTAACCCCCGGCGGTGGCGGTGGCGGCGCCACTTATAGTTCATTGATAATACCGCGAGCCGAGGACGGGGGTGCTGGCGGCAACGGCCAGATTCGCCTGACGGAAATCCTCGGGGAGGGGCTGCAGGAGCTGCGCCTGAATACCCCGGCGAACCCCAATGTGTGTGAACCCGCCAATATTGTGTTGACCGCTTATAACAGCAGTGGCGAGATCATGACCGATTACGACGGTACGGTCAGCCTCAGCACCAGCAATGGCGTTGGCGACTGGAGCCGGCTGTCTGCCCTGGGTACATTGAATCCGGACCCCCACGATGCCGATGACGGCAGTGCCCAGTATTCCTTTGTGCCAGGGGATGGGGGAGAGGTGACTCTGGGGCTTCGGGTGTTCATGGGCTCCACCTTATCCGCCATAGCCACGGACTCACAGGCTGGGGTAACGGTCACTTCAGACTCAATGACTTTTAGGGAAAATGCCTTCTCCATTACCGTTGAGGACCCCCTGGGGGAGGACTTTGTCGCCGGTCGCGAACACGCCATTCAGGTAGAAGCCCTTAGCCGGGCTGGTGGCAGCACCAATTGCCGGCGTCTGCGCAATTACAGCGGTGTGACGAATCTCAAAGCCTGGGTGACACGGGTAGCGGATGACCCCGGTGGCAACGGCCCCAGGGTGGCGGGTGAGGCGGCGCGGTTGCCAGACTCCGAGCCCGGCGGCAATAATCTGACCCTGACCTTTAATCAGGGCCTGGCACAGCTTGGCTGGGAAACCGACGATGTGGGCCGTTACCGGCTCAACCTGCATGACCCGAGCCCCTCCTCCGGGGGAGGCTCCATGGAGCCGATTTTCGGCAGCAGTGACCTCTGGTCCGTGCGGCCGTTTGGTTTTGAAGTCACCGTCACTGGTAACCCCGCCGCCAGCGAGGCCAGCGGGCCCGCATTTATAGCGGCAGGTCGCCCCATGACGGTGAACCTTCGGGCGGTGGCCTGGCGAGCTGCCAATGACAGCAATAACGATGGGCGGCCCGATGGCCATGACAATCTCGACATGAGCAGCCGCACCAATCTGTCCGCCAACAGCACCACGGCTTCTTTCACCCCTGCCAGCGGGCAGCTGGAATTGAGTGCGGACCTGGTGGCGGGCCCCACGAATCCGGCGGAACCGCCACTGGAGCTGGTAGCCGCAGCCGGGGCTTTTTCCGGTGGTCAGGGGCAGGCGGTGGTGCGTTATAACGAAGTGGGCAGTATTTCTATTCTGGCGGAGCATGGGGGCAATTATCTGGGCCGTGCTGCAACGGTGTTGGGGCGTTCCGACTATGTGGGGCGCTTTCACCCCGAGCAGTTCCAGGTGACAGCCACCCCAGGACGCTTTGCCCCGGTCTGTGGCGACTTTGTCTACAGTGGCCAGCCCCATGGCTACGACCTGGCCCCGGAGCTGGTAATCAGCCCCCTGGGCTTTGTGGATACTGGCCCCGGGCCACTGCTGGGGAATTACCGCCAGCAATGGCAGCGCCTGTTGCCGGATGATGTGAGCCGGACTTTCCCTGAAACCGATGAAGTAACGGAACTGGCTGTGACGGTTGATGCTTTTCCCCCCCAGCTGATGCCCTTGGGGGATGGACGTATGGAATATCTGTTTGAGGGGGATCAGTACACTTTCGAGAAAACCCTGGAAGCCCGTCAGGACCCCTTCACCAGCGCACTGAGTATCCTGATAACAGGGATCGATGATGGCGATGCCTCCCTGGATCCGGCCCAGTCGCCCCTGGAGCTGCAGCCGGATGGGGTGGAGATCCGCTACGGTCGCCTCCGCCTGGAGAATGTGTACGGGCCGGAGCAGGAAGATCTGGAAATACCGCTGCGGGCAGAAACTCTGCAAAACGGAAATTTTGTGCTCAACCTGCAGGATGACGCGGTGGGCTCCGAGGATACCCTCAACTGTTTTACATTTCGCCCGTCTCAGGAAGATGAAGTGCAGCTGAGCCCAGAAAATGTGGCAGTGAATGTCAGTGGGCCAGGGGAACATGGACTTTTTATGGGGGAAAGTCAGCCTGGGGAAGGGGTTTTGCTGCGATCCGCTACTGTTCCCCCGGTGCCGGGTAATAACAGTGTCCGGGTTACTTTGCAGTTGGAGCTGTTTGCCCCCTGGCTGCAGGATATTGATAATGACGATGAGCCGGTCAACCCCAGCGCAATGGCCACCTTCGGCGTCTACCGGGGGCACGACCGTATTATTTACTGGCAGGAACGGAGTAACTGACGGGCAGACCCTTGGGGTCTGCCTGGCTTACTCCTGCTCTTCCCCGTGGCTCATATCCAGCTCTTTGATCTTGCGGGTCAGGGTGTTGCGGCCCCAGCCCAACAAGAGCGCTGCATCCCGGCGGCGGCCGCCGGTATGGCGCAGGGCGGAATCAATCATGATGCGCTCAAACTCCGGCACCGCATTATCCAGAATGTTCTTCTGGCCCCGTTTCAGTGCCTGCTCTGCCCAGTTCTTCAGCCCCCCCTGCCAGGTCTGGCCGGTGACCGGGGTGTCTTCCTGCTGCACCAGTTCCTGGGGCAGGTCATTAATGTGAATCTCACGGCCTGAGGCCATCACTGTGAGCCAGCGGCAGGTGTTTTCCAGCTGGCGCACGTTACCGGGCCAGGGCAGGGTGGTGAGGTATTCTTCGGTTTCCGGGCGCAGAACTTTGGTTTCAGCAGCCAGTTCCTGGGAGGCGCTGGCGAGAAAGTGCTTCATCAGCAGGGGAATGTCTTCCCGCCGTTCACTCAGCCTGGGCAGATGCACCCGGATCACGTTGAGGCGGTGAAACAGGTCTTCCCGGAAGCTGCCTTCATGGACCAGGGCTTCCAGGTCCTGGTGGGTGGCGGCAATAATGCGCACATCCACCTTGATAGGGGTGGTGCCACCGACCCGGTAGAATTCCCCGTCTGCCAGTACCCGCAGCAGGCGGGTCTGGGTTTCTGCTGGCATATCGCCGATTTCATCCAGAAACAGGGTGCCGTTGTTGGCCTGTTCAAAGCGCCCCTGGCGGGCAGCGGCGGCGCCGGTAAAGGCGCCTTTCTCGTGGCCAAACAGTTCAGACTCGATCAGGTCACGGGGTATGGCGGCCATGTTCAGGGCAATAAAAGATTGGCCCCGGCGTGGGCTGTGATTATGCAGGGCCCGGGCCACCAGTTCTTTACCGGTACCGCTCTCGCCGTTGATCAGCACTGTAATATTTGAGTGAGACAGCCGGCCAATGGCCCGGAACACCTCCTGCATGGCCGGAGCTTCACCGATGATTTCGGTGCCGGGGCGTTCTGCTTCCCGCACCACGGCGCCGCGCTGGCTGCGCTGTTCCTGGTGGTGGGCCACGGCCCGCTGCGCCAGGCTGACCGCTTCATCCACATCAAAGGGTTTTGGCAGGTATTCAAAAGCCCCGCTCTGGTAGGAAGAGACGGCACTTTCCAGGTCAGAGTGGGCGGTCATAATGATGACCGGCAAACCGGGGTGTCGCTCAACAATCTGTGCCAGCAGTGCCAGACCATCCACCCCGGGCATGCGGATGTCGGTGATAATGGCTTCCGGAATTTCCCGTTCCAGTTGTGCCATCACCTCGTCACCGTGTTCAAAGGTGCGGGTCTTTATCTGTGCCTGAGATAAGGCACGCTCCAGGACCCAGCGGATGCTGCGGTCGTCGTCAATAATCCAGACAGTGGCCGAGGACATCATTCCGTGCTCTCCAGAGGTAGAAAAACAATAAAGTTGGTTCGTCCCGGTTCGCTTTCACACTCCACCAGGCCGGCATGCTGACCGATAATGCTCTGGGTAATGGCTAACCCCAGGCCAGTGCCATCGGCACGGCCGCTGATCATCGGGTAAAAGATATTCTGGATCAGGGAATCGGGAATGCCGGGGCCGTTGTCAATGATGTTCACCCGACACACCAGCCGGTGGCGGGTATGGCCTATGGTGAACTGACGCAGCGACCGGGTTCGCAGGGTGATGCTTGGCATAACCCCTTTCCGTTTTTGCTGTAACAGGGCCTCCATGGCGTTGCGGGCCACATTGAGAAAGGCCTGTATCAGTTGTTCCTTGTCTCCTTGAAATTCTGGCAGGCTGGGATCGTAGTCCCGCAGCAGGGTGATCTGTCCTGCGCTTTCCACCTCCAGCAGGGTGCGCACCCGCTCCAGAATTTCATGGATATTGGTGGGGGCCTTCTGGATTGCCTTGTTGGGGCCCAGCATCCGGTCTACCAGGGTCCGCAGCCGGTCCGCTTCTTCAATAATGACCCGGGTGTAGTCTTTCAGGCCCGGGTCTTTCAGTTCCCGGTCCAGTAACTGGGCCGCGCCGCGGATGCCTCCCAGAGGGTTCTTGATTTCGTGGGCCATGCCCCGCACCAGCACCCGGGTGGTTTCCTGCTGGGCCAGCATTTCCTCTTCCCGGGTAATGCGCAGTAGCCGGTCCCTTGGCTGTACTTCCAGCAGCAGGGCGCTGGCATCCCCGGGGAAGGGGGAAACCGAGTAATCCACCCGCATCTGCATCCCGGAGGGCAGCAGAAACTCTGCTTCCCGTTTGGTGTAGGCATGGCCGCTGGCGGCGGTGGCCAGCAAAGTTTGCAAAGCCGCATCCGGCTCCACAAAGATATCGGTAATGGGAATGCCGCGCATGCGCCGGCCACTGGTCTCCAGCAGGCTTTCCGCCGATGGATTGATGTAGAGCACCTGCATGTCCTTGTCGAGCATCACGACAGCGGTGGACAGGTGTTCCAGAATCCGTTTGTAAGGGGCCGTTGATGGCATGGGGAGTCTCATGGTTAGGTCGTAGCAATAACTGAACCAATCAGCTCATCAATGTTCACATTTTGCCCAATTAACCGGCTGTTCCGCCTTCAGGCTGTGGGTGGACGCCTGATTGGGGGGCAAGAGGGCCAAAATGGGACAAAAAAGGTCTGGCTTGAGGGGCTCAGGGATGCGCTGGCTGAGTGCGTGCGCACCAAAAAGGTGCGCTGCTGTGAGCATAGTGGAAACGGGGTCTGGTGGGAAATTTAGTTGCCGGCGCCGGGTCCTGCACCGGGACGGGGCGCTCTGCCGCTGGGGTTGTTGAGTATAGAGTGTCGGTGCACGGTAAAGCGGGTCAGTTCCGAGGACTGGATGATCTCACCGTTACTGTCCACCACATGGGCAATCACTTCATGGGTGCCCCGGTCCATGTTTTGAAAAGAAAAGGAATTCCCCTGTTGCGGCGGTTTTTTCTTGCCATCCAGTTCCAGTTGCAGGCGGTGGCCTGAGCGTAGCGCCGGGTCAATGGTTACCTGAATGGTCACCTCGCCACTGGTGCGCCAGAACGCGGTATCGTGTTCCGGCCGGGTAATGGTGAGGTTGCGGTAGCGGCTGCTGTCATCAGCGGTCTGTCCGCTGCGGCTCTGCTGGCCCGGGGGATCGATGCGCTGGCGGGGCTGGGGCAGGCGGATGCCGGTGCTGGTGCGTACCTCCACCTCTTCACTGGTGTCTGACTGGGGAGCGTCAGAGAAGCTGACATTGCCCTGTTCATCCACGTGTTTGTAGACGGTCTGGGCCCCCAGGGGGCTGACTCCCAGCAGGGTTGCCAGGCCAACTGCTACAAGCAAGCGCTTGAATTCCATAGCCATTATGTTCTCCAGTAACCGCAAACCGGGTAATGGCGGGCAGGAATGCCAGCCACCGCACACCTATGATTATTGAACCGGGGGCAGGGTATTGCAAGGGGCGCCAGGGCCAGGGCAAAGGCGGCTGTTCAGGCACAAAAAAACCCGCCAGGCGAACCGGGCGGGTTTTGCGCTACTGACCTGTTTTAGCAGGAGTAGTACATTTCGAACTCGATCGGGTGGGTGGTCATGTTCAGTTTTTCCACTTCAGCCCGCTTCAGTTCCAGGTAACCCTGGATCATGTCTTCAGAGAAGACGCCGCCAGCGGTCAGGAACTCATGATCCGCTTCCAGAGCATCCAGTGCTTCCTGGAAAGTTTCCGCCACAGTGGGGATGCCCAGGGCTTCTTCTTTCGGCAGGTCGTACAGATCCTTGTCCATGGCTTCGCCCGGGTGGATCTTGTTCTTGATGCCGTCGAGGCCGGCCATTACCAGGGCAGAGAACGCCAGGTAGGGGTTGGCAGAGGCATCAGGGAAGCGCACTTCGATACGACGGGCCTTGGGGCTGTTGACGTAAGGAATACGGATGGAGGCGGAACGGTTACGGGCAGAGTATGCCAGCATAACAGGTGCTTCAAAGCCGGGTACCAGACGCTTGTAGGAGTTGGTAGAAGCGTTAGTGAAGGCGTTGATGGTCTTGGCGTGCTTGATGATGCCGCCAATGTAGTACAGGGCCATTTCGCTCAGGCCTGCGTAGCTGTCACCGGCAAACAGGTTCTTGCCATCTTTGTTCAGGGACATGTGTACGTGCATGCCGGAACCGTTATCACCAACCACGGGCTTGGGCATAAAGGTAGCGGTCTTGCCGTAGGCATGGGCCACGTTGTGTACACAGTACTTCAGTACCTGCACTTCATCAGCCTTGCGTACCAGGGTGTTCGGGCCAACGCCGATTTCACACTGGCCGGCAGTGCCGACTTCGTGGTGGTGTACTTCAATGTCCAGACCCATGGATTCCATAGCGCCACACATGGCACCACGCAGGTCATGGAGGGAGTCAACGGGGGGCACGGGGAAGTAGCCGCCCTTAACACCGGGACGGTGACCGATGTTGTTCTTCTCGAAATCGTCGCCGGAAACCCAGGCGGCTTCTTCGGAGTGGATCTCGTACATGGCGCCCTGCATATCAACGCGCCACTTGGCGGAATCAAAGATAAAGAACTCGGGCTCGGGGCCGAACAGTGCACCGTCAGCGATACCGCTGGACTTCAGGTACTCTTCGGTGCGCCGCGCTACGGAGCGGGGGTCACGGTCGTAGCCCTGCATGGTGGACGGTTCAACGATGTCGCAAGTGATGTTGATAGTGGTCTCTTCAGTGAAGGGGTCCAGCATGCTCACTTCGTCATCGGGCATCAGAATCATGTCGGATTCGTTGATGGTCTTCCAGCCGTTGATAGAGGAGCCATCGAACATTTTGCCGCTGACAAAAAAGTCGTCATCCACTTCTTTTGCGGGGATAGTGACGTGCTGCTCTTTACCGCGGGTGTCGGTAAAGCGCATATCTACCCATTTAACGTCATGTTCTTTAATCAGGTTCTGGGTCTTGGACATGTTCAGGGACTCCGTTTCTAGGTCTTGGGTTGCTTGTTGTCGGCAGGCAGCTGTGTAAGGCGTAAGCCTTTTGTTGAGCATTCTACCGTATATCAATGGGAAATGTTTCTGCGCTTTTGCAGTGCTTAAAGCAATTGCTTTGCCAAGTATTTAAAATCCCATGCTACTGCACACTTACGGGGCAGTAGGCAGGAGATACTGCAGCAAGAGTCTGCAGTACCGCACCAGAAAAGTGCATTATCAGCCGTTAGCGCACCGAAAAAGTGCGGCGCTGTAGTGCCTGTCCCTGAGCCCTCAGCTGTCGGCAACAAATATAGCCCCACTGTGTTGATGAGGAAATAGCCGATTGCGCATCCTTTCAGGTATACTGCGCGCCATCATTTCCTCGGGGCGGGGGATTCACCTCCGTCTACCATGATCAGCAGGACATTCTTGTGATTGAGAACCTACGTAATATCGCCATCATTGCCCACGTCGACCACGGTAAGACTACACTTGTCGATAAACTTCTGGAACAGTCCGGCACACTGGACCGTAAATCCTCCGGCACCGACCGGATCATGGATTCCAACGATCAGGAGCGGGAACGCGGTATCACCATACTGTCCAAGAATACCGCTATCAACTGGCGGGATTACCGCATCAATATCGTGGATACCCCTGGCCACGCCGACTTCGGTGGCGAAGTGGAGCGGGTTATGTCCATGGTGGATTCGGTGCTGCTGCTGGTAGATGCCGTAGACGGCCCCATGCCCCAGACCCGGTTTGTGACCAAAAAGGCCTTTGATGCCGGCCTGCGCCCGATTCTGGTGGTGAACAAGGTTGACCGCCCCGGTGCTCGGGTCGACTGGGTTGTGGGTGAAGTATTTGACCTGTTTGACTCCCTCGGCGCCACGGAAGACCAGCTGGACTTCCCGATTATCTACGCCTCTGCCCTGAACGGCATTGCCGGCTTGGACGCAGACGATCTGGCGGACGATATGGAGCCGCTGCTGCAGATGATCGTTGACAGCGTACCCCACCCGGATGTGGACTCCGAAGGCCCGCTGCAGATGCAGGTCTCTTCCCTGGACTACGACCCCTACGTGGGCATACTGGGTATTGGCCGTATCACCCGGGGCGTCATGAAGCCCGGCCAGCAGGTGACGGTCATCGACCGCCACGGCGGCAAGCGCAACGGCAAGCTGATGGACGTGAAAGGCTTTGAAGGCCTGATGCGCACTAACGTCGAACAGGCTTCTGCCGGCGATATCGTCTGCATCAGTGGCCTGAGCGAACTGTTTATCTCTGACACCATCTGTGAGAAAGACAAGGCCGAGGCCCTGCCGCCACTGACCGTGGATGAGCCCACCGTATCCATGACCTTCCAGGTCAACGATTCACCTTTCGCAGGCCAGGACGGCAAGTACGTCACCAGCCGGAATATCCGTGAGCGGCTGGATAAAGAACTGCTGCACAACGTGGCACTGCGGGTTGAGCCCGGTGATTCCCCGGAGAAGTTCAAGGTCTCCGGCCGGGGCGAGCTGCACCTGTCGGTACTGATCGAGAATATGCGCCGTGAAGGCTTCGAGCTGGGTGTATCCCGCCCGGAAGTGGTCCAGCGTGAAAATGCGGAAGGCAAGAAAGAAGAGCCTTACGAAGTGGTCGTGGTGGATGTGGAAGAGCAGCACCAGGGCGCGGTCATGGAAGAGCTGGGTAACCGCCGTGCGGAACTGAGCAACATGGTGCCGGACGGCCGTGGCCGGGTGCGCCTGGACTTCATCATGCCTGCCCGTGGCCTGATCGGCTTCCGCTCCTCGTTCCTGACCATGACCTCCGGTTCCGGCATCCTGACCCACGTGTTTGATCACTGGGGTGCAGTGAAGGAAGGCGGCTCTGAGAACCGCAACAACGGCGTTATCGTCTCCATGGTGAACGGTAAGGCCCTGGGCTACTCCCTGTTCAACATGCAGGACCGTGGCCGGCTGATGATCAAGCCCAACACGGAAGTCTACGAAGGCATGCTGATCGGTATCCATAACCGGGAAAACGACCTGATGGTTAACCCCATCAAGGGCAAGCAGCTCACTAACGTGCGTGCTTCCGGCACCGATGAAAACATCGTGCTGACCCCGCCGGTGTTGATGACCCTGGAGCAGGCCCTGGAATTCATCGATGATGATGAGCTGGTGGAGGTGACTCCGAACCATATCCGCCTGCGCAAGAAGCTGCTCACAGAAAACGAGCGTAAGCGTAACCGCAAGAAGTAAGCGGTTGCCCTTGTTCTAGAGAAAACCCTGGCTCCGGCCGGGGTTTTTTTTGCTCTTGGGGTTCTCAGGGGGCCTTTTAGTGAGGGTGCGGGCCTGATCGCGGCCATGGCCGCTCCCACACAGGACTCCACACTGGGTACTGCTGCAACCTGTGGGAGCGGCTATAGCCGCGATAGCTCCCGGTTCCAGGCTGATTTGTCACCAGCCTTTTTTATGGCCCGCATTTGTGCTGTTACTGGCCTGAGTGATCCATTACATTGGTTAAAACCTTCCGGCATAAGGACCCCTTCATGCGACAGCTGTATCCCGAGCTTGCGGTCAGGCACCAGTACCATCTGGATGTGGGTGATGGGCACATCCTTTACCTGGAGGAGTCCGGCAACCCGGATGGTATTCCCGTGGTGGTGGTTCATGGGGGGCCCGGTGCCGGCAGCCAGGCCAGTCTGCGGCGTTTTTTCGATGCTGAGCGTTACCGCATTATTCTGTTTGACCAGCGTGGCTGCGGTCACTCAACGCCCCTGGCGGGTCTTGAGGCCAACACCACCCAGCACCTGCTGCAGGATATGGAGCAGATCAGGCAGTTCCTGCAGATTGATCAGTGGCTGTTATTTGGCGGCAGCTGGGGTTCCACCCTGAGCCTGGTGTATGCCCAGACACACCCGGAGCGGGTTCTGGGGCTGGTGCTGCGGGGGATTTTTCTGTGCCGCCCCCAGGATATTTACTGGTTCTACCAGGAGGGGGCCAGCCGGGTATTCCCGGATTACTGGCAGAACTATCTGGCGCCGATTCCGCAACAGGAGCGGGACGATCTGGTGGCGGCTTATTATCAGCGCCTTACCAGTGATAATGAATTGCTCCAGATCCAGGCGGCCAAGGCCTGGTCTATCTGGGAGGGTAGCTGTGCCACTTTGCAGCCCAGTCCCAGTGTGGTGGAGCATTTCAGCCACCCCCACGTGGCCATTTCACTGGCACGTATCGAGTGCCATTACTTCACCCATAATGCGTTTCTGGAGCCGGACCAGATTGTGCGCAATGCCCACCGGCTGAAACAGATCCCCGGCATCATCATCCATGGGCGCTATGACATGGTCTGCCCCCTGGATAACGCCCAGGCCCTGCATGAGGCGTGGCCCGAGGCTCGCTACTCCATTATCCGGGAAGCGGGCCATGCAGCCTCTGAGCCAGCCCTGGTGGATGCCCTGATGCGGGCCACGGATGAAATGAGCGACCGTCTGGGGCCTTTATTCGGGCTGAGGGAGTGAGCGGGCCGCTACGGCCTGGAAAAATCCCCAGACCTGATCAGCGGTTTCAATGTCCGCGTTGGTGGTCCCCAGCAGTCGGGGCATGCGTCCGTAACGGCTAGGCAGGGTATGGCCACCACCGTTCAGGGTCACCAGTTCCAACAGGGGAGCATCCTGCCCCTGCCAGCGCTCGATCAGGGCCTGTCCCTGCACCTGTTGCCTGGCATTGGCCGGGTTCAGGGGGGTAATGGCCCCGGGGCCCGGATCGCCAAAGTAAGCCAGGGTGCCATAGCTTGGCAGCACATCCCCCCGGTCGCCAAAGCCAAACAGGGTCACCTGGCCGCCCTCGTAGGGGTTAATCGGGTCATCGGTGCCGTTAATCAGCAGGGTCGCCATGGGCTGCTCCCCGGTGGTGCAGTCATTGTTGTCCCTGGCGGGCAGGTTGGCAGAGATGGCGGCGATGGCCTGGACCCAGTCCGGTGACTCCATGGCTGCCCTGAACGCCAGATGGCCGCCGTTGGAGAAACCCGCCAGATAAACCTGCTGGGAATCTGCCAGGCCTTCCTCTGCCAACTCAGCCACCAGGGCCTGGAGAAACCCCAGGTCATCCAGGTTTTTTTCCCGGGCGCTGTACCGGGCCGCCTTGCGGCAATCATTCCAGTGCCCTTCAAAGCCGTCCGGGTAGGCGGTGATAAAACCCTGTTCATCCCCCAGCCGGTCAAAACCGAACTGGCTCTGGCGGCGGATCTCCTCACCGTCCCCCATGGAGCCGTGGAGCAGAATTACCAGGGGTGCGGGGTCTGCCAGGGAGGCGGGCAGATAGACGCCGTATTGCCGGTGATAGCCATCGTGGCTCAACTGCCGCTGCTGGAATTCACCCTTCAGTTGCGGCTCTGGGGTATCGCTGGATAAGAACCAGTAACCACCGGCCGCAAAAAGCAGAATCAGAATCAATAAAACGAGCATCAGGCGACGGCCCATGGGGGGTGCTCCGTGGTAGCGGTTAGCTGAGAGTAATGGCCGCTCAGTGGCAGGGCAAGACGTATGCAGGGGGTATAGGGAAAAGGAGCTGAGGTGAAAGAAAAAAACCCCGCAGGAAGCGGGGTTTTTTGCATTAGCAAGAACGCACTTTAGAAGCTGAAAGACTTGGCGTAAACAACCTGCAGCAGGGTGCTGGAGCGTACGTTTTCGTCTAAGTCAGAGTCAACGATGGTGCTGGCAGTGAATGAAACCTCGTCATTGAAGGCAAAGCTCAGATCCACGTGAGTCATGTTTTTGCCGAAATCACCGCCCTGAGCCTCATCATCAAACATGTGGCGACCAACGGCGATGCCGAAAGGGCCTGTGCCGTAGCTGGCGGCCACATATTCGTAACCGGATAAGCCTGCGATGTTGTTGTAATAACTAACGCCAAAACCATAGCCGCTGACACTCAAAATAACCTCGGACAGATCGCCGAAATCACCAAACTCTTCGTCGTCCCGTGTGGTGCTGGGGTACATATAGGTGACAAGAGCCAGATCAACGGAGATATCGTCGGTCAGATCGGTTGCATAGCCAACATAAAGGTCCAGCTCAGTGCCAGCAGTACTATCACCACTGGCGGCCCAGGTGCCAGCATAGAAGCCTAAACCGCTGTCAACATCCAGAGAGCCTGCGATCATGGGGCTGCCGTCGGGGGCACCCAGATCAAGACCACGCCACAGGTACATATTGGAAATCTCAATGCCTGCATCCAGGCTGGGCTCTGCCACTACCGAAGTGGAAACGGCTGAAGCGCTACCGGCGATCAGGCCTGCGGCGATGTAACTGGCAAGACGGGTTTTTTGCGTTTGCATGCTTAATGCCTCTCTGTCGTTTTCAGTTAAGTGGAGGGGTCCCGGCGGGAACCGCTCCTACACTCTGTTTCGGCTCCAGGTAGCCCTGGCGGGGCCGAGTGCAAAACCTGTTCAAGCTTTAGCATGTGCCATGCCCATTTTTTCAAGATCATGAAAAATAATTAAAAAATAGGTTTTCAGGGAGATACTTATTAGTCATTTTCTGATCTTTTCGCTTCTTTTTGGTGCGCTAAATAATGAGAGCACCATAATGACGCAAAAATATGAGTGGCGATCTATGGGTTCTGTTTGGCACTCTTGTGGTGGTTCCACACACTGTGAAGGAAACGCCATGAAAGGGCTTATTCAGCGGGTCACCTCAGCCTCTGTTGTGGTTGGCCCAGAGAAGAAAGGTGAGATTGACACCGGTCTCTTGCTGCTACTGGGTGTAGAGCGTGAAGACAGTGTTCAGAACGCACAGCGCCTGCTGGAGCGGGTGCTGGGTTATCGGGTATTTCCCGATGATGAGGGCCGGATGAACCGGAGCCTGCTGGATGTTGGCGGCGATCTGCTGGTAGTGTCCCAGTTCACCCTGGCCGCCGATACCCGCAGGGGTCGCCGCCCAAGCTTTACCACCTCGGCGCCCCCGGAAAGGGCAGAGCAGCTGTATGAGTATTTTCTTGACCGTGCCCGGGAAAGAGTTGGTTGTGGCGACCCGCTCCCGGACCAGCACCTGAGGCGCCTGGCGTCAGGCATTTTTGCCGCCGACATGGCCATATCACTGGTTAATGACGGGCCAGTGACATTTATGTTATCCGCCTGACTCAGCAAGCTTTCCAGGGAACTGCCGCTGTCTATATCTCCTGTCATTAAAAGGGGTGTCTGGTTTTCGCAAAATGACCCTGAGCGGTGGTATCCTTGGCGCACTTTCAGTTTGCTATCTGCGCCGGGTGTGTCCCGGCGGATTCAACAACTCAGTCAATAACTTACTCAATGGAAGCGAATAATGAAAAAAGCATCTCTGGCAACAGCGATTGCCCTCACACTGAGCAGCGGAACGGCCATGGCCTCAGCCGACAGGGATGAAGTGACCCATCGGCTGGATGTATTGCCAACAGTTTATGGGGCCATCTCCCTGGCCTATGAACACAACCACACCCGTGACGGTGTGACTGGCGGCAAAGAGAGCTTCAAAGATAATGAGTCTTTTATTGGGGTGCGCCACCAACATGAAATCATGCCCGGGTTAACTGCTTTTGGCCTTGTAGAGCTTTGGTTTGACGCAGACCAGGATCAACGGGCGTTTGATAACTTTGAATACGCCTACTTTGGTGTGGAAGGGGATTTTGGCCGGGTCTGGGCGGGTACTGATGACACCGTGTATCAACAGCAGATCGATCATATTGCCAATTTTTTCCAGAGCGAATTCCGTAACCCCGGTGAGCCGCGCAATATTCCTGGCTCTTACGACACCGGCCGAAATAACCTGTTGCAGTACAGCAGTGTGCCCAGCAATGGCTGGCAGTTCCACGGTGCGGTACAGATCAATGGCGACGGTGATGAAGACGCCATGGCTGAAGAAGGCAAGAGCAGCCGCCCTTTTCAGCTGGTGTCCACTTACACCAGCGGCAACTGGCAGTGGGCTGCGGGTATGGATTCCAACGATGGCGGCAGCGGTCCGGATAATGAAAATACCTACGGCCTGCGCAGCAGTTTCCAGGGCGAGCAGTTCGGCATGACGGCTCAATACCAGCGTCGCGATGATGTGGCGGATGTGTTCGGCCTGCTCACCAGCTACACCATCGGGCCAAACCAGTTTGCCCTCTCTTGGGAGCGGGGCAAGGAGCGTGAATTCAATGTACGCACCAATGTCTATTCCGCCCAGGTCTTGCATAATCTGAGTGAGCATCTTTACTTGTATGTAGAAGGCTTTCAGTCAGAGTCCGACCGCGGTACCCCCCACACCCGGGACCTGTTGATTGGCGCCACCTACCACTTCTGAGTCAGCACAAGGCGGATAGCACATGGCCCGGGAAATCGAGATCAAACTGTCTCTGTCACCGGACCAGGTGCCCAGGCTGAAAGCGGCTCTGCTGGTTCTACCCGGCGCCCGGGAGGGGGCCACCATTGCCATGCGCAATACCTATTACGATACCCCCGCCGGTGATCTGAACCGGCGCATGATGGCCCTGCGACTGCGGGATGCCGGTGGTACACCGTTGCAGACCCTGAAAACCCGGGGTGCTTTGTCCGGTGGCGTGGCGACCCGGGGGGAGTGGGAGTGGCCGTTAACGGAATACCGTCTGAATATGGAGCTGCTGGTGGAAACCCCCCTGGGGGAAAGCCCGCTGCTGCCCCAGTTAGCCCCCTGTTTCGACACCCACTTTGAGCGCCAGATTATTGATCTGATGCCTGGGGATGGTTCAGCCGCTTTGATAGAGGTGGCCCTGGATCACGGCGAGGTGCTGGCAAAGGGGGAGAGTAAGCCACTGTGCGAGATGGAGCTGGAGTTAAAAGACGGCGAACCAGCCGTACTGCAGCAACTGGCCCTGCAACTAAGCCAGCAGGTGCCCCTGTTTCTCAATACCATCAGCAAGGCTGAGCAGGGCTATTACCTGGCGGGCCTGTATCATCCCCGTATCAGCGACTCGGTATCTGACGATCCGGTGGATACCTGGCTCCACGGCCTCAGTGTGCACTGGCTGCGGGATAAGCAGGACGGCTGGGAAGAGGCCCTGGCGTTACACCATCAATTGCAGGATTGCGCCAGCGCTGCCGGTGAGGCTTCCCTGTGGCAGTCAGTGATGGATGAACTGCTGCAACACCGGGATGCCGGCACCTCCCCCCGTCAGGCATTGCAATCCATTGCCGCTCTTGCCCCTTTGCAGCTGGCCCTGGCACTGCACTAACGGGTTATTGCCCGGCAAAAAATGCATCAGCCTACACCCTTGCCCAACTCCACCCCCCCCTGTGGGAGCGGCTATAGCCGCGATCCTTCCCCGGCCACGCCAAAGAACCAGATATCGCTGTATCTCCACCCAATACACCGGATCTGTCTCACCTCTATGCCCTATGGCCCGATCGCGGCCATGGCCGCTCCCACAGTTGTTGGTCATTGTTGTTGCAGACCCATAAAAAAACCCCGCAGTTGCGGGGTTCAAAAGTCTTGCCAATAACGCTGGATCAGAAGCTGTACTGAGCCCGCAGCAGGGCAATGTTGGCAGTCTCATCTTCGCCGGCAGTGCCACCCTCAATGTCGGCACGGATCAGGTTGGCCATAAAGCGCACATTGGCGTTGGCATAGTAGTTCAGGCCCAGGGTAATGTTCTCCTGCTTTCCACCTGTTACACCACTGTCGTCCAGATCAATAGAGCTGAAACGAGCTGCCACTTCCCAGGCACCGCCGGGGCTTGAGGGGCGAATGCCACCGAAGTTGCCGCCACTGTAGCTGCGGGATTCGCCGGTAAGCACATAGCTGGCCTGAATGTGGTAACCGTCAAAGCTTGGGTCGCTGTTATCCGCACGGTCAACATCGACGCTCAGGTATTCCGCTTCCATGGAGAAGGGGCCGTTTTTATAGGCGGCTTCCAGGCCATACTTGAAAGTACCGGTGGCATCTTCCAGGTCACCAGTGCCGATCAGGCGAGCACCGGCAGGGCGGGATTCAGGGCGGTCGCTAAAGCTGGCTCCCCGTTGGTCGGCAAAGTCTTCAACCGCAATAGAAGCACCCAGGTGCAGCATTTCGGTGCCTTGCATGATGGGGTTGAAGACAAAGCGGCCAGCGGCACCGATCTGTGAATCACCTGCCTGCTTGCTATCACCAATGGCGCGACTGTAAACCATGGTCTGGAACGTGTAGTTGTTCTGGGACAGATGGTAGCTCAGACCCAGGCGGCGTGAATCCGCAATAACGTTGCTGTTGGAGGCACGCTCAATAAAGGTCATGCTGTTGGAGCTGGTCAGTTCGTTCAGGCCCATGGGCACCTTGGTCTGACCAATAATCAGGCGACCGGCAGGCAGACGATAGCGCAGACGTACATCGTTGGCGCTGACGCCCTCTTCTGCGAAGTCGTATTCAATCCGGAAATCCCAGTTGTCGTC
>REBR01000133.1 GCA_007692645.1 Halomonadaceae bacterium | reverse complement strand
AGTGTCCCCTCTGCTCTGAATGACTCAGTTGGACCCCTTGAGGATGTGGTGCATATTGCGTTCCGCCAGGGCCGTAATGGTCAGAAAAGGATTGACCCCCACATTTCCCGGCAGCAGGGAGCCGTCTATCACAAACAGGTTCTGGTAGCCCCGCACGCCACCCCTGTCATCCGTGGCCTTGCCCAGCAGGCAGCCGCCGAGGGGGTGATAGGTGAAGTTATCGGCATAGAACCGGTTGCCGGCAAACAGGCCGCGGCGGTAGTCGGTGCGGTTGGCGTCGTTGATCCGGTCCAGTACTGCGGTGGTCATTTCGTAGGACGGGCGGGACTGGTGGGCAGCCCAATGCAGAATGGCTTTGTCCTGAGCCCGGTCGTAGCTGAAATGGCCCCGCTCAGGGTTGTCGGTAATGGCCAGATAAAGACTGGCCCAGGTTTCGAAGCCAGTGGGCAGGGGGGCAATTTCCACAAATGCGGGGTTGCGGGGGTCGTCCCAGTTATCGATGCCACTGATGGGAAACCCGGATTGGCGGGCACCGGTATAATCCAGCAGACGATTGCCCCGGGCGGCCATGAAGTTGCCGTTATTACCCCAGCCGAGTCCGATCTGGTCATTCAATTCCGGCAAGGTGCCGGTTTCTCTGGCCCGTAACAACAGCTCCGTGGTGCCGACACAACCGGCTGCCAGAAACAGTTGCTGGCAGGAAATTTCCCGGGTTTCCGTCACTGTGCCGTTCACATCAATGGTTTCCAGGGCGAGATAGTAGGTGCCATTGGCGTCCGTGCGTATCCCCGTGACCCGGGTCATGGCGCGCAGGGTCACATGGCCTGTTCCCAGAGCGGCAGGGAGGTAGTTTTTGTCCAGGGTCTGCTTGCCGGCATTGTTGCCATAGATGACCTCCTGATCCAGGCCGGATTGAGGAGCCTGGCCCCGGGCTTCCCGCAGCATGTAGTCGAAATCGTAGACGCCGGGAACATCCACCATACGAAATCCCGCCCGCTCAGCCGTTCTCTGACCAACCCGGGTGAACCGGTAGTAGCGGGAATCCAGCAGTGCCCGGGAGGCGCTGTTCACCCCCAGCATGGCACTGGCTTTGGGGAAATAGTGTTGATACATCTCGGCCGTGGAGACATCCGGCAGTATCCGCTCCAGCAGATCCCGCCGCGGCACCACTGCCATGCCGCCGTTGACCAGGGAGCCGCCGCCCACCCCCCGGCCCAGGTAAACGGACATATTCGGATAATTCAGCCGGTCCAGTACCCCGGGGTAGTGCTCGATATTTCGGTTGACCAGATCCAGTCCGAAGATGCGGTCCAGTGGTGCCTCAGTGCGATCCCGGAACCACATGGCCCGGCCATCCGGAGAGCTCATTTTGCAGAAGACATTGCCATCCGAGGCGGGCTGATTCCAGAGCATACCCATTTCCAGCATCAGTGTGTCCACGCCGGCCTCACCCAGCCTCAGGGCGGCGACGGCCCCCCCATAACCACTGCCCACCACAATGGCGCTGTAGTGGCTGGCAATAGGCTCCGGTTTGTGGGGTTGGGCCAACCAGGGTCGGGAAAACCAGCTGGCTTGTGCCTGGCCGGGAGTGCCGAGGCTGACCGTGGTCAGTCCCAGGGCTGAGGCAGTACTGAGGGCGGACAGGCCGAGGAAGGTTCGGCGGGAAAAGTGGGCATGGGTACTCTTGTTTTTATTGGACATCGCAGTTGCTCAAATCTGGAGTGACCATTAAAAATGAATGGACTCTCATCAATGGGCAATGGCTGAGCTGGGGAAATGGGGCCAATTGCACAATGCATTGACCCATCTGTGATAGGGCGCTCACAGGCCCTGAGCAGTACTAGCTTAGTGCTGTGATTCCTTTTTTTCCTGCTTTTGCGCTTTTTTCTCTTTAGCGGTCAGTGCAGGTTTCTTCTTGGTTTCTTTATTGCTTTTCTGTTCTCTACCCATCGTGCTTTACTCCGACTGTCTGGGGATTGAATGCAATGTCCTCCACCTGTACTGGCACTTTGCACGCCGAAACACCCCGTGGAAAAGCGCTGAGCCGGATCGATGGAATTAAACGGAATGCTACCATAGAAAGCCATTGTGCAAGGTGGAATTCGGCATCTATTATCCAGGCTGATTTAGAACGCTAACCGCAGCCCGGCAAAGAGGTAATGCACCCAGGCGAATGTGTAGACGCTGTCATTATCGGCGCCACCTTCCAGAGTGCGATAACCCACACGAGTAGTGATGTTGGGGTGCCATTGATACTGCGCCGCCAGTGCGGCATCAAACGCCCGCCCCTGGGGTGCGGCCAGCCCTTCTACATCCAGTTCTGCAGACCAGCGTGGGGATAGAAAGCGGGTGATCTGTAAACTGAGCAGGGGAACGACCCCCAGATCCGGGTCGTCCGCCACGGTGTTACCTTGCTGAAGTCGAATGTTCGCGTCGCGGATCAGCAGGCTCGCACCGACGCGGGTCTGCCAGCGGTCGCTCTCATGCCAGGTGTATCGATAGCCGAGACGGTAAGTATTAAAGATGTATGTGGCTTTGGTGGGCTCTCCCGCTTCGAACAGCTCACCGGCAAAGCGTGTGTCATCACCCAGAACGTTCGTGCCCGCAATTCGCAACGGCGCGTAGGTGGCGCGAACACTGTGGTATTGGTCCCAGTGATAATCGAGATTGATCCTGAACGAGGGGGTGGCTCCAGACCCGGAAAGATCGGTGACGTCAAACCGATCCCCCTGGGCATCATTGGGGATCCGGGCATCGTTGCGTGAGAACCAGGCTGGGCCGGCCTCCAGGGTAAGTCCCCAGTGGGGGGGCTTTTCCTCTGCGGCGCTTGCCCACTGGGCGAGGCCTACAGACAAACAGAGTCCCATTAGCAGATGGCTCAGTGCCTGCATGGCTTTCAGGAAGTGGCGTCCTGCACTCATTAACGAATCTCCTCACCGTGGAATACGGCATTTCTCCTAGTGTACTGTTGAACGGGTTAAAAGCCATGGTACAGACACTCGTCAAGGAGCCCTGATCGTCATGACTGACAGCGAAATCATTGTACTGGGTGCTGGTTACGCCGGCCTGTCCACCGCTGCCGCGCTGCGGGCTCGCGGCAAGTCCGTTATGATCCTGGAGGCCCGTGAACGCATCGGCGGCCGCACCCGCACCGATCACTTCGACCAGGGCCTGTGGCTGGATATCGGCGGCCAATGGGCCGGGCCAGGGCAGGATCGTCTGTATGGCTTGATCGAACGGTTCGGCAAACGACTCTGGCCGATGTATACCCAGGGCCGCAATGTCCTGCATCTGGATGGCAAGCACCGCCGCTACCGGGGCCTGATCCCCACCAGCCTGGGGCCACTGGCGTTGTTGAATTTGTCCTGGGGCTTTGCCCGGTTGGAATGGTTGGCAAAACGCATACCCCTTGAGGCGCCCTGGGACGCGAAACAGGGGGCGAGACTGGATCAGCAGAGCATTGGCGACTGGATGCGTCGCAACCTGAAACAGCAACGGGCCCGGCTGATGATGCAAGTGGCCGTGGAGGCGGTGTTTGCCGCCCACCCGGATGACATCAGCCTGCTGCATGGGCTGTTTTACATGCGCAGCGGTGGCGGTTTGGAAAACCTGACCTCATCCGCCGGCGGCGCCCAGCAGGACCGCATCGACGGCGGCATGCAGGGGCTGGCCGAGAGTTGGGCTGAACAGCTGCGTACTGATGGCTGTGCCATTCGTCTGAACACCCCGGTGCGGGCTGTGGAGCAGGATGGCAATGGCGTCAGTGTGCACACTGATGACGGTGTCTTCCGTGGGGATCGAGTGATCAGCACCCTGCCACCGGCTTTGACCCTGGAAGTGGATTTTCGCCCCGGTCTGCCGGAGGCCCGCCGGGAATGGTGTGCCGGCATGGTGCCGGGCCGGGTTATCAAGTGTTTTGCAGTCTACCCGAAACCCTTCTGGCGGGAGCAGGGCTTGTCCGGCTCCGCAGCCGGCGACCAGGGGCCCTTGCATGTGAGTTTTGATGGCACCCCACCGGATAGCACACAGGGGATCCTGTTGGGCTTTATTGAAGGCCGTGAGGCAGGCTACTGGGCAGAGCAGAATGAGGAGGATCGGCGCCAGGCGGTGCTCGCTTGCATGGGCCGCTTCTTTGGCGACCAGGCCCTCGCTCCGGAGCGCTATATCGACCATGCCTGGAGCACGGAGCAGTGGTCGCGAGGTTGTTATGCCGGAGTGCCTGGTCCCGGCTTAATCAGCCGTGTCGGCGTCAGCGCTCGTCAGCCCCTGGGCCGGGTGCACTGGGCGGGCACCGAAACAGCCACACGCTGGAACGGTTATATCGAGGGCGCCATTCTCTCCGGCGAACGTGTCGCTGCAGAGATCACCTGATACTGCCGTCAAGGGAGAGCATGCCGCCAGGCCAAGGGATTACAGCCAGTCCAGCCCCACCACCAGCCTGGGTTTATCTTCCGGTGGCGGCGAGCGGTGGATAAGGCCCCGGCCTTCATTGCCCTCCCAGGCTTCGCCTTTGAGTATGGCCACGGCTGCGGTGGCGATCTGCCGGATGTCCTGGTCTTTAATCGGCTGTGCCGGCAAGGGCCCCGGGGTGCCCGGGCGTTTTACCAGGGCTTCGGGCAGCCATTGGGTGCCGGCACCCTGGTAGGTGCAGATCATACGGGCGGCGACCTGGTCCACGTGAAAGCGCGGACACATGGTTCGTTGCAGCACATGCAGCCGCAGCCCCACCGCCTCCGGTTCAAACAGACAGCTGAACATGGCAATCAGCTCATCCACATCAGCCACAAAGGCGTCGGCACCCTCCAACTCCAGGGCCCATTGAGGCAGGGCGGAAGCGGCACTGTCCTCTTTGGACAGGCTCATAAAGCGCTCCATGCTGCCAGTCCTGCGGGTAAATGCCTGGGCAAAGTGGCTGCAGGGCTGTGAGACCGGCCGCTCCCATACCGCCAGATTGATCTCTTCCCGGAAAATTTCCGGCAGGCAGTCCTGATGGGGGCTGAATACGGCGAGAGGGGTTGTCAGGGAGTCAGACTGTTGCGTCATTGCTGGACCTTATAACCTGATTTGAAAAGTTGCTGTGGGGGGCGGTAATTTTCAGAACAAGTGATATGTTATAACGTAACTCTTATGGCTTCAATTCCTATCTTACTGTGGTTCCAGACATCAGGCTGAGCTGTTAACCGTCCCTGGCCAGCCACTCCTTAATGTGCCCTGTTACGGTGTCTAAACCATGGCCTGCGATGGTCCAGTGGCAGAGCCCTGGCAGTTCAATCAGGGTGGCCTTGTCCTTATACAGGCGGGCAATTTTTCGTTGCACGGTTATCGGCGTTATCCGGTCCTGCTGGCCAGACAGCAACAGCACCGGGCAGCCCACAGCCTCCGGGTCGAGGCGGGTCAGGGGCTTTCTGAACAGAAACCACATGCCGATCTGAAATGAGGCCAGTCCTGATTCGTAGGTGGTCAGCTGGTGGATGTCCTGCTGCACTGCCGGGGTCTGGCTATTGGCAATGCCATAGCGGATATTGGCCGGACCCACCTCAGTGAGGGACCTCCAGAGGGGGAACTTGAACAGGTTATGGCCAAAGGTTCTGACCACGGACCAGGCCCAGCTGTTGATGCCGGCTGGGGCTGCTGATGACAGCAGGATCAGTCGTTCTACTGGCACCCGGGCTGCTACCATCTGTGCGATCAGCCCCCCCATGGAGTGGCCAATCAGCACCGGCGGTCGGGGCAGGCTGCGAACCAGTTGCTCAATGGCGGCAGCATAGGTGTTGATGCCACACTGCTTGAGTGAAATACGGGCGCTTTCGTCCATTTCCACCATGGGCCGGTGCCCGGGCAGCGCCGGAATATGCACCCGATACCCCTGCTGTTCAAAGTATTCACCCATTTCGGCAAAAACCGCTGGGGTGCTCCACATGCCGTGAATCATGACCAGATCTGGTTTAGCAGACCCTTGGGCCTCTGGGGGTTGCTCGGTCATACTGCGGATTCCTTAGTTAGCCTGAGAATGCATTGAGCCCTGGTTGCTAACCCAGGCTCAATCTCACCCTGATTGTCTCCCTCTCTACCCTTGGTAGTAATGACCGTAACCTTTCCCTGTGTATGCTTCTGAGCCAACTGTGTGCGGTTTTTTTTGCGGCTTCCCCACTGCTATTACTGGCTCTGGTTGAGTGTTGCATAACGTACATTTGTCAGCGGCTTACTGCTGTACGCTATTTCACCAAAAGGTAATTTGTGATGGCTGGCCTTAAATGACATAAAGACCTCGTTTTTCACGTGCTGTATGGCTGTAAATGCCTGCTCCACAACAACTATTAGCGTCCTAAGTCCACTGCTGGTGTTTGCTCCCGGCAAGGGCTGTGGCTGCTTCCGGCAGGAGGTTCCCTTCATGAAAAAGTCTTTTTCACTGTCCCTGGTTATTGCCACCCCCATGGCACTGGCCCTGTCTTCAATCAGTATCGCCGCTCCGCAAGTTGACTCATTACGCATCAACGATTCAGGGCTGGTACAGATCAGCGGCTCTGGCTTTGGTCAGGGTCCCAATGTGGTGCTTTATGAAAGCTTCAAAAACACCCAGGTGGGGGATGACAACAGACTGAACCTGAGCCCGGATATTGGCCAGTGGGTTAATAGCGGTGGCAGCGGCTCCCTGAGTAGCGGCGCAGATGGTGGGGAAGATGTGGGCCTGGTGGTTTTCGACACTGAAGCAGATACCCGTACCAATCTGGTTTTCGGCGTCCAGGATGATAGCGGAATGCACGGTTTGAAGCAGTTTCAGGAGGTGTTTTTCAGTTTTGACATCAAAGACGAAGGGGCTTACCCCGGGGCAGTGAGCGGTAATGAGTTATCCCCTAACTCCTCCTCAAAAGATGCCTGGATGATGTTTGGCCAGCGTGGTGACAACACCCAGTATTCCCTGGACAGCCGGGGCGAGGCGGCAGGTCATGATATGTACATTCCAGGCTGGACGGGGGGTGACTTCATCATTGCCGGCAATGAAACCGCTATGAGGCCCGGCTTTTCCCAGAAAGAATTAAGAGACAACTGGGCTTACAACGATTGGGTCACCATGATGTTCCATGGCAAGCTGAACCCGGAAGACCCCTACGGTGATGCCGACGGATTTTTTGCCTTCGTCAATAAAAATGCCGCCATCACCAATCATCGGGAGGGTGGCCTGATGAGTGACCAGAGCAGTGACGGTGTTCCCCCTTACTGGGACCGGATCAAATTCAACGGCTGGCTGCGTCAGGGTGAGGCAGCGATTAAACGGGTCTATGACAACATCTATGTGGCGGTAGGGGATAACGCCAACGCAAGGGTGGTGGTGACAGACTCCGTTGATCTCACTAAGGCCACCCGGATAACCCATCTGGTACCCACGGAGTGGGAGGATGGCAGCATCACACTGCAATTGCCTGAATCTGCTGAAGGTCAGGACCAGTATCTGCACGTGATTGATGCGGCCAATGAGGTGAGCAGGCCGCAGCACTTCTGCCTTAACTGCCCGATCGCACCAAGGGCGTTTGAAGTTAACTGATATCAGGCTGGGGTCTATGCTTTCATGGTATACCTGTTACCTCACTCAGGGAGGAAACAGGGGGGGCAATGAAAGCAATTCTGGTACTTCTGGGCTATTTACTGGCCAGCCTGCTGGCATTGTTGTTACTGCTGCTGGCCGGGCTGTGGTTAACCAGTCCCGGTCCGGAACCCCGTGAGGGCTGGGTGCTGGGGCCACCATTGCCCCAGGCATTTGGTGAGCTGGCCACCCTGTCCCTGCCCCGGCAGGAGGATACTGATCTGCTGGTAGTGATGTCTGGCATTAGCGGATTCGGGACAGTGGTGGATGATGTACAGGTGTTTGACGTCACCCGGAAGACCTGGTCACCGGGCCCCTCTTTACCTGCTCCCCGGCACCATGCAGCGGCTGCGGAGCTGGAGGGGGCTGCAGTGCTTTCCGGCGGTGCGGAAACCCTGTCCGGCAGTCCCTGGCAAGGCAGCCGCACCGTCTGGCGCTGGCTGCCCGGGGACCCCCAGGGTTGGCAGGCACTGCCATCACTGCCGGAAGCCCGCTGGGGGCATCGCATGGTCAGCCATGGTGGTCGCCTGTATGTCATTGGTGGCTGGGGGGCTTCCGCAAAGAGCTTTGTCTACCGTCCAGATCATGAAGGCTGG
>REBR01000255.1 GCA_007692645.1 Halomonadaceae bacterium | reverse complement strand
CTATCTACGCCTGGTATCTGACCTGGCCGGTGCGTATGGGTAGAGTAACGCACGTAGATAAGTGGACCCAAGCTAAAAATGGCGTTGTCGGCCCCAGAAAAAAGCGCCGTGTGCAGTATGAATACCCCACAGGAGCGAAGCAAAGAGCTGGCACCAGGCAGAGTCTGTTCTTAGCTCATGGCCTGTCCCCCAATAAAAAAGTGGGCGACAGCATAAAGATCAGCGTGTGCCGGCTTTTACCCGAAATGACCTGTCCCAGGCGGCCTGCATTTGAGTTTGGCATTTTGTTGGTGTGGGTGACCTTTCTCTTGGCAGGGGCCTTAGTGGCATATACTGAATTTGGATAAAATGGATGTGAACCCATTTAATTCCCATATTTCAAGCACCAATGAAATGGCAAAAAAGTGAACCCGGTAATTTTGAGTATTGATGTCTCTATTTTTTTTGTAGCTGCTTTGCTACTAGCGTTTCTTGTGATGGGAAAATGTTATGTAGCGGGCAGATGGAAAGAGCGAAAACAGAGTCCAAAGAGTTACTGGGTTGATATGACCTGTGTTGTTATTCTTCTCTGCGTTTTGATTTTCATCAGAGTTGAGATAACAGGCGTGTAACTGATTCACTCAAGGGAGTAGCTCATGACGTTGGTAAACTCGCTCGCGGCTTTAGCATGCGTTCTGCTACTCATGGTCTTGATAGCCTGTCTGGCAAAAGGGAAAATTACGCCCTGGTCAAAAGACCCGGTTATCTTCAGGGATAACCCCTTTTTGTTTTCTGCCTTTATGATAATGCTCTGTTTCGCGATAGCCCTAGTGACCGCTGGTGCCTGGAGAATCTAATGGGGAGCCTGCTCTATTTATTATCAGTCTGCCTGGTTGCAGCAAGCCTATGGGCAGTCCCTTCTGGAAGGCTGTTCTTCGGGGGACGAATGGTTGATCGGGACTCCGAAGGACACTATTTTTACCTGGGAATGGCCGGTTACCTGGTATTAGCGGTATTTGCCGTACTTTTTGCAAGGGCCATATAGTGCTGCCTATCGTGATGGCAGCACTTATCCTGACCATTTTCTTGGGGATAATCCTCTCGTCGGTTTACACCGGCAGATTCACCCCCTGGTCTTCCGCGCCCATACGTGCCCGGAAGAATCCGGTTGTTTTCTGCTTGTACCTCGCAATCTGTCTACTGGTCGCCATGGGTCTAATGCTGGGTCTATGGCGTTTTTTGGAAGCTTAAATGGGGATCTAATTAATGGTGTACACATTCAAGTCCTCAAAATACGATAAGAATAAAGCCTCAGTATTTTTCTTCGCCCGAACGCTGGCCGGCAGAGGGCTGTTTATTGGCTTTGTGTTTCTCTTGAGTCTGTTCTTCTTCTCATTATTCTATTTGCTGCCAGACCCGCAGGTTGAAACGGGTTTAACAGACCGGATTATTCAGTTTGGGGGTGTTTTTCTGGTCATTGGCGCTTTGGTTCCGATGCTCTATCTGTACATGTTGTATGGGGGGCATATTTCAGCTTATTTTGATGACCAGGAAGAAATAACGATGGAGTTTATGGGTGAGAGTGTTCTGGTGGGCGGGAAGTCGTACCCGATTGGTAGCATCAGACTTTATGAAAAGCCTGACCGGGTATTTCTCCTGTGTGGTGGGGTGAAGGTTTACTGTATTTTGAGTAAAAACTGCGAGGACATAAAGGGACTGGTGGCTGAGTTAAAATCGGGGTCTTAAAGGGGGCAGAGGAACTCTGGCAGGGAATTCGTTATGGCTTCGAAAGGCATCGCGGCTATAGCCGCTCCCACAGGTGGGAAGGCGTTGTATGGGTTTCAGCAAGGTGGGGCTTAAGTCAGTGCCATTCTGGTCTGTCCCCATTTAAGGCTTTGACCAGACAGTGCGGTTAATATAATCCGTGTAACTGAGCACCACCCTGACCACCTGTTTCGACACGGGGCCGGCCTGGTAATCCGGGATTACAGGAATGACTCTGTGGTCGCGGTTGTGCTGGCTGGTGACTACCCGCACTGCGTCCATTACGGGGTTTTTTTTGAGGCCGCTCATGATGAGGGTTCCCTGGTCCATTCCTTCAGGGCGTTCATGGGTATTGCGTAGGGTTATGGCAGGCAGGCTGAGCAGTGAGGCTTCCTCCGTAAGGGTGCCGCTGTCGGAAAGCACGCAAAAGGCAGACATCTGCAGTTTCATATAATCCAGCAAGCCGAAGGGTTTCAGGAAGCGGATCAGGGGGTGGTGGAGTGATTCACTGGAAGCTTCCAGGCGCTTTCGGGTGCGTGGGTGGGTAGAGACGATAATGGGGTACTGGTATTCGTCAGCCAGGCCTCGCAATGTTTCCATTAAATCCCGGAGGTTCTCCGGGGTATCTACATTTTCTTCCCTGTGGGCACTGACGATAAAGAACTTCCCCTCCTCAACACCGGCTTTCTTAAGTACCTCAGAGGCGAGGATGCGCGGCATGTAATAGGCCAGCACTTCCTCCATGTGGGAGCCGGTTTTGATAATGGTTTCCGGGGGGATACCTTCAGCCAGAAGATAGCGCCGGGCATGTTCCGTGAGCACCAGGTTAAGGTCACTCAGGTGATCGAGCACCTTACGGTTCAGCTCTTCCGGCACCCGCTGGTCAAAACAACGGTTGCCGGCCTCCATATGGAAAACGGGAATTTTACGGCGTTTGGCGGCGATGACGGCCAGGCAGGTGTTGGTGTCGCCGTAGAGTAACAGGGCCTCTGGCTGCTCCAGGGCAAAGAGTGCATCGGCTTTGGCAATGATATCGGCGATGGTGGCTGCGGCACTTTCACCGGTGGCGGCAAGAAAGTGGTCAGGCTTGCGAATCTCCAGATCATCGAAGAACACCTGATTCAGTTCATAGTCGTAATTTTGCCCGGAGTGCACCAGGATGTGTTCAACCTGCTTATCCAGCTCGGCTATAACCCGGCTCATTTTGATCAGTTCGGGGCGGGTGCCTACCAAGGTCATGATTTTGCGCATGGGGTTGCTCCCGGGCAGAAAAATGGGCAGAAAAATGGGGATAGAAAAATGGGGACAGACCACGTTTTTGGCACTTCAAAAAACGTGGTCTGTCCCCATTTTTCTGTCCCCATTTTTCTGTCCCCATTTAAGGTCCATTGAGCTGCTGGCGGATGTAATCCAGTGTCAGCAACAAGGCTTTGATCTCCTGAACATCCAAACGCTTAGTATTGTGAGACGTGTAGTCATCCAGCTCAGCAGCATGCTGCACGCCCTCCACAAAAAAGGTGTTGTAGTTAAGGTCCCGGTTATCGGCAGGTATGCGGTAATACCGCTCCAGCACCTGGGCTTTGGCCATTTCTTCCCGGGAAACCAGGGATTCATAGAGCTTTTCACCGTGGCGGGTGCCGATGATTTTAACCGGCTGATCCCCATGGAAGAGCTCCGTAAGGGCGATGGCAAGGTCGGCAATGGTGGAGGCGGGGGCTTTCTGCACGAAAATGTCCCCCTGCCTGGCGTGCTGAAAGGCGTGCAGAACCAGGTCTACGGAATCCTCCAGAGACATCAGGAAGCGGGTCATGTTCGGGTCAGTCACGGTCAGGGACTGGCGGTTTTTCAACTGCTTCACAAACAGCGGAATCACCGAGCCCCGGGAGGCCATGACATTGCCATAGCGGGTGGCACAAACGATGGGGCCGGAGTCCGGAATCATCCGGGACTTTGCCACCATGACCTTCTCTGCCAACGCTTTGGTAATGCCCATGGCGTTGATGGGATAAACGGCCTTGTCGGTGCTGAGCACCACAACCCGTTTAACCCCGGTGGCGATGGCTGCGTTCAACACATGTTCAGTGCCGTTAACATTGGTTTTAACCGCCTCCACAGGGTAAAACTCACAGGAAGGCACCTGCTTGAGTGCCGCGGCATGGAACACATAATCCACCCCGATCATGGCCTGAAACAGGCTTTCGTAGTCCCGCACATCCCCAAGGTAGAATTTCACCTTGTGATTGGCCAAGGCAATGCGCATGTCTTCCTGTTTTTTCTCATCCCTGCTGAAAATACGAATCTCTTTTACCGCGGTAGAAAGAAAGCGCTGCAGAACGGTATTGCCAAATGAACCGGTTCCACCCGTTATCATCAGAACTTTGTCTTCAAACATAAGGCATACCGCCGCTCTTTTGTGGTCAGACCACCATGAAGTCGTTGTCACGGCTGTGTTTCATCCGCTTAACCAGCACCGGCCATTGGGGCGCCACATAGCCACTGGCCTGGCTGAACCGGGTCGCATCCAGAGACCGGTCAATGCAAACCCGCTCATCCGGGTGTATCACAATGTCCTTTGCATACTCTTTGGCCACCAGGCGCAGAAGTGCCAGCTTGTCGATGGGTTCTGACGCCACCTGGTAAAGCCCCTGCAGTTGGTTATTGGGGAGCACGTACTGTTGAATAACCCGGGCTAATTCTATGGTTGGCAGGCCGCTAAACAGGGCATTGGCATAACCCATGACTTCCCCTTCCCGGGAGAGAAACCAGTCCACTAGGGCAAGGTTTGAATTCAGTTCGTGGCCGATGATCGAGGTGCGAAGGGTAATGGCATGGGGGAGGTGATTCACTTCGCCGATGTATTTGGATTTACCGTACAGGTCTTGGGCATCGGAGGTATCCGCCTCGGTATAGCCCCCCCTGCGCCCGGAGAACACGCAATCCGTACTGATATGCACCAGGCGGCTACCCGCAATGGCGCACAGCCTGGCAAGCCGGTGGGGTAATAAACTGTTCAGGGGCAAGGCCACCAGGGGGTCATCGGCACCGGCTAACTGCTTGATCATACCCACACAGTTGATAACCACCTGGGGCTTGCTACGGAGCATCACCTGGGTCAGGGAATCCAGGTTCAGCACGTCAACGCCACTGACCAGGCAGGCCTGCAATGGCTCCGGGAAATAGCCTTTGCCGCGGTCACTGCGCAGTGTGCCCCACACCTCCAGGTCGCGGTCCTGGCATAAATACCGGTATAGGGCATTACCCAGCATGCCAGTGACGCCCAGTACCAGTACGCGCATCAGTTACCACTCCTTTGGTTATTAGCCATTCGGCGGTCCAGTATGTCTACCAGGCGTTTTGCCTGAGCGGTGATTTCAAAGTGCTGCAGAAAATAGTCTTTGCCCGCTGCCCCCATACGATCCCGTTCACCGGGTGTCAGTTCCGCCATGGATTGAATACTGTGAGCCATTGCCACTGCATCTTCAGCGGGGCAGGCTGTTCCGGCGCCGGCCTCCAGTACAATGCGCGCCCCTTCCCCGTTCAGGGCAGCAATGATGGGCCGCCCGGCGGCCAGGTAAGCTTGAAGCTTGCTCGGCACGGTATAAGAGAAGATTTCGTCACCTCTCAGGTTCACGATGAGAGCCCCGGCCCGCGCAAAAATCTGCGGCATCATCGACATGGGGTAACGCCCGGCCAGGATCAGATTGTCCAGGCCGAGCTCGGCTTTCCGGGCTTTTGCCCAGTCCAGCATGCAGCCACTACCCACCAGCACCAGCTTACACTGAGGGTGTTTTTGCAGATGAACCGCCGCCTTCACCAGTGTCTCGATGGACTGGGCGGTCCCCAGGTTCCCCGCAAACACCGCGCAAAAACTGTTATCCAGTACCTCAGCCAGTTCAGGGGGCAAGGGGTCAGCATCAGAGGACTCCGTGCCTGAGAGGGCAAAAGCGTTGGGGTAGTAGACGATTTTTTCCCGGTTTGCGTAACGGGCTACCGGCTCATGGAAGGCCCTGGACTGGATCAATAAGGTGTCAGTGCAGGCATAGATGCCACGCACCAGCCAACCCACAACCCGGCGTAACAAGGGGCTGCGGACAAAACCCGTGGCCCCCAGGCTTTCTGGCCACAGGTCCTGCACCCAGATTGCCAGGTGGGTGCCTTTTAACCACTTGAGCCAGATAGCCGGAATGGCACTGGTAATGGGCGAGGGGGCGAACACCAGAATGACATCGAAGTGCTGGCCTTTAACCAGCCCTGGAAAGTAACGCAGGCCAGAGGTTATAAACGACAGATAATTCAGCAGCAGATTTTTACCGCCACCACCGTTACGGGGCCGGAGGGGCACCCGGGCAACCCTGGCAAGACCTTTATAATCCTCTTCCTGCAACCCTTGCTGCTGGTAGCCGGGAAAGACGTTGCCGTCGGGATAATTGGGCTTTCCAGTGAGAACGGTAACCCCATTCCCCTGCTTAACCAGGTGCTCAACCAGGCTATGGATGAGAAAGGGTTCGGGCCAGTAATACTGGGTGACTAACAGAAATTGCATGTGCCGGCGGCCAGGTCATCAGGGGGGAGTAAGCCCCAGGGCGGAATAAAACAGGCGGCGGTTGGCTTCAATGTCCCCATTATCCCGCTGTAATTCACGGGAATAAGCCATCACCCGGCGGTGCATCTGTGCATACTCGGTGGCGGTCAGCTGGGAAAACTGATCGATATACTCCGCGAAAGCCCTGCTCTCCTGTAACGGTAAATCCCGGCCTATGCCCTTTGCCGCCAGATTACGCCAGGGGGTGGTATCGGCAATCAGCACCGGTGTGCCGGCAAAAATAGCTTCCGAGATCACATGGCCGTAGTTCTCCCCCCGGGTAGGGAAAAAGAATAAATGATGCTTTGCCATGATCGCCGGCACATCCAGGGGGCTGGCGGGACCTTCATAGTGGACCCTCAAGTGAGCGGGCAGTTCCTTGATAAGGGACAGGCACTTTGACCAATACTTTCTGTCTTCGATAGGGCCATAAATCGAGAAGGTGGCGGGGTTCACCACCTCCTTGAGGCAACGCAACGCGAAATCCAGATTTTTCAGTGGCGAGATGCGGGATAAAAACAACAGGCGTAAGGGGGGATTAAAAGGCCGGCAAGGGCTGCTGTTAGGGCAATCACTCACAACAGAAGGAAGGTTGCTGGCGACAAAGACGTTTGCTGCCGGGGGGTTAAGCTTCCTGATGATATCCCGCTGCTCAAATTCTGATGACGCCTGCCATAAGATATTCTTCCAGAGACGGATAATTTTCCCGGCGGTGATAAAAAGTTTTTTCTTGAACGGTTTAAGGGATGTGGCACCCCGGGACAGCTCCCCCCTCGGGGCAAGAACAACGGGTTTCCGGGGTATCAATGTAAGGTGGCGCAAGATCAGTGGGATCGTGGTTGCTCTGAAAGACAGGAAACTGTTCAGATAAACAAGGTCGTGGGGGGTGTCAGAAATTAACCGTTTGAGGTGGCGAAAGGTCATGGTTTCAGGGGCACAATAGTAAACCTGTGCCTGTCCCACCGGTTGCCAGGCGTTGCTGCTGATAGCCGGGTAGGGTTCAGTATCCCCAATGTCCCGGTCTGATGTGATGATGAGAAAGTCGAATTCCTTATGGAAATGGCCAATCAGATTGCGGATGCTATTGAGGGGTCCCCCGGACTTGTAGCCAGGGATATAGTAGGGGACAAAAACCAGTATTCTGGGGGGGGCTTCCATCGGTTATTTGAATCCTATGCAAATCCGTTTCCATGTATAAATATGTTCGCAATAAATTCAACTGATTTTGCAATAAAATACAGCATTAACAGTATTACAGCGGGGTGGCTCATGCGGTTTTCAATCATAAAGAAATAAATAGCCACTGTTACTGCGAGCATGTTTACCCGCATACCACCCAGCAAAAACACAAAAGGGAAAAAAGAAAGTATCGCCAAGGTTGCGCGAACCCGGTTATTTTTAAGCACCACCAGGGTTATTATAATTAACAGTGTGATGTTCAGCAGTTCCAGAAAAGATCCATAGTCTTCCATGTACTCCAACCCTTTCGACAAAATGGGTTCCCATAAAAATACTGCCATGGCCAATAACATGGGAATGAGGAAAGAAAGCTGGATGAGGGTGGTTTTCTTTATTTTCAGCCGGGTGGTAACAGAGATAAAGTCGTCGTAATAATATATCACCGCTATTGCCGGAAGAAGTGTGAAAATCTGCAGGTGAGATAGCAAAGAAAAGCTAAAAAACACATATCTGAAAGTGCCCCTGAAATAGACAGACCAGAGAAGAAACAGGTAGGCAATTTTGAGCCGCTCTGCTCCCGTGAGCATCACGATCACATAGAAATTAAGGACAATAAGAAGAATCGTGGTGGGCTTGATCTGGTATTGAAGGCATACTTTAATAAGGCCGTGAATCAGTAATACA
>REBR01000205.1 GCA_007692645.1 Halomonadaceae bacterium | reverse complement strand
CGGTATTGGGGTTTATCGGTCTGCCGACTCTGGGGTACTACCTGGAGTCGTCGTTTTCCCAGGGCTACTACTCAGAAGTGGGTGCCCTGCTGTTGGTGTTCTATATTCTGATTGCCACCATGCGCCTGTGGCTGCGCCCAAAGTTGGTACCCCTGTATCTGATGGCAGCGCCCTTCTTTCTGGGAACCGGTTTTCCCATCATGTGGGGCAACGTCACCCGCTTTTTCACGGAAGATGTGGTGCCCGCCCCCCTGCGCCGCGGGGAGGGCTGGGAAGCCACCTTCACCTGGCTGGGGGACATTATGGTCAACCAGGCATTACCGGGCATCTGGAACACCCTGATTCTGACCCAAATGGCCCTGGTGCTCACGGGCATTCTGGCGCTGTTGGCCTTCCCCCTGGTATCCCGGCACTTCTTTGGCCCCAAGCGCCGGGTTGGCGGCCATGTGCTGCTGGTGGTGGCCCGTTCCACCCCGGAGTACATGCTGGCCTTTATCCTGCTGCAGATGTGGGGCCCGTCCATGCTGCCTGCGGTGATTGCCCTGTCGTTACACAATGCCGGAATTATCGGCCATCTGATTGGACGCCAGAGCGGTGAATTCCAGCTGCGCCCGGATGCCCCACCAGGCCTTAACCGCTACAGCTACGATGTGCTGCCCCGGGTCTATGCCCCGTTCCTGGCATTTCTGTTCTATCGCTGGGAAATCATCATGCGGGAGACGGCCATACTCGGCATTCTCGGCATTTATACCCTGGGCTTTTATGTGGAAGGGGCGATACAGGACATCCGCTTTGACCAGGCCATGGTGCTGATTCTGATCACTGCCGCCCTGAACATTGCTGTGGATTGGATTTCCCGTGGGGTGCGGGCACACCTGCGCCTGAAGACAACCCCCAGCCGCTGCGAACCCTGAGCGCCTGGTAAATGGCCAAAAAAAACCCGGAGCACCATGGGTGTTCCGGGTCTTGATAAAACAGCGAGGAATGGCTGATCAGAATGCCAGACGCAAACCCGCCATAAAGTTATGGGACTCAACACGTTGTTCAGTAGAGGTGCCGTCTACTGCTCTGAACTTCACATCTTCAATGGAAATATACCGGTAAGTGCCTTCCAGAGTCAGTGCGTCGGTAATCGGGAAAGCCAGCCCGGTGGTGATGTGAAAGCCGTAGCTGATATCATCATCATCCATCAGCGCCGCTTGTCCTTCGATACCGTAGTCCTTGAATTCCACCTGAGCCAGACCAGCACCAGCACCGAAAATGAATACGGCGCCATCGATCAGGTCCATGTCCCGGTTACCGTAAACGCTGACAAAACCGGTCAGCATGGAGAGCTCGCCATCCGGGTCGTTTTGACGGGCTCCACCTACACGGTGATTGTTGATATCCGCTTCCTGGTAACCCAGTTCCAATTCTGTACGCACACTGAAATTACGGCCCTGGGCATACTGGCGACCCACAGCCAAACCTACGTTGTAACCGGTATCATAGTTACTGTTGACGCGGCCTGCGGCTATATCAAAATGGTTGTCACGAACTTCAGTGATACCGCCCTTGAAAGCCATATAGTTAGAGGTTTCTGCGGCGGCCAAGCCGGGGGCAATCATTGCAGCGGCAGTTATCGCTGCGGCCATGGAAAACTTCTTCATTATTGAGTCTCCTGGATTCTTATCATTATTGGATTCAGCGGTTACAAGCCTAACACAGCGACTCACCGTTAAAACGCTGCTATCAGATATAGTCGATAATGGGGCGTCCCTCAAGCAAATGCCACCCACAAAGACGCATTTATTTAACCGCGCCAGGGGTGGCATTCCATGAAACACTGCACCTGTCAGCGTGAGCGGATTAGCTCCTGCCAACCGAGACGGCCAAGGCGCTGGTCCCGTTCCGCATTAAGCCGCGTGACCCGGGTTTCCCCGTCTTTAACCATACCCGTGGTATTGTCGATCAACAGCCCGCCAATGTACTGGGTGCCGGAGAGCAGGCCACTTCGATGCCTGAAGCCAATCACCCCACCCTGTACATCATCAATATCACCAAAGACATTCCTGGACGGGGTGCCGTCAATGTTCATGGCCATGGTAAAGCCTTCCCCCCCCGCTGAGCAGATATCCTGCTCCGGAATCAGGGTATTGAAGAATACCGTTTTGCCTTCAATTCGCGGCATTTCCACCACACGCTCCCCTGAAGCGGGACTGGCTGAATCAAAATCCATAAACCAGTTCCGGGAGCTGGTCGTTACCCCCAGGTTACTGAACCCACGCAGGTCCTCGCTGCCGGTAGAACGGTCGGTCAACTCCCGCTTGTCCAGATCGTCACGGTTCAGGTCATACCCATCACCGTTATCTGATACCGCATAGAAGGATTGCACATCCCGGTTACGGGGGTCCGAATTACTGAGATAACTGCCGGTACCGAACAGCACCATCAGGTCACCACTGCGGAATCCCTGCTCACTGTCAGGCGCATTGGGACGAACCACCATGACGCCGGTAGTAATGGGCTGGGCTTTACCTTCACTATCCGTGGCCTGGAATAGTGGTCTGGGGCTACCACTGCTGGTGGTGAAAGCCACCTGCCAGTCTCCACCACCCAGGACATTCTCGTCACCTTCAGGCTCAAAGGCCCAGACACGGCCCTGGCGGTCCGTGGCATAGATGCGGTCAGGGAGCCCGTCACCATTGGCATCCACCAGGCGCACATCGGAGGTCAGACCGTTGCCGCCGCTATCCACTTCAATAAACTGGGTTTCCCGGGGGCTGCCATCCCCCTCCAGGCTGACCAGGAAAAGACCGCTTCTGCCGCTGGACGGGTTATAACCATTACCCAGCACCGCGACCCACTGCAGGCTGCCGTTCATGCTCATGGGTGCCACATTCACCGGCTGGGTGATATAGCCCAGATCATTATGGGTAAACTCCCACATCAAAATGCGATCGGCATTGCCTTCATCCCGGAAGATGCTGGGGTTAGTGATATCCAGGGCAAACAGCCCCTTACCCCCGGTACGCATACCACCCAGCAATACCGTATGCCACTGGGTGCCACTATTCGTGGTACTGGCATCAAAGTAGGCATTGGCAATGGTTGGCGTGAGGTCCACCAGGAACTGATGGCGATAATCCCGCCGGGTCAGCTCACTCATGCCAGCACTGAAAGAACTGTTGTAGGAGAAACTTGGGATAAACGCGAACAACTCCTGGCCACCGCCAAAGGTGCTCTCATTATCACCGTAGGAGGCGTCAAAGGCATGCAGCATGCCGTCATTGGCACCCACATACACTACCGGACTGCGGCCACGCTGCTCTTCAACAAAATCGCTGAAGGGCGCATCGGTGTTCAGGTCCCGCCACATTCTGCGAGGCGTTCCCACATACACCGGGTCGGAGTTGACGATATCCCCAAGCAGGCCCTGGCGGGTACGGAAGTTATGACCATTACCCCCCTCGTTGCTACGATCACCCCGTAGGTAATCCACCCTTGCCTTTGCCCTGGCTTCTGCTGCATCACGGTTGTTTCTGCAGCTGCGGTTGCAATACCCACTTGTTTGGACTCTGTCGTGCCACAGATCCGAGGTGATAAGGCTGTTATTTACAATGCTGTTCCAGCGGAAAGGTATCCCCTGTCCATTGTTACTGGTAATGACGGTGCGGTCATTATGCCCCCTTGCCGCCACCCGCTCAGTCAGTAACTGACCCGCATCGGCCTCCCAGAGAAAGTTCCCCAGCACGGCTTCCTGTGCCGAACTGGCCTCACCGGCGCTCAGACGCTGCTGCCAGTTAAGGTTCAGCTCCCGGGCAGTCAGACGCCCGGTCCAATCACCGGAATTGAAGGAAGCACTGTAAATGGCGGTACCCGCTACCGCTTCGTCCCGGGCAATTGCCACGGAAGTCACTGATTCGAATTCACTGGCGTTAGCGCTGGTCAGTTCACGGCGTAAACCGTCTGCTGCCGCTCTCGGGTTAAAGGCACTGAACATCTCCCCGAAACCCAGTGCTACTGCACGGTACAGCTCATCAATCTGGGTGGAATCACCCGGCTTCAGGTTGAGATTCGGCCAGCCTGGGGGAAACTCATAGGCATTACGGCGGGTCCGGTAAGTCTGACCTTCAGCCGCAGCAATGGGTCTGCCGAAGACGCTCTCACCGGCAATCGCTGTGAGCACCGCAAAGGTATTCATATGGGGGTCCCGGTTACAGTCCACCCAGGGCGCCACATTCGGATTTCTGCACTCAGCAGGAACAGACACAAACCCCGCACGGGCAATGCTAAGGGGCAAGTTCAGGTTGCGATAGTAATGGTCGGCAATATCAGACAGCTTCTCCGAGTCTGTATTCAGGCCATCAGAGAACAGCACGCTGTAGTTTTTCTGGCACTCGGCAGTCACCAACCGGTCACTTCCCGTCTGCTGATAGGCCTGACCCGACAGGGTCAGCGCTGATGACAATTGGGAGCTATGATCGCTGGTAGCACCGTTATAGGCGCTGTAGGCTTCTTCCAGAAAGACCCGCAACCCGTCGTTATCCGAAACCCTGCGCTTGGAAAAGTCACGCATCTGTATGTCGCTGACCCTAGATGTGCTGTTACTGATAATCAGGCCACCTCTGGCATTATCCAGCTCATTGGCACTTGTCCCCATGGAGGCTCTCAGGGAATGGTGGCGGCGGCGGTGGTAGGTAAACCAGTTTTGAAAATTCTGCCGCTCTGCGGTCAGGGAACGGCCAATCTGGTCTTTTACCGCATTATAGGAATTGGCGCTTCCCAGATTCACTTCACGTAAGCAGGTGCCATCTGGGGCTACGGCGCCTTTGAACTGGTTGTTCTGGGCATCCCTGAAAATCAATGCATGGTCATTACCGAAACGGTTGATGAAGTCTTCAAAGTCTTCCGGGCTGCCTTCCTCGGAACAGTTGCCATTGTTAACGCTGAAGAAATCTCCCCGCCAGCGGTAGGTGGCACTTTCAACGGGAATGTAATAGGTGGCAGGTACATAGGCCATGCAAACCAGGCGGTTGCTGTAATCACTATCCGCCAGGCGGGAGCCAAACTGCTGCCTGATACGGTCAATTGAACAGGCTAAAGAGCTGGTTACCGGGGTGAGCCTTAAGTTCAGGCCATCCTCTCCCCCCAGGGTTTCAGTAAACACTGTATCTGAAGTACTGAGGATCGAGTCAAATACCGTGTTATAGCCCGAGGATACCGGGAACGGACTGTACTGCAATTCAAACAGTGGACCAGGGGGAACCGGGCAAGTGGCAAATGGATTCAGGAAACAACCAATAGAAGATATGATACCGTCGAGAAGACCACCGACTCCCTCAAGAACACGGCCAATGACTGAGGAGCTACCCAGGGTATCTGACAAGCGCAAACTGTGCTCAGGGTCCCAAAGGGGGTTCCGTGCACCACTCTGGTATCTGTTAGCCCGGTTATTGTCGAAAGGGTATGGCCAGGGTTCATAGGTCACGGCCGGGTCATAATACTGAGGGTTAAAGCGTGAAGAACGCAAAAACCCATAGGAGGTCAGGGGCGGCGCAACGTTAATATCGCTGTTAATGCGTCGGCCATCATAAGAGGCGCTAATCCCCGACTCGAATAGATAGCCGTAGCGTATCCCTCCCAACAGGTTTTCTTTGAGGTCTGCACCAAAACTTGTCCGTCCGGGAATCAGCAGCCCAAGCCATTCATTAAGCCCGCTTTCCTCAAGAATCGCCCCCTGGGTTTCTGCCAGAACCACTTCTGTGTCCAACAGCGCCGAATCATCAAAGGTGAACAGCACGTTGTTCTGGGCCGAATCCGTCAGGAATAGTGGCACCCGTGAAAAAGTACGATCGGAGTCTGCCGCCATGGCAGTGACTGGCAGGCTGCCTGCCACTAACAGGATTACCCCTGAGAGCATTGCTGCCCAGGGATGTTGGTTTGTTATTTTTTTGGTTCTGCCCTTACTCATGGCCTGAACTCCATCCAGGTTAACTGCAACTGCGGCGAAGCAGGGTTTTAAGCCTGTCTGTGCCGCTAACTGGGGTCACTATGACTAATCCCTGAGATCCGCCCCGAAATAGGCTTCCAGAATTCGCGATGAATTCCCGCTGGCACCAAATGCCTGAGCCACCACCCTTAAACCTTTGCCGGCACTGACTTCCCCCAGCAGGTCTTCACGACCGGTGACCATCACGTCCCCTGGCTGTGCGGTTTTCGGCAAGTCCCCCACCCGTTCGATAAAAAACAGGGGGGCTTTGATTTTATCGAAATCAGCCGCCCATTTGTCCCGGGTAGCTGTGGCCGTCGCCACTGAACTGCTGTCTTCCTTCCACAAATTCCGCTTGAAAGGGTCCGGTGCCTTGCCGGCACTGTAAAAAGGGCCGGAGTCATTAAAATCACCGAGGGTGATGCTGCCATCCATAAGTTTTCGTTCAGCTTCCCGCAGTGCTTCTTCCGCCATTTCAAAGGCAATATCCGCGTCCCGCTGGGCCCCCACCATGCGGTCCTGCAGGGTGGTGCGCTCGGCACTGCTGATTGCCAGCAACGACACAATCAACAAGATCATTAGGGTCATGATCAGCGTTGCCCCGCTTTGTGTGCGCCCCATGACCGATGTTTGCCGATTGTCCATATGCCCCTCCAGGCTTAATCCGAAAGCCGGTTACGAATACCTATTGAACTGCTATAGACCCGGTATAACCGGCGGTCATCAGCAAGCCGCAAATCACTGCCATCGTCGCCACAGTCACCCCAGGCAGGGAAACAGAAACCCATGGGAGCACTCATTACCTGGTCGGTACGGGAACTGACCAGCAGGCTGATGCGAAGCCCCAGGGCATCATCCGCGTGGGAAGCTGCGTTGGCGGCGCTGGCGTCCCGCAGATCTTCCCAGCGGTCGATGGTGCCGTTGCCATTACTGTCGATGCCCAGCTGAATGGCCATTTCCTCTATCCCGGATACCAGCTCCTGGGGGTTAACAAAGCTACCGCTGTTGCCGCCCCGGGTATTCAGAGGCTGAAACATCAGAGCGGAACGGCCGTCGCTTTGCTGCCTGACAAAATAGCGCTCACCGGCCAACGGCAGTACTCGCCCGTTGCGGTAATTGCTGACACTGTTACGCAAACTGCCCGTTCTAACTCCGGGGCTGAAGCTACTTGTCTGGTCGATTGTGATGCGCTGCGCAGTAACTGCGTCTGCCTGAAAAATATCGGCAAACTCACAGTTGCTGGCCACCAGAATCTCCCCGGCCTGAAAAATATTGCTGAAATTCACACCATCAGCCGCCTGCAGAAAGGTGCTTGTGCTACTGGTCTGTTCATCACTGAGGCTGGCAGAGCGGGAGCTGTTGATTCCTGCCAGGGTTAACACTGCACGACCTGGCTGAATATTCTCATCTGTCTCCGAGGCCCTGAGAGCAGTAACACCACGCTCAAACCCGTAAGGATCCCCAGGGACGGTGCTGACATTGAGAATATTGTCAGCTGCGGCTGCATTTTCCAGGCAGCCCCAGTAATCCGCATTACGCACCGCCCGTGACAGCAGCTGCAAGGCAATGCGCCCTGACTCCTGTACCTCACTGGAGGCTTCGGTAATGGCAAAAGTCTGCCGGTTACCGACAAAAATCTGGGTCACCGCCAGCAGCACTATCAGCCCCAGCAACATGGCGATCATCAGCTCCACCAGTGACATCCCCCGTTGCCGGGCACTTCTGGCACTAATCATTGGCGACTCTCGCATTGAGGCTATAGCGCACCCGGCGGGTATCTTCATTTGCATCTTCACCTTCCGTGACGACATCATCCCGATCCCGTCGTTCAAGCCAGGTGACTTCTGCCGTGACTGCCCCGTTATTCACAGTGACGCTTCCCTGCCCTCCTGGCAGAGTAGCTGCCACTGAACGGCACCACTGGGCCAACTGTTGGCCGGCGAAACCCGAACCCCCGGGAACACTGCCCTCACGACAGCCACTGCTTTCCACGGCAAAATCGTTGCGGTCACTGGGGTTCAACCGGATCTGCTCAATAATGTCTTTTACCTGCAGGCTGGCCTGGCTCTGCAAATTGGCTTCACTATTCACCTTCAGGGAGAACATCTGCAGACTCGCCACCCCCAGAATGCCAACCGACATCAGCAGCACTGACACCAGCACCTCAATCAGTGAAATGCCCCCCTGGGAGCGGTATTGACAACGCCCATTAAAGTTCATTATTCGCCACACCCT
>REBR01000184.1 GCA_007692645.1 Halomonadaceae bacterium | reverse complement strand
AAGGTCACGGAGTGGCGGACCCGCTTTGTGCGGGAGGCCAATGCCAAGGACAACCAGTCCAATTCCCGGGCGGTGGATAGCCTGATCAACTTTGAGACGGTGAAGTACTTCGGCAATGAAAAGTTTGAGTCGGACCGTTATGACGAAGACCTGGTGGAGTGGGAAAACGCCCGTCTGAAGAACCGCCTGTCACTGGCGACCCTTAACAGCGGCCAGTCCCTGATTATCTCCCTGACCATGATTCTGATCATGGCCATGGCGGTGCGGGGGGTGGCGGCCGGTGATCTCTCCCTGGGGGATTTCACCATGATCAACGCCTTTATGATCCAGATGTTTGTGCCCCTGAATGCTCTGGGGTTTGTGTACCGGGAAATCCGCCAGGCGTTGGTGAATGTGGAGCGCATGTTCAAGGTGCTGGAGCAGCCCCCCAAGGTGGTTGATGCTGCTGATGCCAGGCCCCTGGACCGCAAGGGCGGAACCCTCAGCTTTGAGGATATCCACTTCAGCTATGATAACGAGCGACCCATTCTCAAAGGGGTCAGCTTTACTGTGCCCGCAGGCAAAAAGGTCGCAGTCGTCGGGGCCAGTGGCGCCGGTAAATCCACCTTGGGGCGCTTGCTGTTTCGCTTCTACGATGTGGATCAGGGCAGTCTGAGCGTAGACGGGCAGGATGTGCGTGAGCTGCAGCAGGACAGTCTGCGGGCCGCCATTGGGGTGGTGCCCCAGGATACGGTGCTGTTTAACGACAGCCTGTACAACAACATCGCCTACGGCAGCCCCGGTGCCAGTGAGGAAGCGGTGCGCCGGGCCGCCAGCATGGCCCACCTGGACGGCTTTATTGCCTCCCTGCCCCAGGGCATGCACACCAAGGTGGGTGAGCGGGGGCTGAAGGTGTCCGGGGGTGAGAAGCAGCGCATTGCCATTGCCCGGGTGATTCTCAAGGACCCGGCCATTTTGCTGCTGGATGAGGCCACCTCTTCACTGGACTCCGCCTCGGAGCAGGCGATTCTTACCGCCCTTAATGAGGTGGCGCGGCAACGCACTACCCTGGTGATCGCCCACCGGCTCTCCACCATTCAGGATGCGGATCAGATTCTGGTTTTGGAGGAAGGGCGTATTACGGAACAGGGGACCCATCAGGAGCTGTTGGAAAGTAACGGAGCTTATGCGGTGTTGTGGCGTAATCAGCAGGCAAAGCAGGAATCACCGGCTACGGGGGCATAAAAAACCCCCGGCCCACTCCTGGCAGGGCTGCCAGGGGTGGGCCGGGGCTGATTACTGCATCAGAAACGCAGCTGAATGCTGGCTGAAGCCATATCCAGGTCGGTGTTATCCAGGGTGAAGCGCTCATATTCCAGGCGCAGATCCACATTGGAGGCCAGGGTAAAGCGGGTGCCGACGCCGTAGAACATGTCGTTGCCATCGTCGCTGGAACTGATGGGTCCCAGTGAACGTTTACGGTCCCAGAACAGCTGACCCACTTTGGCATAAGGCGCAAAGAACGGTGTCAGGGGGATCGCCGCCATGCCGGAGATGGCGAAACCATCCGCTTCCATGGTGGCATTGCCGTCGCTGGTTTTACGGAAATCGATATAATCCGCCTGCAGACTGAAGACCCGGCTGAATTCCGCACCGGCAAAGACCCGGAATGCACTCTGGTTGTCTTTGAGGCGGTCATCCTCGTCCAGGAAGTCGTCATCGTTAAGCCGGTAATACCCCAGGCCGCCGCCGATATATCCCTGTACTGATGGGTCTGACGCGGATTGGGCAGTGGCGGTAAGGGGAATCATCCACAGGCCCCAGGCGATCATGGTGACAGTAATCAACTTTTTCATGCTTATATCCTTCCTTGCAGTGGCAAACAGAGACTGAAGATTATTCTTCAGTGGCGTCTTCATAGCTGTCTTCCATATCATCGGTGGTGTCGTCCCAGGCATCTGCGGTGTCGTCTGCGGCGTCATCGATGTTTTCTCCGGCTTCTTCAGCGGGACCTTGATTATCACAGGCGGCAATACCCATGGTGCTCATTGCCAGCAGTAGAATCATGGCGGCTATCCAGGTGTTGTTTTTCATACAGTGTTTCTCCCTTAAAGAGTGGCATGGTTTAAAGCGGGCATTGAACTCTGTTGGCCCGGCCACTGGTGATTGAGGACATTCACCATCGGCGTAAGTGCACACTTTCACAAGATACTAATATGTAATTCGTCAGAAATGAGCGGGGGGTTTAACAAGTAACTGATTGAATAGGCGGGGTTTAAAACAAAAGGAAATGTAAAAAACTGTGCTTTATACTTATTTATACCACTTGTTTTATTTTAAATTCAGTTAAATGCCCTCATATAAAGAGCATTATTTGTTTTAAATCAGTATGTTGGGAATTTTTATAAACCAGCAACCAACAATCCCCAGGCTGCAAAGCGGGCTTTTTGCCTGTAGGGGGGACTGTTGTGCCGGTAACGGGTTTAGGCTGCTCAGGCGGTGGCAGCCGGGGCTTCAAACCGCTCCTGCAACCAGGCCTTGATGGTGTCTGACTCATACAGCCATTCTTTTTCGCCACCTTCTTTGATGATCAGCAGGCAGGGCACCTTGATGCGCCCACCACCAGCTTCCAGCTCCTGGCGATGGTCGGCATTGTGCTGGGTATCGCGCAGTTCAATGGGCAGGGACAGGCGGGCCATTTCCTTGCGCACCTTGATGCAGAACGGGCAGGCGTTGAACTGGTACAGGGCCAGTGACTGGCATGCCTGGTCCACCCGGGCCTGTTCTGCAGGGGAGCGTTCCATGCCCTTGGGGGTGCTGAGTTTCTCGCTGATCAGCACCACGGGGGTGAGGATCAGGCGCAGGGTACGGAAAAAGTAACGGAAAAAAAGTCGCATGGGGGTGCCTTCTGGCTAAAAAGTGTTCGCTTTGGGAGCGGCATGATAACAACTTTAGCGAGCAGACTGCAGCATTACGACGGAATCCCGTTACCTTCTCTCATTTACCCTGGCACCGGCAGTGGGCAAACCAGTGGGCCTTAGCGCACCACCATTTTCTGGGCATGGCGGATCATCTCACTGGGGTCGGGCATGGCCCCGGGGAGTTTGACCCCTTTCTGGCAGGCGGGGCGCTGCTGCAATTCGTCCATCCAGCGGCGTAAATGAACCAGGCCCTCCAGATTGACCCCAGACCACTTATAGGTGCGCACCCAGGGCCAGGTGGCCATGTCGGCGATGCTGTACTGGTCACCGGCCAGGTATTGAGCTTCACCCAGACGGGTATCCAGCACTTCAAACAATCGCCGGCACTCGTTCTGGTAGCGCTCAATGGCGGCGGGGATTTTCTCCGGGAAATAGCGGAAGAACACATTGGCCTGGCCCATCATGGGGCCCACTCCCCCCATCTGGAACATGACCCACTGCAATGCCACGGAGCGCTGTTTCGGGTCTTTTGGCAGAAACTGCCCGGACAGCTCCGCCAGATAAACCAGGATGGCGCCGGATTCAAACACCACAAAGTCGTCATTGTCCCGGTCCACAATCACCGGAATCCGCCCATTGGGGTTGAGTTTGAGAAATTCCGGTGTCTTTTGGGCGTTTTTCGACAGATCCACCCCGATCACGTTATAGGGCAGCTGCATTTCTTCCAGGGCCACCGTGACCTTATGGCCATTGGGGGTGGGTGAGGTGTACACATCAATCATGACAAACTCCAACCGCTGTCAGTGAAACCGCTTCAGACCTTGGCGGAAGGCCGCTGGCTGATCCGGTCATACCAGGCCTTGAGGTGGGTCTGTTCAGGCTCAATAGCCAGCTTGTTCACCTTGTTAAAGTCGATGGTGGTGAGTGCATTGATATCCGCAGCACTGAGCTGGTCGCCGACAATATAGTCACGGCCTTGCAGATGCTGATTCAGAAAGTGGAAGAATTTCTGTGCAGCAACACGACACTGTTCGCCCCATTCCGGCACCGGGGTCATGCGATCTTTGAAGTAGCCGCTGGTGTGCTGGAAGCACATTCCCGTGGGCAGAAAGAAATAGAACTCAATCCAGCGCAGCCATTGCTCTACCTGGGCTTTTTCCAGGGCATTGCGACCCAGCAGTGGGGTCTCGGGATGAGTTTCTTCAAAGTAGCGGCAGATGGCCATGGTTTCAGAAATGCAGTTGCCATCGTCCAGTTCCAGCACCGGCACCTTTTTCATGGGGTTGCGGGCCTTGAATTCTGCAGTGAGGTTCTCCCCTTTCTGCAGGTCCAGCTCAACAAAGTCGGCCTGCTCGAGAATGCCCTTTTCTGCCATAAACATGCGCACCCGCCGGGGGTTGGGGGCCATCTTCATTTCATAGATTTTCATCGGGTATCTGCGCCTCTTGTTGTTATAAACAGAGACGCATCATGGCCCGAAAGGCATAGGCTCGCAAGGGGGGAAGGCAGGTACAACACACCGCCGGGAGAGGAGGAACAAACCGGAGCAGGTGGCCCTGCCCCATGGTCTGGGTGGGTTAGCGGGTGCCGTAAACCACCATGGTTTTACCACTCACCTGAACCAGCCCCTGGTCTTCCAGGGTCTTCAGAACCCGGCCCACCATTTCCCGGGAACAGCCAACGATACGACCGATTTCCTGGCGGGTGATCTTGATCTGCATGCCGTCTGGGTGGGTCATGGCGTCTGGCTCTTTGCACAGGTCCAGCAGGGTGCGGGCCACCCGGCCAGTGACATCCAGGAAAGCCAGGTCCCCCACTTTGCGGGTGGTCTGGCGCAGCCGGGAGGCCATCTGTTCACCAATAAAATACAACACCCTGGGATCGTCATGGGCAATTTCACGGAATTTGGTGTAGCTGATTTCAGCCACTTCACACTCGGTTTTAGCCTTGACCCAGGCAGAGCGGGAATCCATGTTGTCGAACAGCCCCATTTCACCGAAAAAGTCCCCGGCGTTGAGGTAAGCCATAATCATTTCCCTACCGTCGTCATCTTCGATAATGACGGTAACGGAACCTTTGACGATGTAGAACAGCGAATCGCTTTTGTCCCCAGCGTAAATAATGGTGCTTTTGGCGGGGTAGCGGCGGCGGTGGCACTGGGACAGGAAATAGTCCAGATGCTGTGTCCGGCTTTCTACAGGTCTGACAATACTGGTCATAACGACTCCCTATTTCCTTCGATAACTTCAGCAACAGCGCACGAGCGGGCAGAAGCACCGCAGTGTTTGAAAGGCAATCCTGCACCTTTTCTGATCAAAGTATAGACTAACATTTTGCCTGCGTCCCAAAGGCAGATGCCTCTGTGCCCGTGCTGTGATAGCCTTGGCAAAACCTGTGGCGCTTCGGCCAATACGTATGTGAAAATCCGTCAAATCTTACCTGCTTAAGGAGCCTCCCCACCCATGAAAGCCCGCATTGACTGGACCGGCGCTGCCAGCTTCCTTGGAACCTCTGGCTCAGGCCATAGCGTGCAAATGGATGGCCCACCGGACCATGGCGGGGAAAACCGCGGGCCACGGCCCATGGAGCTGCTGCTACTGGGGCTGGGGGGCTGTACCTCGTTTGATGTGATGAGCATTCTGAAGAAATCCCGCCAGGCAGTGACAGACTGCGTGACTGAACTCACCGCTGAACGCTCCGAAGCCGTGCCGGCAGTATTCACCCGCATTCATATCCACTTTATAGTGACCGGGAATAATCTCAAGGATTCCCTGGTGAAGCGGGCGGTGGCCCTGTCGGCAGAGAAGTACTGCTCTGCCTCCATTATGCTGGAGCAGGGCGGGGTGGAAATTACCCATGACTATTCGATTAAAAGCGCTGACAGGGAGGGATAATCCCTGCTTTGATCCCTGTTCAACCGCATTTCCAGCAGGCATAATACGCCCTTTTCCGCCGAACCGGACCGCGCCATGGTCAGGTGCCGGCGGGCCCCGGCATCCCGGCGCCCTTGCGGCGGCGAGGTCTTATCTTTCTCCCGCACGGAGGGGCTGTTGATGGAATCCAAGCTCGAACTGCACGGTTTCAACAACCTGACCAAATCCCTGAGCTTCAATATTTACGATATCTGCTATGCCCGCACGGAAGAGCAGCGCAAGCGGTATATCCGTTATATCAACGAGATGTACAACGCTGAGCGCCTGACCCAGATTCTCACGGATGTGACCAAGATCGTGGGTGCCAATATCCTCAATATCGCCCGTCAGGATTACGAGCCCCATGGGGCCAGTGTCACCATGCTGATTGCCGAGCATGAAATGCCCCCGGGAGAGGAAGCCACGGATGAGTCCCCGGGCCCCCTGCCCGAGGCGGTGGTAGGGCATCTGGACAAGAGCCACGTGACCGTACACACCTACCCGGAGAGTCACCCCTACGAGGGAATCAGCACCTTCCGGGTGGATATCGATGTGTCCACCTGCGGCCTGATCTCGCCCCTGAAAGCCCTGAATTACCTGATTCACAGCTTTGAATCTGACATTGTCACGGTGGATTACCGGGTACGGGGTTTTACCCGGGATAAGGACGGCCGCAAGCTGTATATCGACCACGATATGAGCTCCATCCAGAACTACCTGGGGGAAGATACCCGCAACGCCTACCAGATGCTGGATGTGAATGTGTACCAGGACAACCTGTTCCACACCAAGATGATGCTCCGGGAGTTCAACCTGGATGAGTACCTGTTCGGGGTGAAAACCAAAGACCTGCCCCAGGCAGAAGCGGACAGCATTCATGAACGGCTGCAGAAGGAAATGCTGGAGATTTTCTACTCCCGCAACCTGCCCTGATAAACCCGCCAGCACCTGAATGTCACCACTCCTGCAGGAGCCTCCACCCCTGTGGGAGCGGCTATAGCCGCGATAAACTCTAAGGCCATTCAACAGATTCAGCCATAGCCCCGAGTCTGGTGTGGCCTTCATCGCGGCTATGGCCGCTCCCACAGCATCACTCCTTCCTTAGCATTACTCGTTACCTGAATGAAAACGTTCCTGCGGGAGCCCCCCTGTGGGAGCGGCTATAGCCGCGATCAGGCGATCCCGCTAATTTGCCAAGCGTCTTTTTTTACCAGGTAAAGCGCCGGTGCTGCACCAGCTCGAGAATCCGCGGCCGCAGTACCAGGTCGATGGCCAGGGTCAGCTTGGTGCCGGGAATCACCAGGGTATCCTGGCGGGACATGAAGCTGCCCTGGATCATCTGTAACAGCCGGGGGAAATCCACCCCGGTATAATCCCGGAAGTGAATCACGATCATGCTTTCATCGTCCGTGGGTACATCCCGCACGATAAAGGGGTTGGAGGTGTCCACCATGGGCACCCGCTGGAAGTTGATATGGGTGTTGGCAAACTGGGGCACGATGTCATGCACATAGTCATCCATGCGGTTGATGATGGTTTCCACCACCTCTTCCTTGGCATAGCCCCGTACCCCGGTGTCCCGGCGGATCTTCTGAATCCACTCCAGGTTCACAATGGGCACTACCCCGATCAGCAGGTCCACATGCTGGGCCACGTTATAACGGTCTGTAATCAGGCCCCCATGCAGTCCTTCATAGAACAGCAGTTCCGTCTCCGGGGGCAATGAGCGCCAGGGGGTAAATTCCCCGGGCTGGTAACCGGCATTGATCAGCTCCCGGTCTTCATCATGCACATAGTGGCGGTACTGGCCGGTGCCGGTGCTGCCATAGTCATGGAACAGGGATTCCAGCTTGTCGATATGGTTGGCGGCAATGGCAAAGTGGTTGCGTTCCCCGAACTGCCCTTTTTCCGCCACCCGGGACATCTGCCGCCGGGTATAACGGTGGAAGCTGTCGCCGCTGACCATGGTGCCCTGCACCTGTTCACTGGCGAAGATCTTGCTGAAGGCCTTGCCAGTGGTGGTGGTGCCGGCACCGGAGGAACCGGTAACGGCGATAATGGGATAACGCTGGGACATCAGTCAGGCACTCCACGGCCGCCACTCAAGGGTTTCATCAGCACCTTGGACTTGCGCTCCTGGCGGTAACCGGCTCGCTTCTGAGCAGGTAACTCCTCCGCAGACACCGGGGCAAACCCCCGCTCCCGGAACCAGTGATCAGTCTGGGTGGTGAGCACGAACAGCTGCTGCAGCCCTTCCGCCCGGGCCTGGCGTTCCACCACCGCCAGAATCCGGTCACCACGGCCAGAGCGGCGGTAGTGGTCAGAAACAGCAAAGCAGGCCAGTTCACCGGTCTGCTCACCGGGAAAACGGTATAACGCCGCACAGCCCACCACGGTGCCATCCCGTTCATCCACCACAAAGCGGTCGATTTCCGTTTCGATCAGTTCCCGGGGGCGGCGTACCAGCACCCCCTGCTCTTCCAGTGGCTGAATCAGTTCCTGAATACCGCTGATGTCCTCTGCCCGTGCCTGGCGCACGTGCTCGTAATCGTCGTCGCTCACCAGGGTTCCCAGGCCGTCCCGGGTAAACAGTTCCTGCAGCAGGGCACCATCTTCCTGGTAGCTGATGATATGCGCCCTGCGCACACCGGCGGCACAGGCACGGCAGGCGGCGCCCAGAACATCCCCGTCATCCTGTTGCAGCTCGCCGGTTTTCAGCAGTGCCTGGGCCTGATGCAGGTTCAGCTCCCGCAGCAGTTCACCACTGGCATCCGGAATGCCGTTACGGCCGGTGGTGATGATCAGTTTTTCCGCTGACAGACTGGCCGCTGCGTGGCTGGCCACATCTTCATAAGACAGGTTGAACACATCACCGGTGGGGGAATACCCCAAAGGGGGCAACAGTACGATCTGCCCCTGGGCCAGCAGGTTGTTGATGGCTTCCCTGTCGATGCTGCGCACCCGCCCGGTGTAGGCCAGATCGACCCCATCCAGGACCCCCACGGGACGGGCAGTGACCAGGTTGCCACTGCACACCCGGATACGGGCCCCGTGCATGGGGGAGTTCACCAGCCCCATGGATAGCTGGCTTTCCAGCAGACTGCGCAAACGCCCCACCGCTTCCAGCACCGATGGCAGGTCATCCTCAGCGGTCACCCGCAGCCCGCCGTGGTAGTGGGAGTCACGCCCCGCGGCCTGCAGCCGCTCCTGGATCTGGGGCCGGGCCCCGTAGACCACCACCAGCCGTACCCCAAGGCTCGCCAGCAGGGTGATGTCATGGATGATATTGATCAGGTTGTCATGGGCCAGGGCCTCACCACTCAGGGTGAGCACCACCGTGCGCCCCCGGTGGGCATTGATATAGGGGGATGAATGGCGAAACCAGTACAGCCAGTCCTTGGGGTCGCTCACGGGGCCTCTCCTGTGGGGGTGGGGGTGGAAGTCTGGGCCAGGCAGCAGTGGGCAATCAGCCGGGTCAGTACATCAATGGTGGGTTGCAGTTGTGACAGGGCAATAAACTCATCGGGCTGGTGGGCCTGATCAATGGAGCCGGGGCCCATCACCAGGGTTTCCATGCCCAGTTGCTGCAGAAACGGCGCTTCCGTGGCAAAGGCCACGGCCTCGGCCTGGTGGCCGGTCATCTGTTCACACAGGCGCACCAGGGTGGATTCCGCCCCCTGTTCAAAGGCGGGCACCCCGGCAAACAACGGCTCCAGTGTACACCCCAGCTCCCGTTCCCGGGCAATGGGCATAATGCGGTCACGCATGGCGTCCCGAAGATCGTCCAGGTTCATGCCTGGCAGTGGCCGCAGGTCAAAGTGCAGCTCACAGTCGGCGCAGATGCGGTTGGGGTTATCACCGCCGTGCACATGACCCAGGTTCAGGGTTGGCACTGCCACCCGGAAGGCGTCATTGCGGTGCCGGTCCTGCAGCTGCTGGCGGTACTCCAGCAGACTGCCCAGGGCGGCATGCATGCCTTCCAGGGCATTGCGGCCCAGGGCCGGGTCCGAGGAGTGGCCGGAGCGCCCCTGCATCACCAGGCGCTCCATCATGATGCCTTTATGCATGCGAATCGGGCGCAGCTCCGTGGGCTCGCCAATGACGGCATAGCGGGCCTTGGGCCGCCCGGCCTCCACCAACGCCCGGGCACCGCTCATGGCGCTTTCTTCATCCGCGGTGGCCAGAATGATCAGGGGTTCCCGCAACCGCTGGCCCCGCACAGACAGAGCGGCTTCAATGGCCAGGGGGAAAAAGCCTTTCATGTCGCAGGTACCCAGGCCGTACCAGCGGTCGCCCCTGGCGGTGAGCTTAAAGGGGTCGCTCTGCCAGCGGTGCTGGTCATAGGGCACGGTGTCGGTATGGCCAGACAACACCAGGCCACCAGGGCCTTCACCCAGGGTGGCAATCAGGTTGAATTTGCCGGGAACACCGGGCACTGGCAGGGTTTCCACCTTGAAATCCAGCCGCTGCAGCCAGTCCGCCAGTAAATGCACCACCGGGGCGTTACTCTGGTCCCAGTGCGAGCTGGCGCTGCTGACGGAAGGGCTGGCAATGAGCTGCTCCAGCATGTCCTGTACCGACGGAATCAGACGCTGCATGGCTGGTCTCCCCTGTAATGGTTACTGATCACCGGGATCATCCGGACGGGCAGGCAAGGGAATCGGTTGGTGGCGTTCCAGCCAGCGGGTTTCCCGGCTTTCTTCCGGCACCGGCATGGGCCGGCCCGGGTCATCCCCACGGCGCCACACGGCAAACCCCTTAATGCTCTCCAGGGGCACCGGCAACATCATCTCTCCCCCTTCCAGGGCTTTATGGAGCAGCATATGGGTATCATCCCGGGATAACAGCCGGCCCTCAAGCACCCGCCCGGAGGTGAGTGTCAGGCGCACCCGGCGGTCAATCCAGGCCGCGGCCCGTTCCAGCTCTGAATCGTAATAACGGGCAATGCGCTCAAGCTCCGGGTCCCGCACCGGTTCTGCTATCACCGGTTCAGGGGTTCGCCCAGGCTCCAGTGCCACCCCCGGCTCAGGGACCCTTTCATTATTATGCCGCAATGACAGCCCCTGGGCCTGCAGCCAGGCTTGCGCACTGGCACGCTCCCCCAGGGCCGCCCGTTGTTCCGGGTCAGGCTGCCATTCCAGGGCCAGCTCCCCCCCCTGGCTCAGCCAGTGACGGTAAAACCGCTGCAAGGACTCCGTGGGAACGGTGCCGGCTTCTGTCATTAACGCCACCCATCGCTCGCTGCTTAGCTCTACCCAGTCTTCCCGGGTTTTATCTTCCCGGGCTGCACAATACGTGGCCAGGCGCCCCATAAAACCCCCGTCGTTCAGGCGCAGACTGGCGCTTTTTGCAGCCGGCACCTCACCGGTTGCACCGGCCCATTGCATAATGTCCTGCTGGTCGAGATCCAGAAAACCCGCCAGACGCCCCAGGTAACCCGCATCCAGATCGATACCCAGGGAGCGCTGCGCTGCCTGGTCGTAGGTCAGGGTCAGATTCAGGGCAAAGCGGTCGATACCCATTTGCAGAAAATCCGTTGGTGCCAACACCCGACGTTCACCACAGGCCGCCAGAGCCAGCAACGGCTGACCCTTTAGTCGTGAAGGACGTGCACGGGCCCAGGGGCGAAACAGATCCGGTTCCAGCTGCAGTTGCACCGATTCCAGCTGCACCCGGGCCTGGTCAGGCCACTGACCGCGCCACAGGGCCTGTAACAGAGCCACCGGGCCAGGCAACTCCAGGTGCAGCGCCGTTGCGGTCACCGGTTGGGTAATATCAAACCAGTACCACTGCAGGCCCTGTACTTTAACCTGGCCCGAGGAGCTGGTGCGCACCCCTTCCCAGCGCAGATCACCGTGCTCACTCCACTGTTGCGCCAGCTGGTTCATGGTACGCTGGGCACCGAGCCAGACCAGGGCGTGATAACTCCCCCATACCAGCAGCAGAACCAGGCCGGACATTAACAAGCGTTTCTTCATGGGGCTCCGTGAAATGGCAGGATCACTGGTTCAGAATTTTCACAATAGGGAAATGTAGCAGTGGTGACGTAGTGAACACCAGTGTACTGGTTAACGGTTATACTTGCAGTTAAGGCCGACCAGTACGTTGCCTGCTGCAATTGGCACTGCAAACCCAAGGGAGGCGTTATGGCCACTACCGCACCACACGCCAGAAATTTTATCAGGCATCCTCTGGATATGCCCATAGAGGTGCTACCGGGTTCCGGACAGCAGGAAAGCGGGGAAATGATTAATCTGAGCCTGGGTGGAGTGGCTTTCCAGTGCCCTAATGCCCATGCCCCGGGTACCGATGTCACCTTACGCATTGCCTGCTGCAACCCGGTGGCCGAAGTATCCGGCCAGGTGGCCTGGTGCGAGCCCGAGGGGCGTCTGTTTGATGTGGGGGTGGCCTTCTACAACCCCGGTGATGCCTACAAGATGCGCATGGTGGAACAAGCCTGCCACATCCAGCAATACCGCCTCGACCGGGTCATTGAAGATGGCTGTTACCTGTCACTGGATGAAGCCGCCCGGGAATGGATTGTGCGCTATGCCCGGCGCTTTACCGAGACCCTGCCCCCTGCTGACACCCAGGACACAGACTAGTGTCCCTGCCCGGGCACTAGCCCCGGCTGATCAGGGTACCCACCCCTTCATCGGTGAAGATTTCCAGCAGGGTGGCATGGGCTACCCGACCGTCAATGATATGGGAGGTGCCCACACCGGCTTCCACTGCCTCCAGGGCGCAGCGGATCTTCGGCAGCATGCCGCCATAGATGGTGCCGTCGTTGATCAGGTCGTTCACCTGGGCGGCGGTGAGGCCGGTGAGCACCTTGCCATTGGCATCCTGCAGGCCCGCCACATTGGTCAGCAGTATCAGCTTTTCCGCCTTCAGGGCTTCCGCCACCTTGCCCGCCACACTGTCCGCGTTAATGTTATAGGCACGGCCATCGTCACCCACACCGATGGGGGCAATTACCGGAATCACATTACCGCTGGTGAGCATGTTGATCACGTCGGTGTTCACCTTGACCACCTCCCCCACATGACCAATATCGATAATCTCCGGCCGGGTCACTTCCGGTGAGGCGTTGGTCACTTTCAGCTGCCGGGCCATGATCAGGTTGGCATCCTTGCCGGTGAGGCCAATGGCCCGGCCACCCTGCTGATTGATCAGGGAGACGATCTGCTTGTTCACCTGCCCCCCCAGCACCATTTCCACCACATCCATGGTTTCACTGTCGGTCACCCGCATCCCGTTTACAAAATGGGAGCTGATATTCAGCCGCTTGAGCAGATCGCCAATCTGGGGGCCGCCCCCGTGGACGATAATGGGGTTTATACCCACCAGCTTCATCAGCACCATATCCCGGGCGAAGCTGTTTTTGAGCTCTTCGTTTTCCATGGCGTTGCCGCCGTACTTCACCACAATGGTCTTGCCGGTAAAGCGCTGTATGTAGGGCAGCCCCTTGCTCAGTACGGAAGCCACCTGCATGGCTGTTTCACGGTCCAGGGCCATCTTGCCGGTTTCCTTTGGTTGTTCAGTGGGTTAAAAAGTGATGTCCAGGTCTGGCTGAATCCGGCTCATCTGTTCACGGAACACGGCCTTGATCCGCTCCAGACCGGCTTCTGTTTCCGACTCAAAGCGCAGCACCAGCATCGGCGTGGTATTGGAGGCACGTACCAGGCCCCAGCCATCCGGGTAATCCACACGCAAGCCGTCAATGTCGGTGATATTGGCATTACCGAAGTTGGCGTCACGGGCCAGGGACTCGATGATGCTGAACTTGTTTTCGTCCGTCACCTGCAGATTGATTTCAGGGGTACTGAAGTCTTCCGGGAAGTCCGCAAACACCGCGTCTGCACCCCGTTCTTCGCTACCCAGAATTTCCAGCAGCCGGGCGGCGGCATAAAGCCCATCGTCAAAGCCGTACCAGCGTTCCTTGAAGAAGATATGACCGCTCATCTCACCGGCCAGCAGGGCACCCATGGTCTTCATTTTGGCCTTGATCCAGGAATGGCCGGTTTTCCACATCACCGGGCGACCACCGAATTCATTGATCACTGTGGCCAGGCGGCGGGAGCACTTCACATCGTAAATGATATCGGCCCCCGGGTTGCGGGATACCACATCCCGGGCAAACAGCATCAGCAGCCGGTCCGGCCAGATGATTTTGCCGCTTTCCGTGACCACGCCGATGCGGTCACCGTCCCCATCAAAGGCAATGCCGAGATCCGCTTTATGTTCCTTCACCGCGGCGATCAGGTCGGTCAGGTTCTCCGGCTTGCCCGGGTCCGGGTGGTGGTTGGGAAAGTTGCCATCCACTTCGCAGTACAGGGGAATCACCTCACAGCCCAGCTCTTTTACCAGCTTGGGCCCCAGCTCACCGGCAATGCCATTACCCGCATCCAGAACCACTTTCAGGGGGGCGGCCACGGCAATGTCATTGATGATGGTTTCCAGATAAGCCCCGCGCACATCCTTTGCAGTGCGTTGACCCTGGCCTTGCTCCAGGCGTTGCTGTCGGATCCGGGCGAGCAGTTCCTGAATCGCATCCCCCGCCAGGGTTTCCCCCCCAAGGACCATTTTCAGGCCGTTATAATCCGGCGGATTGTGGCTGCCGGTCACCATCACACCGCTGCCAGTCTGCAGGTGGTGGGCGGCAAAATACAGCACCGGTGTCGGCACCCGGCCCACATCGATCACGTCCACCCCGGCGGCCATAATGCCCTGCATCAGGGCTTCAGCCAGCTCCGGCCCGGAGTGGCGGCCATCATAGCCGACACAGATACTGCTCTGCTGGCGCTGACGGGCCTCGCTGCCAATGGCCTGACCGATCGTGCGAACGGTGTCGCTGGTCAGACTCTCCCCCACTACACCACGAATATCATAAGCGCGAAAAATGGAGGCAGGCACTGCCACACCCACTGGCGCTGTTTCCTTGATCTGCATACTGTCATCCTCTTCTCTGCCCAGGCCGAGAACGTCATCGTCCCCGTCCAACATATCAATATCCAGTTCCTGACTATCATCAAACAACGGCTCGCCTTCAGGCTCCTGCTGCTCACTGCTCTTGTTTTTCTGCCCAGGGTCCTGGGCGCGATTATTCCGGCCGGGCTTCACCTTGCCCCCTTGGGATTTCCCGTGGCGGCGCTCAACGGAATAGGTCAGGCGGTCAAGACTTTCCGCCAGGGCTGAGAGCATATTGCTGGATAACACCGGCAACCGTGAACGCTCCCCTGCCAGAGACTTTCGTGCCCACTCACTGAGCCGGGCACAGTCCCGGTCCAGTAACCGCTGCTGCAGGCCGTATAACCACCACAGGCCGGCAATCACCAGCAGCGCCACCAGCAGTGGCAACCCCCATAGCAGGCTGCGGGGAAACAGGGTTACAGACTCCCGGGCGGGGCTGAAGCTGATCTGCCACCCGGCGATATCCAGGTTGCGCCGTAAACTCTCCCCCTGGCCCTGGCCCGTGCGCAGAATGGCCTGGGGACGCCCTTCCACCTGCTGGGATAGCACCACCTCACCGGCAGGCAGGCCACTGGCGGCCATTATCGGGTCTAACACCTCAGCCGCAAAAACAACTAACAGAATGCCACGGGGTTCACTTTCGTCAGCCCCCTGCACCGGGGTCGCCACCTGAATCAGCCATTGATTGTCCCGGCGAAACGCATCCATGTGGGTTTCACCGGATCTGGCCCGGCGTGCCAGATCAATGCTGGCAAAACCCAACTGAAACTCACGCTCAAGGGGCTGGGTTATCTGGTTACCCGCAAACAGAAACAGCTCCCGGGTGGCAGGCAGGGCCTGGCGCAAAATGCGCTCCGCTTCGTCATTATCACTGTCAGCCCCATCAGTGAACGCTATGGTCTGGGTGCCATAGGCAGACACCAGGGTATGGATATAGCCCAGATGCTGATTAAAACGCTGCTGCAGCAGGGTAATGTGCTCTTCAGCTGCCTGCTCGTGGCTGGCCTGCTCTGCAGGGGCTACCAACAGCGTCAGAACCAGCCAGGACACCAGCAGCGCCCCTGCCAGCACCAGCAGGCTCTGGAGCAAAGGGGTTCGCCGGGGAGACACACGCTTTGCACCACCGGCAGTGCTGCCGTGATCTTCGCCATTTCCCTTAGTTGTGGATTTCCTGTTCAGCACTTTAAGCATGCCGCAGTTCCTGTTGTTGGTTTCATCAAAAGCCGTAATTTAAGCTGTCAGTGGCTTCCGGTGGAGCCGAACCCTTGCTCGCCCCGCAGGCTGTCATCGAAGGCGTCAACACAGTCAAATTCCGCCTGTACCACCGGCACAATCACCAGCTGCGCCATGCGCTCCCCCACGGCCAGGGTGTAAGCAGTATCGCTGCGATTCCACAGGGAAACCATCAGCTGCCCCTGATAGTCCGAATCGATCAGCCCCACCAGGTTACCCAGCACAACCCCGTGCTTATGGCCCAGGCCCGAGCGTGGCAGCAGCATGCCTGCCAGGGAGGGGTCTGCGATATGCAGCGCCACCCCGGTTGGGACCAACTCACAGGCTCCGGGAGCCAGGGTCAGGGGAGCGTCAATACAGGCCCGCAGGTCAAGCCCGGCGGAACCGGCGGTGGCGTGGTGGGGCAAAGGAATGGAATCGCCCAAACGGGCATCCAACAGCCTGATCTGAAAACGGCGGGCCATGCATTAGTCTCCTGAAGCAGCCCGCAATGGGCCGGTTAATCGGTTAACTCAGCGCGAAGGTTTGCCCAGGCGCTGCCAGTGTTCATGAAAGAGATGACAGAGCGCCTGGGCCAGTTCGGTTTTCGCCTGGCTGGCAAAGGGCTGCTCACCTCCCGGCCAGAATACCTGCACGGCATTCTGGTCACTGTTGAAACCGATGCGCTCATCAGACACGTCATTGGCAACAATCAGGTCCAGTTTTTTGCGCGCCAGTTTGTCCCGGGCATACTCGGCTACTTGCCGGGTTTCCGCCGCAAAACCCACCACCAGTGGGCGCGGCATAAGAGCGGCAACCCCTGCCAGAATATCGGGGTTACGGGTCAGTTGCAGAACCATTTCTGCATCCTGGTCTTTTTTCAATTTTTCTCCAGCCACCGCCACCGGCCGGTAGTCGGCCACTGCTGCTGCTGCCACAAACCAGTCACAGCCTTGCTCCAGGGCCTGCATAACCGCTTCCTGCATGGCCTCGGCGGTGATCACATCCCGGCGTCTGACCCCCGCCGGGGTGGCCAGGTTCACCGGCCCGGCCACCAGCGTGACATGGGCTCCCAGGGAGGCCGCCGCTGCTGCCAGGGCAAAGCCCATCTTGCCGGAGCTGTGGTTGCTAATATATCGCACCGGGTCTACCGCTTCCCGGGTTGGACCTGCGGTAATCAGCACCCGCAGGCCCGCAAGGGGCCCGGTGGCGGCGGAGGTGGGCGCTGATGCCGGTTTAGGGGCGGTTTGCTGGCTAGCCGGGGCCTCTGCCTCAAGGGCATTCAGTGCGGCCACAATGGCGGCGGGTTCCAGCATGCGCCCGGGGCCGGTATCACCACAGGCCTGAACCCCTTCAGCGGGCCCCCAGAGATGAAACTGCGGGTCTGCTGCCAGGCGCTGGGCATTGGCCTGGGTGCGGGCATTACGCCACATGGCCTGGTTCATGGCCGGGACCAGGCAAATCGGGGCTTCACTGGCGAGGCACAGGGTTCCCAGCAGATCGTCCGCCATACCGGCGGCCAGCTTGGCCATGACCTGGGCGCTGGCCGGGGCGACGATAATGCAGTGCGCCCAGCGGGCCAGCTCAATATGCCCCATGCCCGCTTCCGCCTCCGGGTCCAGCAACTGGGTGTGCACCGGCTGGCCGCTGATGGCCTGAAACGTCAGGGGCGTCACAAAGGCCTCGGCCCCCCGGGTCATCACTACCCGCACACTGTGGCCCTGGCCCATTAACAGGCGAACCAACTCGACACTTTTATAGGCAGCGATCCCGCCAGTGACAGCGACCAGTATCTGTTTTTGCACAGCCCTTCCTTATAAGCCGGTGCTGGCCGATTCTCTGGCCAGTGTAAGGGGTTGAAGATGGACAGAATATCACACTCAGGCGATGCTTTTGCCGTTTTGGCTTCCGACCAGGGGGAGGCCGTATTACACTCCCAGACAGCATTGGATGCGTACCCACAGCAAAAGGATAGGCTTATGTCACTGGACTTGTCATTTCACAGCTTACCGGCGGCAGAACGGCCCCGGGAAAAACTCCTCGCCCAGGGGGCCGCCAGCCTCAGCGACAGCGAGTTGCTGGCCATTTTTCTGCGCACCGGCACCGCCGGCAAGCCAGTGCTGGCCATGGCCCGGGAGTTACTGGCGGAATTCGGCAGCCTGCGCCAGCTGGTGGCGGTGTCTGCGGAGCGTTTCTGCCGGGTTCCCGGCCTGGGTAGCGCCAAATACGCCCAGCTCCATGCGGCCATGGAAATGGCCCAGCGGGTCATGGACCAGCCCCTGCGTGACGGCGACCCCCTGGTATGCCCAGCCACTACCCGCCGTTACCTGCAGTGCCGGCTGGTTACCCGCAGCCAGGAGGTGTTTGCCGCTCTGTTTCTGGATAACCGCCACCGGGTAATCCGCTATGATGAACTGTTCCATGGCACTATTGATTCTGCGGCGGTTTACCCCCGGGAGGTGGTGCGCAAGGCCCTGGAGCACAATGCGGCGGCTGTGATCTTTGCCCATAACCACCCCTCCGGGGTGGCGGAGCCCAGCCAGGCAGACATTTTACTCACCGAAAGGCTGAAATCTGCCCTGGCTCTGGTGGATGTGCGGGTGCTGGACCATATGGTGGTGGGTCATGGAGAGGTGATTTCACTGGCGGAGCGGGGTTTACTGTAATGTCCCCGAAACTCCCGTCAGCCGGGGGTTCAGGGCCACTCACAGGCCCGGCTCCGGGCAGTCTGCCGGCAAAATGTTTTTGCCTTTGTGGTTTGTATCTGGTATAAAAGCGACCCTTTCCCGGCAGCGTCAGGCTCAGGCTCCTTATTCCTACGTCACGACCTGGACGCGGTATGAATACACAGATTAACCAACGCAGAGTTGGAGGCGATTATGTCCAGAGTTTGTCAAGTCACCGGTAAGCGCACTGTTACCGGCAACAATGTTTCACACGCTATGAACCACAACAAGCGTCGGTTCCTGCCCAACCTGCAGTCACACCGCTTTTGGGTTGCTACTGAAAACCGCTTTATCAAGCTGCGCATTTCCACCAAGGGCATGCGCATTATCGACAAAAAGGGTATCGACGCAGTGCTGACTGACCTGCGCGCCCGCGGCGAGAAGGTCTGAGGAGACAATCATGCGCGAGAAGATCAAGCTGGTTTCATCAGCAGGTACTGGTCATTTCTACACGACCCACAAGAACAAGCGTAACACCCCGGACAAGCTCGAAATGAGCAAGTTCGATCCGGTGGTTCGCAAGCACGTGCCTTACAAAGAAGCCAAGATCAAGTAACGGCTGTTGCCATTGCCTGAGCGCTTCTAAAAACCCGGCTTCTGCCGGGTTTTTTTATGGATCTACGCGCGGCCCCCTCTTCAGCCCCCGTTTTCTTCCGAATCGCTGGCGGCGTGATAGATAAACGCCTGCTTCACCTCTTCCCGTATCTGGTCATCGTCCCAGGGCTTGGTGAGAAACTTGTAAATGGCTCCCCGATTAATGGCGTCCGTTACTGAGTCCAGATCCGTATAGCCTGACAGGATAATGCGCACCGTTCCCGGGTGCAGTTGCTTTACCCGGCTGAAGAATTCAGTACCGTTCATTTCCGGCATCCGCTGATCCGACAACACCACCTGAACCCGGTGTGAAGACAGCAGTTTAAAGGCTTCACTGGCACTGGTGGTGGCCAGTATCTGGTAACCGTCCCGGCGCAGCAGGCGCTGCAGGGAGCGCAGGATATTGGCTTCATCATCCAGAATCAGCAGGGTACGGGAAGGCTCCTGACCGGATTTCTCTGCCCGGGCAAACAGCCGGGCGCAGTCCTGCTGTAGTTCGAAGCTGCTCAGGGCCTCAAATCCCATGGGTCGGCCGAGAAAATACCCCTGCAACTGGTCGCATTTATGCCGTATCAGGTAAGCGGCCTGGTATTCGTCTTCCACCCCCTGGGCCACCACTTCCATAGAGAGCTTGTGCACCATATCAATCAGCCCCCGGGTAATGGCCGCATCATTCTGGTCACTGATGATATGACGGATAAACGAAGGATCGATCTTAATCCGGGTAACGGGGATCTGTTTGAGGCAGCTGAAACCGGAACCCCCGGCGCCAAAGTCATCAATAACAATACCCACGCCCATGGCCCGAATGGCCAGCAACGCTTCCCGTACCCGCTCACCGTCTTCCCCCATGACCACAGATTCGACAATCTCCAGCTCCAGGGCACGGGCAGGCAAACCGCTGTCAGCCAGGGCTTTGGCCACGCTATGGGCAGCGTCACTGCGCAGGAACTGGGCTGCTGAGATATTCACCGCCACCCGGTGGTCCGTGCGCCCCTGATCCAGTAACTGGCGGGCGTCCATACAGGCCCGGCGCAGCACCCACTCCCCCAGGGGCACCATTTGCCCGGTACTCTCAGCAATGGGCAGGAATTCCCCGGGGGACAACCAGCCTTCCTGGGGATGCTGCCAGCGCAGCAGCGCCTCCACCGACCGGCACTGCCCGGTGCTACTGTCAATAATAGGCTGGTAATACAGCTCAAAGGCGTTGTTATCCAGGGCGTCCTGAATATCCTTGCGCAGGGTTACCAGCCTGTTGGCACGCTGGTTCATGATCTCCGTATACCAGTGGTAACAGTCCCCCCCCCGGCCCTTGGCCTGGCGCACCGCCAGGCTGGCATGGCGCAGCAGGTCACTGGCGTCTTTCGTGGCAGCACTGCTGAGGGCTATCCCGGCACTGGCGGTCAGGTACACCGGGTCACCACCGGGTACCGGCCGGTAAGGCAGGGCCAGTTCAACAATCAGCTCATCCACCAGTCCGGTAACATCATCTTCTGCCATTACATTGGGCTGCAGCAGGGCAAACTCATCAGCACTTAACCGGGCCAGGGTATCCCCGGCCTGCATCAATTCCAGCAACCGGTCGGCAACCTGTATCAGCAGGCTATCCCCTGCCGCCAATCCCAGGGAACTGTTAATGGCCTTGAATCCATCCAGGTTGACCACGGTTAACGCCACCTGGCTGTTGTGACGGCGGGAAATATTCAATGCCTGGGTGAGACGGTCCCGCAGCAATGACAGGTTGGGCAGTGATGTGAGCACATCATGACTGACGTTGTAGGCCAGGGCCTGCTCTGCATGCAGCTGCATGGAGATGTCATGTTGGGTGCTGACAAAATGAGTGACTTTACCCCGTTCGTCCGGCACCGGAGAAATCACCAGTTCGTTCCAGAAAGCCGTGCCGTCTTTGCGAAAGTTGCGCAGGGTGACCCGCACTTCCTGCTGATTATTGATTGCCTGTCGCACCAGCAGCCGTTCTGGCTGCTGGCGCTCATCACCCTGTAAAAAGCGGCAGTTGCGCCCTACCACCTCTTCAGGGGTATAGCCGGTGATACGGCAGAACGCCGGATTCACATAACGGATAGGCAGATCCTCAGCCAGAGCGTCCACAATCACCATGCCATTGGGGGAGGCCTCAATGCTGCGTTGCAGCAGCCGGCGCTGCTGCTCTGCACTCCGCCGGGCACTGATATCATGGAGGATAAAAAGCTGTGCCGGCTGTTCACTCCAGTCTATTTCCAGCCGTTGCCAGTCCACGGGCACCCACTGACCCTGGCTGTTGCACAGTACCGTTTCAAAGCGATCAACCGCGGCGCCGGAGAGTGATGACAAGGCCGACTTCATCACCTGGCCACCCACCGGACCCAGCAGTTCCCGGGCCGCCTGGTTGGCGAACAACACCTGCTGTTTACTGGCTACCACCATTCCGTCCCGGATGTTCTCAACCAGACTTTCAAGCAAACCATAACTGGGGTGACTGTTGCTCATGCTTGTATTCCCGGTGGCCGATTGCCGCCGTTAATTGCCCTCAAAACAGGGTCAAATGACGACGGGAAGTAAGTATTTCCTTACCCAAAAATCTATTATTTTCAAGGCGTAAAGCGTTTTCCTGCACTACTCTTAGCACAACATGACGAGCACAGGAAACCAGGGTATGAGGCACGACACAGACTCGCACCTGCAACAGACGCCGGAACAGCTGATAGCCAGGCTAAAGCAGGCCCAGGACCAGTTGATGCAGTCTGAAAAAATGGCCAGTATTGGTCAACTGGCGGCGGGTGTTGCCCATGAAATCAATAACCCCATTGGCTATGTGCGCTCCAACCTCACCACCCTGGGGGACTACTGCCGGTCGTTGCTGCTGATCAACCAGGCCTATGAACAGGCTCTGGGGGATGCGGTCAGTGAACCCACCCTGCTGCAACTGACCCAACAGCATGATCTGCCCTTCATCCGGGAAGACCTGCCGTCGTTACTGGAAGAATCCCACGAGGGGATCGAGCGGGTGGGCAAGATCATCCGCTCCCTGCGGGATTTTTCCCGCACCGATAGCGGTGAGCTGGAGCCGGTGGATGTGCATAAAACCATTAATCAGGCCCTGACCGTGGCCCGCAATGAGATTAAGTACCGGGCCGAGGTCATCACCGATTTTGCAGAGTTGCCCCTGATTGAAGCGGTGGAATCCCAACTGGGTCAGGTTTTTCTTAATCTTCTGGTGAATGCAGCCCATGCCATTGAGGAGCACGGTGAAATCCATATCACCACGGTCCTGAAAGGGCGCCAGATAAGCGTCCGGATCAGGGATAACGGCTGCGGCATACCCGCCGCCAACATCAAACGGCTCTTTGATCCGTTTTTTACCACCAAACCCGTGGGCAAAGGCACCGGTCTTGGCCTGTCACTGTCCTATAACATTATCCGCACCCACCACGGGGAGATGCTGGTCGAGAGCGAGCCGGGTAAAGGGACCGAATTTACCGTGTTGTTGCCCCTGCAGCAGCCCGCTGGCGAGTCGGCGGAGGAAATCCCCCAGTGACCGCAGAACCACTGCGCTTTCGCATCCTGTTTGTGGATGATGAAGTGCCCATTCTCAATGCCATGAAACGCCTGATGCGCCAGCAGGACTACCACTGCTGGTTTGCCAGCAGTGCCGCCGATGGCATTGCGGTGCTTGAGCAGCACAATATTGACCTGGTTATTTCCGACATGCGTATGCCGGTCACCGACGGGGCGAGCTTTCTGGCAGAGGTTCGCAGCCGCTGGCCTTTCAGTGTGCGCTTTCTGATGACCGGCTACAGTGACATGAACGCCACCCTGGATGCCCTGAACCTGGGGGGGATTAACCGGTATATCAGTAAACCCTGGGATGATGCGGCGCTGCTGGATGCCATTGCCGAGGGACTGCGCATTCGCCGGCTGGAGCGGGAGAAAAAACGTCTGCTGGACCGCAGCCGGGAGCAAAACCGGGAACTGGAAAGCCTCAATCAGGATCTTGAAGAGCGGGTCGCCCGGCGCACCCTTCAGGTGGAAGCCACTTCGGCGCAACTAAAAAAGGCCTTTCGCCAGCTCGAGAACAGCTATGACGCCTTTGTGCGTATTTTCTCCAGTGTTATCGCCAGCCGCCCTCACCTGATCCGGGGACATTCCCGGGAAGTGGCGGACCTGGCCAGTCAGATCGCCCAGGGGCTGGCCCTGGACCAGGTACAGGTGCGTTATATCTATTATGCCGCCCTGCTCCATGAACTGGGTAAGCTGAACCTGCCGGACGATATCCTCAGCCGCTCTGAAGTACACCTGACTCACCGGGACCAGGAACAGTACCAGCGTTACCCGTTACTGGGGGAAATGGCCCTGTTGCCCATCAAGGCTCTGCGCAGCAGCGCCCAGTTGATTCGCCACCACAATGAACATTATGACGGCAGCGGTTATCCGGATGGCCTGAAGGGCCAGCATATTCCCCTGGGGTCACGCATCATCAAAGTCAGCCGGGATTTTGTCGGTTTACAGACGGATTTGCTGCGAAAAACCCCGCTGGCGGCGGAAAACGCCTTTCAGCATCTACTGGTGCAAAGCGCTGGCCGTTATGACCCCCAGGTGCTGGATGCCCTGCAGCCCCTGGTAGCTGACTTCTCCTTTACCCGTATGCAACACCATGAATGCCAGGTGACCCTGGCAGATCTGCAGTCGGGCATGGTGCTCACCCGGGACCTGGTAAGTGCCAGTGGCATTTTGCTGATGGTCAAGGATAGCCCCTTGAGTGCAGGCATGATCCGCCGGTTACAGCTGATTGACGGGGTGGATAACAGCCGCATGAAAGCCTATGTGGATAACACCCCGGATAAAGAGGAGGACGGCAAGCCACCTCCGGATCTGACCAACAGGAAAAAACACTCATGACTGATGCCGCCGCCATCATCGCCCTGGTGGACGATGAACCCTACATTCTTGCTGCCCTGCAGCGCCTGCTGCGCCCCACCGGGTGGACTTTGATGTGTTTCGAATCCCCGCAAGCGGCATTGGCCGGGCTGGATGGTCATAGCCCGAATATTATCCTGTCGGATTACCGCATGCCCGGCATGGACGGCGTGACCTTTCTTGACCGCTGCCGCCAGGCCCACCCGGATGCCCTGCGTATGATTCTCAGTGGCCAGGCAGAGCTGAGTGCGGTACTGAAGGCCATCAATACCTCACAGGTGTATCGGTTTATTCTCAAGCCCTGGTCAGATCAGGAGTTGCTGGATACCCTGCGCAATGCCCTGGAGCACCAGGGCCTGCAGCAGGAAAACCGGGAACTGGCGGAAACCGTCCGCCAGCAGAACCAGCAACTGGCCGCCCAGGAAAAAGCCCTGGCCCGGCTGGAACAGGACTCCCCGGGCATTACCCGGGTGGAACGGGATGAAAACGGGTTTATCGATTTTTCCGGGCTGCTGGACCAGGAGTAATATCCCCCGGAGAATTGTCTAAATGCTGATCTGGCTGCCCAGAACACGCAGGATTTCCCCCAGGGTGGTTTCCCCCGCATCCAGCCGGCTTCTGGCATCTGCGATCAGTGGCACCAGCCCATCCAGTTCCGCCTGGTGGGTCATTTCCCGCACCGACCCCCCGGAAGCGATCACGTGGCGCAGATCATCACTGACGCTGAGCACTTCATAAATGCCGACCCGGCCACGGTACCCCTGATGGTGACAATGGTCACAGCCCGGAGCCTGATAATCCACCAGATCCAAAGCCGCAAAATGGGAGCCCAGCAGATGCAGTACCTCCGGGTCCGGGGCAACCTGCTCACGGCAGTGGGGGCAGACCTTGCGCACCAGCCGCTGGGCGATCACCGCCTCCAGGCCATTGGCCACCACATAGGGCTTGAGCCCCAGATCCAGCAACCGGGCCACGGAAGCGATGGTGGAGCTGGTGTGCAGGGTGGAATACACCATGTGACCGGTCATGGCCGCATGAAACGCCACCTCAGCGGTTTCGCTATCGCGGATTTCACCCAGCAGAATCACATCCGGGTCCTGGCGCAGAATCGCCCGTAGCACCGTGGGGAAGTTCAGCCCCACCCGTTCCCGCACCGGTACCTGGCCGGCCATGTCCATATAGAATTCCACCGGATCTTCAATGGTGACGTAATTGCGCTCGGAGCTGGCCTGGTGCTGCAGCATGGCATACAGGGTGGTGGTTTTGCCGCTACCGGTAGGACCGGTGGCCAGGATCATGCCCTGGGGACGGGTCATGACGTTCATGATGCGCTTGCGGTTGAGTTCGCTCAGGTTCAGGTTGTCGATATTCTGCACGCTGGAATTGCGGTCCAGTACCCGCATAACCACCTTCTCCCCGTTCAGGGTGGGCAGGGTGGATAGCCTGAGATCGACAATTTTCATCGGCGATTTCACCGTGATCCGCCCATCCTGGGGTCGCCGCCGCTCGGTAATATCCAGCTCGGACATCACCTTGATGCGCGACACTATGGCCATTTGCAGGGACACCGGTATGCGGATCTTGTCCTGCAGTATGCCGTCGATGCGGTAACGCACCACCACTACCGTGGCCCGGGGCTGGATATGGATGTCACTGGCCCCCAGGCGCAAGGCCTCCATGATGATGGCGTTCACCACCCGCACTGCAGAGGGTTGCTGGGTGGCTGACAGTAACTCGTCAAGATCCACATCGGAGTCATCGTTATCAATAACCAGTTCAATAGTGTCTGTGGGGTCGTTCTGATCCAGGGCTGTCGCCAACTCCTCAAAGCTGCTGCCGGCGCCGCTATAGAGCTGTTCCAGCTTGCTCTCCAGGTCTGCCATGCGCACCAGCACCGGATCTATCTGCAACCCCAGGGCAAAGGACAACTCTTCGATCAGCACCTGATTCAGGGGGTCAGCCATGGCCAGCAGCAGGCGGCGATTCTTGACCCGCAGGGGTAGCAGGCACTGGCTCTTGCACAGATCCACGGGCACCAGGTCCAGCACTGCCTGGTCCAGGGCAAATTCCCCAAGGGATACTTCCTCAAACAGCAGCTCGCCTTTGAGTAGCTTATACAGCGCCTCTGGAGTGACCCACTGTTTCTCCAGCAGCAGCTTGATGCTGGCCACCTTCCGGGACTGCTGGATCTTGTAGATTTCCTGCACCTGCTGGCGGTTCAGCAACTGGTGCTTGTGCAGCATCAACGCCAGTTGACTGCGCTGCTGCTGGCCCATTTTGCGAAACAGCGCCAGGTCTTTCTGCTGCTTTACCGTGGTCTGCTGCAGGTCGCGGTTTTTTTCCCGCAGGGCAAACTGCTCCAGTGCCAGGGCCACCGTTACCCGCAGCTCATCATCATTCCAGGGCTTGAGGATAAACCGGTAGACTGCCCCCTCATTCACCGCAGTCATCACCGCCTGGGTATCCGCATGACCGGTGAGCATAATGCGCAGGGTATCCGGGGCAATGCGTTTCACTTCCTGCAGCAAATCGGCACCGGACATGCCGGGCATCTTATAGTCGGTGACCATCAGATGAAAATGCTGCTGGTGGATCAGCGACAGGGCCTCTTTGGCATTAGCGGCACAGTGGATAGCGTAATTTTCTTTGCGAAAGGTGCGTTTCAGGGCACTGAGCACGTGGGCTTCGTCATCCACAAACAGCACCCGGTAAGTCACCTGTGGCTCTGTCCCGTCAGCGTCCCTCTCGGCCCCCTCGGTGGAGGCCGGTTGTCGTTTATCCTTGGATAGAAAGTAGGCAGAAAATTGCGACATAGGCTAGTCCGTTACCCCAATGGGGGCAGGCAGCGGCAGCCACACCCGCATACGGGTGCCTTTACCCGGTGCGCTGCTGGCCTGGATATCACCCCCCATAGCCAACAGCGTATCCCGGCAGACCGTCAGCCCGAGACCGGTGCCTGAACCCACGGGTTTGGTGGTGAAAAAAGGATCAAACAGGTGGGTTAAGGTGTCTGCAGTCATGCCGTCGCCGTTATCACGGATCTCCACCCAGAGACCGGGCTCCTGCTTTTCAGCCCCCTGGGCCCGGCTCTCACCGGCATTCTCACCGGCAATCTCACTGGAACTCTCAGCAACCCGGCTGGCCAGGGCGGTGGAAATGGTCACCTGTACCGTCCGTGGTGCAGACTGGGCGGCATTTTCCAGCAGGTTATAAAACACCTGGCTGATGGCTGCCCGCTCCAGGGTCAGAGGGGGCAGCTTATCCTGCAGCTGCCAGGTTACTTCCAGTTGCGCTCCCAGGCGTGGGGCTGCCACGGCCCAGACCCCTTCCAGCAGGGGGTTAATGGCCAGTTGCTGTGGGCCCTGATCATCGGTGCCGGCAAAGCGGCGCAGGGCTGCCACTATCGCGCCAATGCGCTCTGCCCCCTCCAGGGATTCTTCCGTAAGCTGGCTGAAATCCCCCAACAGCCAGTCCAGATCCAGCTCTTTCACCAGGGCTTCGCCACCGGGTAGCCCTTCCAGGCGTTGCCGCAGTTGCTGAAACGTCTCGATGTACTCCCTGGAAGAGTTCAGGTTTGAGCGAATAAAGCCGATGGGGTTATTGATTTCATGGGCCACTCCAGCCCCCAGGCGGCCCACAGCATTGAGTTTTTCAGCTGCATACATGCGCCGCTGACGGTCTTCGATCTGCTGCACCTGGGCCTCCACCTGCTTTGCCAGTTCTGCAGACAGGTCCCGGTAACGGGCTTCTGAGGACTGCAGGGCCTGGTGCTTGGCCAGCAGGGCGGCATAATCCCGGTGAACTACCTCAAGGTGCAGATTTGCCGCCAGGTAATAACGGGCCGCCTGATAGAGTACCCGCTCCAGCAGGCCTGCGGCCGCGGCCAGGGTCGGGTCCGGGGCTGGCCCCACCACCCAGGCCAGGGTTTCCAGCTGATAGCTCACCGGGTAACTGGGGGTGGTTGCCGGGGGCACAGGCTCCCGGGTCACAATGGTCAGAGCCACTCCGGCAAACTGCGTCAGCTGCTGCTCCAGGCGACGGGTTTCCTTGTCAGAAACCAGTGCATTCCAGTTCAACGCTTCAAGGTGCGCGTCCAGGTCTTCCAGGGTCTCTTCCACGGTGGCTCGGGGTAACTCCTGCTGATCACTCATGGCACCTCCAGCCAATCATCCGGGCTGTTCACTGCCACTGGCCAGAGCCACAAACAGTGCTTCTGTCAGGCCCTGATCACGGGTCAGGAAAAATTCGTCGTCAATGTGCCGGTAAACCCGCTTAAGCAATAACTGGAAACTCTCCAGTACCCCTTTATGGGCGGTGGCCTGGCATAGGGTGACAGGCCACCAGGGACTGGGTTTCCAGCGCTCTTTCAGTTCTTCCCGGGAAACAATGGCTTTCAGGTCCCGTTTGTTGAACTGCACCACCAACGGCAGCTTGGCAAAATCCAGCCCCACCCGGGCGGCGTTGTCCGCCAGATTGGAAAAGGATTCAAGATTATTTTCTGCCTGAGACAGCTGGGAGTCGGCAATAAAAGCAACGCCGTCAGCCCGGGACAATACCGCTTTGCGGGTGCTGTCGTGTTGCACCTGGCCGGGAACGGTATACAGCTTGAGCTTGATCATCATGCCTGCCGGAGTGCGAAAACCCAGGGGAAACAGATCAAAAAACAGGGTCCTGTCATTGCGGGTTTCCAGGATCATCATGTCCCCTTTGTTCACCCCGCTGAGCAGTTCGTGCAGCGCGGCCAGGTTACTGGTCTTGCCGCTCAGGGCCGGCCCGTAATACACCAGCTTGAGCAGTAGCTGATTGCGCTGATCGTCGTATTCCGCCATTAGCAGCCCCGCGACTGTGACTGTTACTGGGACTCACCGGGCCCTGGAAAGGACCACGAGTGACAGCTACAAGCTTAGTCAACAACCGGAAAAAGAGCACGAAATCCTGTGAAATAAGTCACTTACGGGTAAGGGAAGGCTTACAAGGTAGTTCAGTTTTTTCCCGGAAGGGCAATTTCCATGGCTATGGGCAGGTGGTCTGAAACCGGGTAACTCACCACCGATGCCTGGTGCACCTGCAATGACGGACTGACCAGAATATGATCCAGAGCCTTTCCCGGGCGCCAGCTGGGGAAGCTATGGGCGCTATCGGGTAACGGCACCAGGTTGGTGTCCCTCAGGGGGGAATTATTCAGCAGCTGGTCCGCGTGGGCATTCATATCCCCCATCAGCACCACATGGCGGTGCTGAGACACCAGATCACGGATGTACCCCAGTTGCCGGTTCTGGGCTTTTTTACTTAAGGCCAGGTGCATCATCACCAGTACCAGGGGGTCATCCGCACTGCCGTAGCGGGCCACCATGGCGCCCCGGCCGGGAATCAGCCCGGGCAGCCGGTGCTCCACCACATCCAGGGGGCGATAACGGCTCAACAGGCCGTTGCTGTGCTGGGCCAGACGACCCAGATTGCGGTTCAGCTGCTGGTGCCAGAACGGCAGCGCACTGGCCTGAGACAGGTACTGCACCTGGTTGATAAAACCCGTGCGTAGTGAACCGCCATCGCATTCCTGCAATGCCACCACATCGTACTGGCGCAGCAACCGGGCAATGCGGTCCAGATTATCGTTGCGCTCCCGGTGGGGCAGAATGTGTTGCCAGCTACGTGTCAGGTAATGCCGGTAGGAGGAGGTGGAAATGCCCACCTGGATGTTGAACGTCAGTAGCCGGATACGGTCATTCACCGAGAACGGCGGGGCAATTTCCAGGCCCGAAGAAGCACCCCGGGCCCGGGTAACAAAACCGCCCGCCGGGGGCTCAATAGAGACCCGCCCGGCGCTGCGCTGTGGCTTCAGCTTATCCTGCATAGGTGCTACATCCGGGCCCTGGGCCTCAATTCTGCTGCCGTTCTTTCTCAATCAGGTGATCTGCAATGGCCAGCATATTTTCCTGGCTGCCAGCGCCGCGCACCGTGACCAGATATTTGCCATTGACGATCAGTGATGGCGTACCAGTAACCCGGGCACCGCGGATACGGGAGCTGGCACGCTGCATCATGCTGTTAACGCTGAAGCTGCCCCAGGCTTTGCGGAACTCATCCTCGTCGACCCCGCGGTCGGCAAAAAAGCGGGCCATCTGGTCTTTACTATTCAACCGCTGGCGCTCCCCTGCCAGGGCCTGGAACAGGTCGCTGTGAACCTGGTCCACCACACCCAGTGAGCGGGCGGTGTAGAACGCCTGGGCATGCACTTCCCAGTCCCCCCGCAACGCGGCAGGCAGGTGCACCAGAGCCACATCCTCCGCCAGGGTTTCTGCCCAGGGGGTAATCAAGGGCTGCATGGAATGGCAGGCCGGGCAGCCATACCAGAACACTTCCGCCACTTCGATCTTGTCACGGTTTTCGGTACCCACAGAGGAAGGCAGACGCTCATAGTGGGTGCCTTCCTGAAAATCATTCGCCACTGCAGTAAATGGCAACAGTGAAAGCATGATTAAACCGGTCAGTAACTGCCGCATGGTTTTTATTCTCCGAAAAGGGGTTATCAGCGAGCCAAGTAAAGCGAGCTGGCGACAATAGTCGTCCATAAACCAGATTATCATTTTTTTGCCGGGTGCTGGTAAAGGGTTGCACCCTTCCCCGGCGGGTCAAATGCCAGGCAAAAGAAAACCCCCGGCCGGTAAACCGGCGGGGGGTTGGTCTTAACAGGGGCACCGGGCCCCATTACATTTAGTACAGACCCTGCAGATAATCCGACACCGCCTCGATTTCTTCATCCGTGAGGCGTGAGGCAATGCTGCCCATGATCTGGCTGTTAGCGTCATAAACCCGGTCACCATTACGGTAAGCCCGCAGCTGTTTCTCGGTGTAGGCCGCTTTCTGGCCGCCCAGACGGGGATAACCGGCAGGTTCATTGCCCTGGCCGGCGGGGCCGTGACAGGCCGCGCAGGCAGCAACACCGCTGGAGAGGTTACCACCGCGATACAGCTGTTCACCGGCATCTACCAGATCGGCACTGGCTTCATCTTCCGGCATTTCCTGGGCGTTGTAATACGCCGCCATATCTTTCAGGTCCTGGTCAGAGTTATTGTCCAGAATACCGGTCATTTCAGGGATATGACGGTCACCGGCTTTAATGTCCAGCAACTGCTCATAAATATACCGCTCACCCAGACCCGACAGGCGGGCGTAGGTATCCATAATCGGCTGTTTACCGCCCTGACCATGGCAGGCAGCACAGGTGCCCACCAGATCGGCACCACGGTCAGCGTCACCGGCCTGAACCATGCCCGTGAGACCGACTGCCATCACCAGACCTGCAATTACTTTTTTCATGCTCGCCCCACTCTTTACTGATTTTTCAACTGCAATTCTCGCCTGCAATCGCAATAGTTACTGTGTTCATGCCGCTGTAACCCCCTCACTGGCCCTGGAAAAAAGAGCACTCCGGGAGACAGACACAGCCGGCCCTGGGAATTGGTGTGATATTATACATTAATCGACTGTAAACACAGCACTCCTGACTGGACTCACCATTGTGATTGAGACTCAAGCTACCAACAGCGCCGCCAGCACGGCTTCCATTGCCTTTAACAGCGCCCGTTTTCTCACCAGCGCTGCCGCCCTGAATCAGTGCCCGGAGGATTTTGGCGCTGAGGTGGCCTTTGCCGGGCGCTCCAATGCCGGTAAATCCAGCGCCCTCAACACCCTCACCCGTAATGGTAAGCTGGCCCGCACCAGTAAAACACCCGGTCGCACCCGGCTGATCAACTTTTTTACCTTAAGCCGCAGCGACTGCCGCCTGGTGGACCTGCCCGGCTATGGCTACGCCAAAGTCTCCCATAGCATCCAGGAAGAATGGCGTAAGCACCTGGACGATTATATGAGCAAGCGTCGCTCATTGCGCGGCCTGACGCTGATTATGGATATCCGCCACCCCCTGACAGATTTCGATATGATGATGATCGAGTGGTGCGAACACCGCCAGTTGCCCATGATGATCCTGCTGACCAAAGCCGACAAACTGAAAAAGAGTCCGGCGCAGCAGCAGTTGCAGAAAGTTCGCACTGCCCTGAAAGAACGGCCCATTGTGCAGCAGGTCACTGCTTTTTCCTCCCTCAAACAGACCGGTCTTGAAGAGGCCCGCAGTCGCATCAGCCAATGGCTGGTGGCTGGCTCCCCAGAGGCTGAACAGGACGCCGGGGACGATAGCCCCGCCTGACTCCCTCCCCTGCAGCCCCGGCTCAGGCCTGCATGGACACCGGCGCTGGCCGGTACTGCTCCCGCAGCAGCCGCACCGTTTCCTGATACGCCGGCTCCACGTAAGGCATTTCCATGGTCAACACCTGATAAATGCCCTGCTTGAGCTGCTGGCGGTCAATGTCGCCATTTTCATCGTCATCCGCATGGGCGGTTTTCAGGAAAGCCATCCAGTTGGTCACCACCAACCAGGTATTAAGGGCCACTGCTTCCCGTTCGTCTTCTGAGCGCATGTGCAAAATAGAACCCGCTTCCAGTCCTCTGACAATGGCCTTGATAGCCCCGAGGCACTGCAGGGTAAATGAACGATAATCCTTGCGTAAGCGGGGATCACTGTCGAGCAGGTACTCCAGGTCACGGTGGAAGAAACGGTAATACCAGAGCCCGTCAAACACCGCTTCCAGGTAGCCCATCTTGTCTTCCATCTTCAGGGCCCGGCCCTCAGGAACGCTGAGGTATTGGTCAACCAGGCCTTTATAGCTGAGAAACAGACTGTAAATAATGTCGGTCTTGTTGCGAAAGTGGTAGTACAGGTTGCCCGGGGAGATCTTAAGGTGTGCCGCAATGTGGTTGGTGGTGACATTACGCTCTCCACGCTCGTTAAAGAGCGCCAGGCTGGCCTGAATGATGCGGTCTCTGGTTTTCATGACTTGCTACAAGCCTCTTTTGCAGACCTGTTGGCATTTCGCGGCTTGATGAACGACCTGAAATGCCAACTCCCCTGTTGACTATTAGAGTATATGCTCTAATAATAATAACGAATTCACAAGCCTATTTTACACGGAGCAGGCTGTCACCGCTGCCCCGTCCGATCCGACAGGCCGATCGCCCGGTCGACGGAAACATGAGGAGGACCCCATGGTCGCCAATGTTGTGCAACTGACAGAGCAAAAGAAACAGATCCAGCAACTGAACCGTACCTTTACGGCCCAACAGGAAGGTTTCCGCCGTAACCGTATGCCTTCACTGACAGAGCGCCGGGAAAATCTGCTGCGCCTGAAACGCCTGCTGCTGGAAAATCAGGATGCCCTGACAGCCGCCATTGACCGGGATTTTGGCGGTCGCTCTGTGGACGAGACCCTGCTGGCTGAAGTCATGCCGTCGGTGCAGGGGGTTAACTATGCCCTCAAGCACCTGGGCCAGTGGATGAAGCCTTCCAAGCGCCATGTCAGCATGCTGTTTATGCCCGGCTCCAACAAGGTGCATTATGAGCCACTGGGGGTTATTGGCATCATGGTTCCCTGGAACTACCCCCTGTTCCTGGCCATCAGCCCCCTGACCACGGCCCTGGCAGCAGGTAACCGGGCGATGATTAAAATGTCCGAATTCACCCCTCACACCTCTGCCCTGGTAAAAGAAATCCTTGAAGCCAACTTCCCGGAAGACCTGGTTGCCGTGGTCAATGGTGAAGTGGATGTGGCCCAGGCATTTGCCAGCAAGCCGTTTAACCATCTGCTGTTTACTGGCTCCACCGCCGTGGGCCGCCATGTCATGCGGGCCGCAGCGGACAACCTGACCCCGGTCACCCTGGAGCTTGGGGGCAAATCCCCCGCCCTGGTCTCCGCTGATGTGCCCATGAAAGACGCCGCCGAGCGCATTGCCTTCGGCAAGGCATTCAATGCCGGCCAGACCTGCGTCGCACCGGATTATGTGCTGTGCCCGGCAGACCGCATGAACCACTTTGTGGAAGCGTTCCGGGAGGCGGTCAGCAACAGCTACCCAACCCTGAAAGAAAACCCGGATTACACCAGCATTATCAACGACCGCCAGCATAGCCGTCTGCAGGCGCTGCTGGAAGATGCCAAAGCCAAGGGTGCCGATATCATCGCCATTAACCCGGCGGATGAACACTTCGGCGATGATACCCGAAAAATGCCCATTCACCTGGTACTGAACGCCAGTGATGACATGGAAGTGATGCAGGAAGAAATTTTCGGCCCGATTCTGCCCATCGTTCCCTACGGCGCTGTCAATGAAGCCCTGGACTTCATTAACAACCGGCCCCGGCCCCTGGCCATGTACTACTTCGGCTACGACCGTCGTCAACAGCAGTACGTCATCGAAAACAGCCATTCCGGCGGCATGAGCATCAACGACACCCTGATGCACGTGGCCCAGGACGATATGCCCTTCGGTGGTCTCGGGGAGTCCGGTATGGGGCATTACCACGGGGAAGAAGGCTTCCATACCCTGTCCAACGCCCGCGGCATCTATGCCAAACAGCGTTTTAACAGTGGCCGATTTGTGCACCCGCCCCACGGCACCCTGATCCACAAGCTGGTATTTAAGCTGTTTATTCGCTAAACACTGTTTCCCAGCGGTTCTGAAGAAAGCCCGGTAAAGCCATTACCGGGCTTTTTTTTGGGCATCAGCCGGTTTTGTAGCCCCTTGCCAGCCCGTTGACTTCCTCAACCACGGTCTCCATTTGCTCTGCCATTACTTTGGCCTTGCCCACCTCAGTAACCACTGCATTTCCCTGGTCAGCAACACGATGAATGTTTTCATTGATTTCAGACGCCACCATGGCCTGCTGTTCAGAGGCAGCGGCAATCTGCTGATTCATATCGCTGACCTGGCCAACCGCTTTTTCAATGGCCGATAGCGCCTGGCCAGTTTCGCGAATAGCGTGAGTGGTCTCACGTGACCGGGTCTGACCAACCTCAATAGCCGCCAGACTCCCCGCTGATGCCTGAGTCAGGGACTCAATGGTCACCCGGATATCTTCAGTAAACGCCTGGGTACGTCGCGACAGGTTCCGCACTTCATCCGCCACCACCGCAAAACCCTTGCCATGGTCACCAGCCCGGGCAGCTTCAATGGCAGCATTCAGGGCCAGTAAATTGGTCTGATCCGATATGTCACTAATGGAGCCGATCACAGAAGCAATGGACTGAACCTTGTCCACCAGGCCCTGAACCATGCCGGCAGCATCCTCCATTGCGGCATTGGTAAACTCTGTCAGTTTCACCACATCATTGACACTGCTGGCCCCGGAAGAAGATGCCTCTAACGCCTGAATGGCTGATTCTGAGGCCGTCTGTGCGTTTTTGGCCACCTCCTGAATGGTCGCAGCCATTTGGTTCATAGCCGTTGCCGCCTGTGCAGTTTCCTGCTGCTGTTCGTCCACTATGTTGCCGGAATGACTGCTGACGTCTTTGAGTGCCCGGGCACTGCTGCTAAGGCGGACTGAAAGATCCCGAACCAGAACAATTACTGCCTCAAACTGCGTCATCATGCTATTAAATGAAGTGGCTGTTCTATCGCTACCGGCAGCCTTGATGCGACCCGTCAGATCCTTATCAGTGCCAAAGCGTTGCACCACCTCAATGATTTGCCTCGCCTGGTCCCGCTCCTGCCCCATACGAATGGCGAAAAACACCAGGATACCCGCCTCAAACACCACAAATGCCCCATGCACCAGGGTCATTGACCAACTCAGATCATGGTTAAAAAGGGCAATCGGCATATCTCCCACGGTGACAGCCGACATTTGCAGACTGGTAAATATCAGGTGATGCAACCCTATAACAACCGCTGCGGTAACAATGGGGAGCCAGTCCCGGTAGATGATCAGTAAGGCCATGGCCACGAAAATGTGAAAGTGCATTTCCCCCTGTCCCAGCCGGGCCTGAATCATAATGGCGGAGAAACTCATCAGGAATGTGGCAAACAACACCGACAATAACCGCGTGCCTGCCAGAAGGGCATAACAGCCGATGGCAAGGGCTCCCAGAATGAGGGAGGCGGCAATGGCGAAAAAAGTGGTGTCATACCCTATGGGAATTAACAGAGATACCAGTGGAATATGAACCAGAAGAATAATAAGAAGCTGCTTGTCTGCGCGCAGACGGTCTTCCGTGACAATACTGGGGGAATGGTTCATTACAGGCCTGCCTCAGGTCTGCCCGAAAAAACGAGGGTCCTGGGTAACAGGAAGCGTTCCGAGGGCAAAGATAGTGTTAAGTATATATTTAATATATACGAACATGATCATATTGGGACTGATAAGTTACGTAAAGAAGTGCAACGGTCATTGAAACAACCGCGCCCCTTAACTCACGGTTAAAGAATTGTGCACCTCCCGCACCCCCGGCACATACCAGCAGTCCCACTCTGCCCGTTGCGACAGGGCCGATGAGGCTACCCGCCCCAGCAACGTCACCTCTTTGTTGCGCACCTGGACCCTGATCTCATGGCCGTGGAGAAACCAGTCTTTTTCCATCACCAGGAGCAGGGTGTCACTGATTTCATCGTCGTTTTCCTCTTCCGGCCATTGCAGCTGCAGGCGGTTATCAACATCCACCACCCCCGGCGTCCACCAGGCATTCACCTCCGCCAGCCGGCGATGACTCAGGCTAGGCACTTGGCCCGCCATTGCCAGCACCCCGTCAGCGGCACTCAGCTCTATGCCGTTACTGTCCCTTTCCAGGGGCTCGTCCCCGGCGTTAAGGTTGCGTATCAACAGGGTATGAAAGATGGAATCCTTGCGCAGGGCCAGATCCAGGGCCTCTGCCAGCCGGTCGTCCCCCTCTTTAAGATCAGACTGCAGCCGCAGCTCATCATTGACCCCTTTGCCCTGTGCCAATTCGCTGGCAATGCGCCAGGCTTTTCGCTTGGCCCGGATATCCGGCACCACACCTTTTAGGTGAACCACTTCTGCGTCCGTGATGACCAGGTCACTGGCATGCAGATTAACGGCTGGGTCGTGCTCAAGTCTGGCCCGGATCTGTTTGCTCAACTCACTCATGGACAGCCTCCTTTTGAGTTTAGACACTCTCCCAGTGCTGAAAATCCCCTCCACAGCCAGTGTCTTTTTTTTCAGTATAGAGCAGGACAACTGAATCCTCATGACGGGGAACTTCAGGGCCACTCACCGAATCTGAGCAGCGTTATCACCGGTGATCACCAAAGAGCCTCTGAGCTGTCAGCCAGACTCTGTGTGCAAAGGATCAGGAAGACGGGCTTGGGTATCCGTGCAGGAATACTGTGGGGGCCGGTGGCTTATACCTTGAACTGGCCCACCAGCCGGTTCAGGGACTCCGCTGAATCATTCAGCGCCTGGGTCTGATCACTGATAGTTCCCAGCTCCCTGCGCACCTCATCAGACAGACTGGTCAGGTGGTTCAGGCTCTGGGCAATTTCATTGGATGCCTGGGACTGTTCCTCTGCGGAGGTTGCCACGTGCTGGGTCATGTCGGTGATGGTACTGACGGAACCGGCAATGGATTGCAGGGACTCCCGGGCCGACGCCACCTGTTGCTGCATGGCTGTAGACTGTTCATGACCCGCTTGCATGGTATTCACCGCATTACTGGTGCCTTCCTGCAGTGCCGTAATCATGCTGTGAATCTCATCCGTTGAGGCCTGGGTGCGACTGGCCAGGGTGCGCACTTCATCCGCCACCACCGCAAAACCCCGCCCCTGCTCACCGGCCCGGGCCGCCTCGATGGCGGCGTTCAGGGCCAGCAGATTGGTCTGGTCGGCAACACCGCGAATCACGTCCAGTACCGATCCAATGGTCTGGGCGTGGTGGTCCAGCTCACCAATGGCATCACTGGCGGCCTGTATCCGCTCCGCCAGTGCCTGCATTTCCTGACTGGTACGGTCCGCCGTGCGCTCCCCTTCACCGGCCCGGCTATTGGCATCACGGGCGGCATCCGCCGCCTCGCCAATGCGTTTGGCCACGTCTTCCACGGTCTGGGCCATTTCCTCAATGGCGGCGGCCACCGTGTCCAGTTCGGTTTTCTGATGATTGAAGGAGTTGTCCGCCTGGGCAATGGCCCGGGTTACCGCTGCCGCCACTTCCCGGTTGGAGGCCACCACTTCCAGCAGTTCACGGATCACAGTGGCGATTTTGTCGGTGAACGCATTGAAGCCCACCGCCACCCTGGCCACTTCATCATTGCCTTCCGCCTCCAGGGTGCGGGTCAGGTCGCCGTCACCGGAGGCAATGTCTTCCATGGCGGCAGCGGCTCTGGCCAGGGGCCGGGTGACGCTGTGTACAATCAGGCTGCTGACCCCGAGCAATATCAGCATACCCACAAACACCACCGCAATAATCTGCGCCATGTAACCGGTATAGTCCTCATACATGTCGTCCAGATAGAGGCCGGTACCGATAGTCCAGTTCCAGGGCGTAAAGGCAGCCACGTAGGAAAGCTTGGGTTCCGGTGTGTCAGAGCCGGGTTTGGGCCAGTCGTAGGGCACAAAACCGGAGCCTTCACGGCGAATCACCCGCTCCATTTCCACAAACAGCCTTACCCCGTTGGGGTCTTCATAGCCCCCCAGCTGTTCACCGTCCAGGGCTGGATTAAAGGGGTGCATAACCATGATCAGATCCCGGTTATGGATCCAGTAATAGTCGTCCTCGGCATAGCGGATATCCCGCAGTGCATCCAGTGCCCTGGCCTGGGCTTCCTGCTCTGTCATTTCACCACGCTGTTGCATGTCGTGGTAACGCTCCAGAACCCCCATGCCAACCTGATTGAGATGCCGGGTCTGGGCCTGACGCTCATTATGCAGGGCATCCAGAAAATCCAGGGAAAAGCGCCCGACAACAATCACCAGTACCAGCAACATCAAACCCATCAGGGTAAAGAGTCGCTGACGAATGCTAAAACGGCGCAGGAGTGCCAGCATAATCGAATTCCCAAAAGGCTTTATCGTCCCGTCACTCTAGTTCAGTGTCATTGAAACGCGAGGAAAAGCGCCTTAGACATTGGTCTAAGCCATCAGTATTCACTTACATGCTTCTGCCGCCTTTCTGTCACTTTTAACGTCCGCTGTTGGCCACCTGAATGCAGTGGCATTTGAGGCAAAGCCAGGCATTGTTTACCATTCACCCATGGCTCTCCTGTAGCGCTCTCCCCAGCAAGGACTTCACCCCATGAATACCGCAATCTATCCAGGCACCTTCGACCCCATAACCAATGGCCACAGCGATCTGATTGAGCGGGCCGCCAGGCTGTTTGATGAGGTGATAGTTGCCATTGCCTCCAGTCCCAAGAAGCAGCCGTTACTGCCTCTGGAAGAGCGGGTTCGGTTGGTACAGGAAGTCATGGCCCACCGGCCCAATGTGCGGGTAGTGGGCTTCAGCAACCTGTTGGCGGAGTTTGTGCAGCAGCAGGGGGGCAATATCATCCTGCGGGGCCTGCGGGCGGCGTCGGACTTCGAGTATGAGTTCCAGCTGGCGGATATGAACCGGCACCTGGCACCGGATGTGGAGAGCCTGTTCCTGACCCCCGCCAACCACCTGTCCTATATTTCCTCAACGTTAATCCGGGAAATTGCGGCCCTGAATGGCCGGGTGGAGGATTTTGTTCATCCCCTGGTGGCAGAAAGTCTGCGCAAGCGTTTCAATCAAAACCCCCAATAAGGCCAGCCCATGCTGCTTCGACTGCTTCCTTTATTGCTGCTGTTGTCCGGCTGCCAGCTACTCCCGGCTGGCGCTGATGACCCACAGGCACCCCACAGCAGCGCTCAGGCGGCGGCCGCCACGGCCCACCCCCTGGCCACAGACGCTGCCATGGCGGTAATGGCCAACGGCGGCAACGCCTTCGATGGGGCAGTCGCAGCGGCGGCAGTGCTGGGGGTAGCGGAGCCCTACAGTGCCGGACTGGGGGGCGGTGGCTTCTGGTTACTGCGGGATGCCCATGGGCAGGCCCGGGTGATTGATGCCCGGGAAACCGCCCCCGGCAAGGCCCACCCGGATATGTATCTGGATGACAATGGTGAAGTGCTGGAAGGCCGGCCCTCCCTGAACGGCCCCCTGGCCGCGGCCATTCCCGGTCAGCCTGCGGCTTTGGCCCACATCAGCAAGACTTACGGGCAGGTACCACTGGCAGAGAGCCTGGCGGCGGCCATTACCATCGCCCGGCAAGGCTTTACCGTGAATGAGCGTTACCAGCGCCTGGCTGGCTGGCGCGCCGAAATCATGGCGGCGGATGACACCACCCGGTCGGTGTTTCTGGCCGGTTCTGACCAGGCACCGGAGCCCGGCACCCTGATTCGCCAACCGGCGCTGGCCACCACCCTGGAAACCCTGGCCGCAAAGGGCCATGACGGCTTTTATAGGGGTCAGCTGGCCCAGGCCCTGGTGGCGGATGTGCAAACGGCAGGGGGCATCTGGACTCTGGAAGACCTGGCGGATTACGCCCTGATTGAGCGCGCCCCCGCCCGCATTGTGTTTGGGGACGCAGAAATCCTGACCGCCCCGGCCCCCTCCTCCGGCGGGGTCGCCCTGACCCAGATGTTTACCATGCTGGAAATACGCCCGGCACCGGTGGATGCCCCGGAGCGCACTCACCATCTGGCGGAGATCATGCGCCGGGCCTACCATGACCGGGCTTTTTACCTGGGGGACCCGGATTTTACCGAGATTCCCCTGGTGCAATTGCTGAATCCTGACTACTTACGCCAGCAAGCTGACAGCATCGACCCGGACCGGGCCACCGTCAGCGATACCCTGTACGGGCTGGAAGACCAGGGACCCCACACCACTCACCTGTCGGTGGTGGACGCTGATGGCAATCAGGTGTCTGCCACCCTGAGTATCAATTACCCCTTCGGCTCCGGCATTACCTCTGCCGCCACCGGGGTGCTGCTGAACAATGAAATGGATGATTTCAGCATCAAGCCCGGAGAGCCCAACGCCTATGGCCTGGTGGGTGGTGCTGCCAATCGGGTTGAGGCGGGCAAACGCCCCCTGTCCAGCATGAGCCCCATCATCATGACTACCCCGGAACATACCTGGCTGCTGGGGACTCCTGGTGGCAGCCGCATTATCACCATGAACTTCCTCGGCCTGCTCCACGCCCTGGAGGGCATGGACCCGGAAACCCTGGTGAGCCAGCCCCGCTTTCACCACCAGTATTTACCCGACCAGATCCAGCATGAACCAGACACCTTTCCCCCTGAAACCCGGCAGGCACTGAAGGCCATGGGCCACAGCCTGGACGACCTGGGCCGCCGCTACGGTAATATGCAGGTAATACGCATCGGTGCCCATGGCCTGACGGAAGCGGCCAGCGATCCCCGGGGGTCGGGCAGCGCCCGCAGTAAATAGCGGCGGACAACCCCCCCTGGCACCTGTTACTTTATTAACTCTGGCTGCATTAGCCTGATTTACTGGTGCCTGGCCCATGACTGAGAACAAACCCACAGAGACTCCGCCCCTGGAAACTGACAGCAAAGCCCCTCTGCTGACGCCCATACAATGGCTGCTGTGTGGCGGGGGCCTGGTGGCCCTGATTGCCGTCTCCATTGTCGTGACCCTTTTGCTGTCCCCCTCTGGGGGCAAACCTGAGACGCTGGTGGAAAAGACCCGCCAGGTCCAGCCTTCAGCCACAATGGAGGCCCGGCTGCGCCAGAGTGAACTGCAACAGGCACAACTGATGGAGCGCCTGGCCATACTGGAAGCCACACCTCCACCGGCAGCTATTCCACCGGCCTTGCTGGCCCGGCTGAACGACCAGGAACACAGCTTTCAGCAGTTCCTCGAGACCCTGGAACAGGGCATGGGGGAACTGTCCCGCATGGTCCAGGGCTCCCGGGACTGGCTGGAACTCTACAGTGAAGAGCTGGAGGCGTTAAAAAACCAGAGCCAGCAGCGTCAGCAGGAACTACAGGCACTGGGCACCGGGACTGTTGAATAAACCGTTACAGCAGCGGTGGCAGTTTGATTTCCCGGCCATCTTCCAGCAACAACACCCGCTCTTTGAGCCGGGCGCTGAACACCAGTCCCTGAAGGTGCGGCTTTAGCCAGTTTTTGTCCTGCCAATGACTTAACAGGGGTTGCATCCCGGCTGGCATACCCTCGCCATAGGCCCGGTCCAGACGCACATGGGTCTCCCCCTGGGCGTGCTGCAGCAGACTGACCGGCAGCTGCCGGTAAGGGTCTGGCAGGGCCGGATAGGTCAAGCGCAGGTGCCCATCCAATGACCCCAACCCTTCACCGCCACTGTCCAGAGACAGTGTCAGCTCACCCCCGTGAACAGACAAGGCCTGTAAATGATCCGATAGTTGGTTGAACGCCAGGCGCTGTTCCTGGGCCTCGGCGCTTAAGGTCAGGTATTGCCGCTGGCCATAGAGAGCCTCCAGGGCACTGACAATACCCACCACACTGGGGCCGTGGAAATCGGCTATCTGGCCTTTAAAGCGCTGCTCACCCAGGGGGTTGCCCTGCACCTGCAGGGTGTCTGCCGTCAGGGTCAGACTGGCATTGAGCTGTTCACGGCTGGCGCTGCCAATCAGGCTGAACTCCCCCTTTGTCAGGGCCCAGTCCGGGGTTTCCTGGCCACCCCGGGACAGCGCCTCCCAGGTGCTGGTCAGGTTCAGCTGGCGCCCGGGGCGCCAGGCCAGGATGCCGTCAAAGCCCTGCAGTTGCAGCCCTTTGCCCCCGGCGCCGGGCCAATGCATGGCAGGCACACTGAACGCCCCCTGCAGGCCCCCGGTAAGGCCTGCACGCAGCTGCAGCTGCGGCTCTCCCCCGGGGAACAGGCCACTGTTGCCACTGACCCGGGTACGGCTGCGCACCCCGGTCAGGCGGTGCTCCACATCCGTGGTCAGCTGCAGGGTCATAGCCGGGCGCCCGTCACCAGCCGCCAGGGAAACCCGGGTAATGCCCTCCCCCTGGCCATAGCGGCGTTGGTAACCCCCCTCTCCCAGAACAGTCACCCCTGGCTGCTCCCGCAGGCCCTCCAGGGTCTGCCAGTACACCTGTTCCGCCAACCGGCCGGTTACCCAGGGCGCGGCCAGCAGCACTGGCAGCAGCAGCAAAGAACACAGCAACAAGAGTCGTGGCAGGGCACGCATCAAGGATCAGCCACTCCCTGCCAGTCGCTGCAGAAAGGCCACCTGAGAAGCCATGCGCTCTTCACCCGGAGCCGGGTGGCAAGGCAGGTAATCACCATCGGGCTGTAACTCCCAGGCCTGGGCATTGTCTTTCAATTGCAGCTCCAGATCCCGGCGCAGGCGCCGCTTAAGACGGGTGTCCTGTACCGGAAACGCGGTCTCGATACGGTTGATCAGGTTGCGCTCCATCCAGTCAGCACTGGCGCAATACACCTCATCATCGCCGTTATTGGCGAAGTAATACACCCGGCTGTGTTCCAGAAACCGGCCAATAATGGAACGTACCCGGATGTTGCTGGAAAGCCCCGGCACCCCCGGTCGCAGGCAGCAGATCCCCCGCACGATCAGGTCAATACGCACCCCTGCCTGGGAGGCCCGGTAAAGGGCGCGAATCACTTCCGGCTCGGTCAGGGAGTTCACCTTGACCACAATATGGCCATTATTGCCGGTTTCAGCATGGCTACGCTCCCGGTCGATCATTTCCAGAATGCGTTTGTGCAAGGTAAACGGGGCGTGGAGCAGTTTCTTGATCTTCAGGGCCTTGCCCATACCAGTGAGCTGCTGGAAGATTTTGTTCACATCATCCCCCAGGGCATCGTCACAGGTCATAAAGCTGTAATCGGTGTACAGGCGGGCGTTGCCGGCGTGGTAGTTGCCGGTGCCCAGGTGCACGTAGCGTTTCAGGCGGCCTTCTTCCCGGCGCACGATCATGATCATTTTCGCGTGGGTCTTATGGCCCACCACCCCATACACCACAATCACCCCCGCCTCCTGCAGGCGGCTGGCCAGCTCCAGGTTTTCCGCCTCATCAAAACGGGCCCGCAGCTCGATCACAGCGGTCACTTCCTTGCCCCGGCGGGCGGCATCAGCCAGTGCCTCTACCAGCTCGGAATCCGCGCCGCTGCGGTACAGGGTCTGGCGAATGGCCAGCACATGGGGGTCTTTGGCGGCCTGGCGCAACAGGTCAATAACCGGGGTAAAGCTCTCATAGGGGTGCAGCAGCAGCACATCTTTCTGGCGAATGGCCGTAAACAGGTTGTCTTTGCCCCGCAGGCTCTTGGGCACTGCCGGGGAAATCACCGGGTACTCCAGGTCAGGCCGCTTGATCAGCTTATTCAGGGCCATCAGGCGGGCCAGGTTCACCGGACCATGGGCCCAGAACAGCTCCCGCTCGGTGAGGCCAAACTGACTCAGCAGGAATTCCACCAGGGGCATGGGGCAGTTATCCGCCACTTCCAGGCGCACCCCGTCACCGAAGCGGCGGCTGAGCAACTCACCCCTTAGTGCCGAGGCCAGGTCTTCCAGGTCGTCTTCCAGTTCAAGGTCGGCATTACGGGTCAGGCGGAACTGGTAACAGCCCTTGATTTCCATGCCCGGGAACAGCTCATCCGCATGGGCGTGAATCATGGACGACAGAAACACCAGATGGTCCCCCCCTTCGCACACCTCATCGGGCATGCGCACCAGCCGTGGCAATGAACGGGGCGCTGGCACAATGGCCATACCGGTTTCCCGGCCAAAGGCGTCTTTACCCTCAAGCTCCACAATAAAGTTCAGGCTTTTATTCACCAGCCGGGGCATCGGGTGGGAGGGGTCGAGACCAATGGGGTTCACCACCGGCATGATTTCATCTTCAAAGTACTGGGCCACCCAGGCGGCCTGGGCCGGGCTCCAGTCCCGGCGCCGGACAAAGTGGATCAGCTCCTGTTTCAGTGCCGGGAACAGCACATCGTTAAGAATACGGTATTGCTCTTCCACATAACGGTGGGCAATCTCGCTGATTTCATTCAGCAGCTGTTCCGGACTTTTGCCATCCGGGCCGACATTTTCCCGGCCATATTTCAGTTGCTGGCGCAGGCCCGCCACCCGGATCTCAAAGAACTCGTCCATGTTGCTGCTGAAAATGCAGCAGAACAGCATCCGGTTCAGCAGCGGGTGATTATCGTCCCTGGCCTGCTGCAGCACCCGGTAGTTGAACTGCAAATGGCTCAACTCCCGATTGAAATAGTACTCGCTGGAGCGCAGGTCTTTCTCCGGGACATCCTCAACCACTGCTTCCGCTACCGCTTCCGGCTTATTCATGGGAACTCCCACTGGCTGAGGCCGCTGGCCCTGAAGCCTGCAGCAATTGCGCGGCACGCTTGGCAAAATAACTGAGAATGCCGTCGGCACCCGCTCGCTTGAAACACAACAGACTTTCCATCATCACCGCATCCCCGTCCAACCAGCCGTTCTGAGCCGCTGCCATATGCATCGCATATTCACCGCTCACCTGATAAGCGAAAGTGGGCACCTGTAATTCCTGTTTTACCCGCCGCACCAGATCCAGGTAAGGCATGCCTGGCTTGACCATCACCATGTCTGCCCCTTCTGCCAGGTCCATGGCCACCTCATGGAGGGCCTCGTCACTGTTGCCCGGGTCCATCTGGTAGCTGCGCTTATCCGCCTTGCCCAGATTACTGGCAGAACCCACCGCATCCCGGAAGGGGCCATAGTAGCTGGAGGCATACTTTGCTGAGTAGGCCATGATGCGGGTATTCACATGACCATGGGCTTCCAGGGTCTGGCGGATGCGACCAATACGCCCATCCATCATATCGGAAGGGGCCACCACATCCGCACCGGCCCGGGCATGGGACAGGGCCTGGCGCTCCAGGGCCTCGATGGTCTGATCATTCAGCACATAGCCGTTGTCATCAATAATGCCGTCCTGGCCGTGCACCGTGAACGGGTCCAGGGCCACATCGGTAATCACCCCCAGTTCCGGCACCGCTTCCTTCACCGCCGCTACCGCCCGCTGGGCCAGCCCCTTTGGGTTCCAGGCTTCCTGCCCATCCAGGGATTTGGCCGCCGCCGGGGTCACCGGAAACAGGGCAATGGCAGGAATGCCAAGGGCGGCCAGTTCCCGGGCTTCTGCCACCAGCAGGTCAATGCTCAGCCGCTCTATGCCCGGCATGGAGGCCACCGCTTCCCGCTGCCCTTTGCCTTCCAGGACAAACAGGGGATAGATCAGGTCATCCACGGAGAGCTGATTTTCCCGGGTCAGTCGGCGGGAAAAATCATCCCGCCGGTTACGGCGCAGACGGGTAGCGGGAAAGCCGCGGCCTGAAGGGCTGAACATGAAGCAACTCCTGTTGACGAAATAATGGTTGAAACCCTGTTATCAGATTAGCAAAGGCAGGTAACAGACGGGTGACAAATTTCTAATTCACTACCGGATCTTTGCATTGACCTAAAGAGTGAATAATGATTCAATTTATTCAATCTCACTACAACCACCGGATGCCTGTAAATGGCCTATCGCGAAACCCCCCGCATGCGGGAACGAAAAGCCGCCACCCGCCAGCGTATTCTGGCGGTCACCCATGAGCGGGTCGCCACGGGGGGGTTCCGCAATGCCTCGGTGGCAGGCATTGCCGGAGATGCGGGGGTCGCTATCGGCTCGGTATACCGCCACTTTGACGGTAAAAGTGAACTGTTTGCCGAGCTGTTCCGCAACGCCACCCAGCGGGAAGTGCAGCGGGTCGCCGAAGCCCTGGAGCAACCCGGCAGCCGGCAACAGGCACTGCAGGAAGCACTGCGGGTGTTTGCCCAACGGGCCCTGAGGGCACCTAATCTGGCCTGGGCCCTGATTGCCGAACCGGTTGACCCACTGGTGGATGAAGAGCGGCTGCGCTACCGGGAAGCCTATGCCCGGCATTTCCAGAGTGCCCTGGAGCAGGGCATCGCCAACGGCGAATTTGCCCCACAAAACCCACGCCTGGCCAGTGCTGCACTGGTGGGGGCCATCGCCGAGTCGCTGGTGGGCCCCCTGTCCCCGGCAGCTGCCGATCTGAGCCAGGACGCTGCCAGTCAATTGATTGAAGACATTGTGCAATTCTGTCTTCACGCCGTACAGCCCCTGGGAGGGTAATACCATGAACGCAAGCGCCAACCGCACCCCCGCACAACCACCGCAGACTTCAGATGCCACTTATCTGGCAATCACCCATGAGGTGATCAACCAGCCACCGGCCCTGGTGAATTATAACAGTTTCCTGCAGGACCGGGCGCTTCAGGAAGCAGTGGCCAGGGAAGGGGCAGCCTGGGCACAGAATGCCCTGAAGGATTATGGCGCCCTCACCGGCCGGGAAGACATCATTGAGCTGGGTTTTGCCGCCAATGCCCACAAGCCCGAACTGCACACCCATGACCGCTTTGGGCACCGTATTGATGAGGTGCGTTTTCACCCCGCTTACCATGAGCTGATGACACTGGGCCTGGAAGCCGGTCTGCACAGCAGACCCTGGACCGATCCCAAACCTGGCGCCCATGTGGCACGGGCTGCCCAGTATTATCTGCACACCCAGGTGGAAGCGGCCCACTGCTGCCCCATCACCATGACCTTTGCCGCCGTGCCCTCCATTAGCAAACAACCGGAACTGGCGAAAACCTGGTTGCCAAAGATCATGACCCGGGCCTATGACCCACGGAACCTGCCGGACGGGCAAAAGCAGGCCGTTACCATTGGCATGGCCATGACCGAGAAACAGGGGGGCTCCGATGTACGGGCCAACTCCACCATTGCCACCCCCCAGGGCCAGGGCGGCCCCGGCCAGCCTTACCAGCTGGTGGGCCACAAGTGGTTTGTCTCTGCCCCCATGTGCGATGCCTTTCTGGTACTGGCCCAGGCCCCCGGCGGCCTGAGCTGCTTCCTGCTGCCCCGCTGGCTGGAAGATGGCAGCAAGAACCCGTTACAGATCCAGCGCCTGAAAAACAAAATGGGCAATGTGGCCAACGCCTCCAGTGAAACCGAACTGCGCGGCGCCACCGCCTGGCTGATCGGCGAAGAAGGCCGGGGCGTTCCCACCATTATCGAAATGGTGTCTCTGACCCGCTTTGACTGCATGATCGGCTCCTCCGCCAATATCCGCCAGGCCACCGCCCAGGCCCTGCACCACTGCAGCCACCGTGAAGCCTTTGGTGCCAAGCTTTCAGAGCAGCCCCTGATGCAGAACGTACTGGCGGACCTGGCCCTGGAGAGTGAAGCGGCGCTTGTGCTGACCATGCGCATGGCCCGGGCTCTGGACAACCCGGACAGCGACCATGACCGTAAACTGCTGCGCATTGCCACCGCCGTGGGCAAGTACTGGATCTGCAAACGCGCCCCCCAGCACGCCTATGAAGCCATGGAATGCATCGGCGGTAGCGGCGTGATGGAAGACTGCATCATGCCCCGGCTGTTCCGGGAATCCCCGGTGAACGCCATCTGGGAAGGCAGCGGCAATGTACAGTGCCTGGATGTGCTGCGGGCCATGCACAAAGAGCCCGGAGTTCTTGATGCCTTCTTTGGGGAGCTGGCCCTTGCCCGGGGTCTGGACCCGCGCTTTGATGCCTTCAGCGATCAACTGCAGGCCGACTTCCGCCGTCAAGACGACATCCAGTACCGGGCCCGCAACATGACCGAACGCATGGCCCTGGCCCTGCAAGGCGCCCTGCTGCTGCAGGGGGACAGCCCGCTGATGGCGGATGCCTTCTGTGCTGCACGCCTGGATGGCCGCCCCAACTTCAACTACGGCAGCCTCCCCGCCGGCATTGATTGTGCTGCCATCATTGCCCGGGCCTGCCCGAAAACCGAAGGTTCTCTGCCATGACCCCCTACGTTGCCATTATGACCCTCACCTTCCAGGTCTATGGCTGCGACAGCCTCAAGGAAAAGCGCAGCGCCTTCAGCGCCATGCGCTCAGTCTGGGGCAAGCAGCCGGACCTGGCGGTGGCGGAAATCGACGCCCATGACGATCTGGACCGGGCGGTGTGGACCATCGTCACCACCGGCCACGCCCCTGCCCGCCTGCAACAGAGGCTACAGGCCGTGGAAAAGGAAATCCTCGAGCGTATCGATGCCCCGATACTGGACACCCAGTTTGAAATGACCTGATCCGGCTCACTGATCGCGGCTATAGCCGCTCCCACAGGTGGAAATGTTATTCGGTTTGGAGTCTTGTCTGGGAGTGGCTGCGGTAACTTTCTTTTCATTTCTCTACACAGGAAACAGCTCATGGAACGAGCTCACCCACCCCACAGTCACCATCTCCGCCGCGGGCGTGTTAGCGAAGCGGGGCGTATTTATCTGATAACCGCAACTTGCGCCAACAGGCAATGCTTTTTCCAGTCCCTGATATCCGGGCGTGCCGTGGTCCAAAGCCTGCAGGAGACGGTGACTCTCGCGGAAACCCTTTGCTTTGTGGTGATGCCTGATCATATCCACTGGCTCATACAACTCAATGGATACGCCTCATTGGACCGGGTTGTTGGCAAGGTCAAGGCACGAGTGACTCGCAGACTCCGTGTTCTGCACCCTGAATTACACCGAACCCACATCTGGCAGCCTGGTTTTCATGACCGGGCGATACGCCGCTATGAAGATTTGCGGGTAGTGGCGCGCTATGTGGTGGCGAACCCGATTCGGGCGGGCCTGGCAGAAACGGTGGGGGATTATGGGTTGTGGGATGCGTGTTGGTTTTGAGTCTGGAGGGGTGGATGGGCCATCGCGGCTATAGCCGCTCCCACAGGTTGGGTCAGTGTCCACAGCTTGAATCAGCACCCGGAGTGGCGCTCTGTGTAGGAGCGGTCATGGCCGCGATTGGGCAACTCCCACCCCCGAGGCTCCGGCCAGGCATCAGTGGGGCTGGAGATTGATCGCGGCTATAGCCGCTCCCACAGGTTGGATCAGCATCCACAGGTTGGGTCAGCACCCGGAGTGGCGTTCTGTGTGGGAGCGGCCATGGCCGCGATTGGGCAACTCTGGCTCCGAGGCTCCGGTCAGGCTTCCGTGGGGCTGGAGACTGATCGCGGCTATAGCCGCTCCCACAGGTGTAGGAGCGGTCATGGCCATGAGCATGGGGAGCTAAGACACCGGAGGCTCCCCGGGCAGATCGCCGTTCAGGGAGATCATCTGGGTCTTGCTGATGCGATGGCGATAGATTTCCCGCAGGTAGCGGATGGCTTTTTTGACGCTGTCACGGGTCAGGCGGATGTCGTTAATGGAAACGAAGCTGTCCTGGTCGTGGCACATTTCCCGGTATTTCTTCTCATACATGGGCTTGATGGCGTACCAGTTGGTATCCAGGATTTTCGCCGGGTTTTCGAACTCGTTCAGCATCTCATCGATTCTGTCCTCGTCGAACACCGGCGAACGGATAAATTCCAGCATGCCCCGGTCCAGGGAGTCATCGAAACGGCAGCTGTCGTTGGCGAAGCAGCGCTTGATGTAGGCCACTATCAGGGTCAGGAAATCGTCACTCAGGCAGGGGCTCTTGGCCACCAGGGTGGTCAGTGAGAGGTTGGCTGAGGCGCCGATCACCAGGGCATAACGCTTGAGAGTGGTGTTGGGGAACAGGGCGTTCAAATGGGTCTTGAGCCGGTTAAGGTCCATGTAAGAGAGCTTGTAATCTTTGGGCAGGGACACAATGGAGACAATAGAGGAGCAGTTCTTGAAGAAATGCAGCTCCCGCAGCTCACTGGCATCAAAGCCCGACTCACGGTACTGGCGCAACACCTGGCGGTAACGGCTCGACTCGATCGGCAGCAGGCTGACCCCCTCGATGGCCTGGGTGACCTTATTAAAGTGGGGTAAATCGATGGAGCGGAAAAACAGGTCATCGATATCCAGCATCGCCTGCTCCAGATCAGAGCCAGCACCGTTGCCCCTTTCATTATCGGTTACAACAGATTCCGCATAGGCCACTGCCACCGGACCGGCCAGGCTCATAAACAGGTCATTGGCATCCAGGCGAATGGTTTCGCCGATATCCACGCCGGCACGGCGGAAGTAGTCCTCGTCGTAGTCCGTGGTCACCGCCTGGGCGGTAAGAATATTGAAGATCTGCTGGGAGATGTACTGGTTGGCGTACTTCTCCATGGCGTTCACATCCACCGACTGGATATCCCCCTCGTCGGTCTGCTCAGCATAGCGCATGATGTCGTTGGAGATCAGCATCATGGCATTCCAGGGGCGGATGCGCTGCATCATGTTGGCGTCACGGGTTTCCTCTGCATCGAAGTTGTAAGAGAAATCCCACTCCTCCGACAGGTATTTGCACAACAGCCGCCCGGCATTAATGTGCAACGCCTCGGACATCTCCACCCGGTTGTCCTGAATATTCGGCAGTATGCAGATACCACTGGTAAAGATGGGTTCAAAAACAAAGGAATGGTCGTGATTTTCCTCGTCCCGCTGCTCCAGTTTGGGATCAAAGGTCTTGCGCATATAGGCGTACTGCTGAGCCAGGCCGAACTCTGAGGCCATGCCCGAACCGGTACCGCCGCCGGCACTGAAGATATAGAAATACAGCCGTGACTGGTTGGCCTTGATGCCACAGGAATCAATCAGATAGGAGTGGATAAACTTCCAGTCGCTGTTGGAGAAATGCCCGGTATCTTTGTTGAGAATGATCTTGGCCAGATACTGCCCGAGTATCGGCGCGTTACCGGCACCGCCGGCATGCACCTCAGACAGGTCCATGATCTTCATCTTGTTATAGTCGTTGAGGAAGTTGCTGCTGCCACCCCGGTTGGAGAAGCGGATCCGCCCCTCAATGTCCTTGTCCAGATCCCCCAGCATCACCATGGGTTCGATCAGAAATACCGGCTTGACCGCATTGGCGGTGGGCAGGTTCAGGCTGTTACGGATCCAGCGCAGGGGGCCCACCTCTTTCTCCCGGGCACGTTTTTCTTCGTTATCCAGCTCGTTGAGATAGAAAGCACGGGCGCTGTGCACCAGGCCAGCCACATCCAGGGCGATGTTGGAACCACAGCGACCCAGGCCAATCAGACACACGGAGGGGAAGAACTGCTGGCTGGCATCTTCCGCCTGGCCATCAGCCAATAACCGGGGGAAGACGGAGTTGCGCAACTGGTCCAGATTTTCCAGTATCTGATCCAGATCCTTTTCCGTGAAGTACATGTAGGGTTCCAGTTTCTGGTCCCGGGGATAAAGCGGTGGATTGTCGCCCTGGGGGCGCTTGCGGGGAGTTCGTGTGCGTTTTGGGGGGGCAGTGGTATTGTTCTTGCCCGTCACTTCCCGGGCACTGCTGTCCTCACTGCTTTTACTGGCCATAATTCTGTCCTGTAATACACCGATCAGGGTATCGCCGTCCGTCATAAACGGGGGGATTTTATTACAGGATAGTCATGCTTGTTGTTTTCACCAGCGCGATAATGGCCAATCCGGCGCTGCATTACATTTTATCAACAAAAGACTACAATGCCGGTCTGCCAGCGGTTTACAGTGCCAAGCTGGTCTGCCCTGGACGCAGCGCTTATACTACGCCGTCCAGAACACCGATTCGGCGCCAGAATGACACGCGTCTTCTCCCAACTGAACAGTGCAGATGTATGAGCGGCAGCAATAAAACCGCAAAGGCCAGTATCGAAGCCATGTATCGGGTGTTTACGGTGCCTGAAGCACCTGACTCCACCCTGAGCCGGATCGATCAGGATATTTCCCGTAACCTGACCGGGTTCCTGCAGGATCATATCGTGGCGGTAGAGCGGGACCTGGCGGACATGGAAAAAGATTTTTCCGACCCCCAGGTGCCGGAAAAGCCGGTATTTGTGTCTGAGCAGTCCCGTTTTCTACTGGACAAGCTGGTGGCCCATTCGGTGCATACCGCCTCCCCCAGTTTTATCGGCCATATGACCTCGGCCCTGCCCTACTTCATGCTGCCCCTGTCCAAGATCATGATTGCCCTGAACCAGAATCTGGTGAAAACCGAGACCTCCAAGGCATTCACGCCCCTGGAGCGACAGGTTCTGGGCATGCTGCACCGGCTGGTCTACAGCCAGGATAACGCCTGGTACCGGCGCTGGATGCACGACCCGCACCATGCCCTGGGCATCATGTGCTCCGGGGGCTCGGTGGCCAACCTGACGGCCCTGTGGGCGGCCCGCAATCAGGCGTTCCCGGCAGAGGGCAGTTTCAAGGGTATTCACCGGGAAGGGCTGTTCCGTGCCCTGCGTTATTACGGCTATGAGGGGGCGGCCATTCTGGTCTCCCGCCGGGGGCATTATTCCCTGCGCAAATCCGCGGATGTGCTGGGCCTGGGCCGGGATTCACTGATTGCTGTGGATACCGATGATGACAACCGGGTGATTCCTGATGCCCTGCGGGACAAGTGCCTGGAACTGCAACGGCAAAAAATCAAGATTCTGGCCATTGTGGGCATTGCCGGCACCACTGAAACCGGTCATGTGGACCCCCTGGACACCCTGGCGGATATCGCCAGGGAGTTTGCCGCCCACTACCATGTGGATGCCGCCTGGGGCGGCCCGACACTGTTCTCACGGCGTCACCGGGGGTTGCTGAAGGGCATTGAGCGGGCGGATTCGGTGACCATTGATGCCCACAAGCAGCTCTATGTGCCCATGGGTTCAGGTCTGGTGGTGTTTAAAGACCCGGCACTGGCCAGCGCCATCGAGCTACACGCCCAGTATGTGATCCGTAAGGGCTCCAAGGATCTGGGCAGCACCACTCTGGAAGGTTCCCGGCCGGGTATGGCCATGCTGATTCACTCAGGGCTGCGTATCATTGCCCGTGAGGGGTACGAGATCCTTATCGACCAGGGCATTGAAAAAGCCCACAGCTTTGCCCGCATGATTGAAGCCAATGATCAGTTTGAGCTGATTTCCAGACCGGAACTCAACATTCTTACCTATCGCTACTGCCCACCGGCGGCCCTGGCGGCCCTGGCCCATGCGGATGCCCTGCAGGCGGAGCACATCAATGCCTGCCTGAACCGCATCACCAAGTTTATCCAGAAGACCCAGCGGGAGCGGGGGCTGTCGTTTGTTTCCCGTACCCGCCTGGAGCCGCTGCGCTATGACGGCTACCCCTGTGTGGTATTCCGCTCGGTGCTGGCCAACCCCCTGACCACTGAGAGCATACTGCTGGATATCCTCGCTGAGCAGCAGGAGATTGCCAAAGAAGCAGGAATTGCCCCGGAAATGGAGGCGCTGGAGAAACGCATTGCCGCTGTTGACCTGAGCCTTTCCAGACCGAAAAGCGGTACCGGCAGTTAATCAGCAGTCCTGCGGCGAGGCCATGGTTGCCTAATCGCGGCCATGGCCGCTCCCACACAGAGCGCCACTCCGGGTGCTTTTTCAACCTGTGGGAGCGGCTACAGCGGCGATATTGGCAAAAAAGGGGAAGACTATCAGTGCGCTGAATCAGGCAGCCGTCACACCAGTAATGGCGCCGGCGTTTAATCCTCAATAAAGGGCGGCTTCGTCGTCCAGCACCTCTTCGATGATTTCCAGAAAGATACGATCAGCTTCGCTGTGCTCTTCCGGTATGCGCACAATGGTCTGGGAGCTGATCTCAGAGGCGATTTTAGCGGGGTCATCCTTGTGCTCCCGGGCAATCTCCATGCACTTGGCGGCCACTGTGGGCTCGCTCAGCACTTTCTTGATGAAGGTTCTCAGCTCACTGATGACTTTGTTCTGTCGACTCGCTTCAACACTGCTCATGGCGGCTCCTTCAGGTAACAGTAACGCCCCACCCCACTGCACCGGCGGGAACACTTTCTAAAGATAGTACCAGAAGCCTGCCTACAACATGATGCCCCGCAGGGTGAAAAACAGCATCGCCGCCAACAGGCCCGAGGCAGGTACGGTAATAACCCAGGCTGCGGCAATTTTCAGCAGCAGCTTGCGCTTGACCATTTCTTCCTTGTAAATACCCTTGAGACGTTTGCGCTCTTTCTTCTTCAGGACCACTTCCGTCTGCTTAAGCTTGGCCTGCTGAATCATGGCCTCCATCTCTTCCACCGTGGCCTGGCGGAAATCATCCAGAAAGGCCACCAGTTCCGCCCGGTCGTCCCCTTTATGGCGTTCCAGGATATGGTGCAGGCGGGTGGCATAGTTGGTTTTCAGGTATTCCCGCAAAAAGCCCACCCCGAATACCGCCCCCAGGGCGATATGGGTGGAGCTTACCGGCAGCCCCAACTGGGACGCCACGATCACGGTTATCGCCGCTGACAGGGCAATACAGAACGCCCGGGTCTTATCCAGTTCGGTAATTTCGCTACCCACGGTTCTGATCAGCCGGGGGCCATACAGGGCAAGGCCCACGGCCAGGCCCAGGGCACCGATCAGCATGACCCACAGGGGAATCATGGCTTCACCGGTAACCCCACCGGAGCGAACCGCATCATTGATTGCTGCCACTGGACCGATGGCGTTGGCCACATCATTGGCACCGTGGGCGAAACTCAGCAACGCGGCGGCAAAAATCAGCGGAATGGTAAAAAGCCCGTTCACCCCTTCCGTGGAGTTGGCCATGGTGGCCGCCTGGCTGACAATCTGGCGGCGAACAATCACAAATACCACCGCAGCAATGGCCAGACCCACCAGGTTGGCCTGCAAAAAGCTGGCCTGCCACACCTGGGTCAGGCCTTTCATCACCAGGTAGGTCCCAAACGCCCAGGCCATGATAGCGATCAGCCAGGGAACCACCCGCCGGGCCGCCATAATCCGGTCCTGGCGGTAAAGCACGCTTAACTTAATGCCGTACAGGAAGGCCGCTGCCACAATCCCCCCCAATACCGGAGAAATCACCCAACTACCGGCGATACGGGCCATCACATCCCAGTTGGCAATGCTCATGCCCCCGGCTGCAATGCCAGCCCCCAATACCCCCCCCACAATGGAGTGGGTGGTAGAAACCGGCGCACCCAGCACGGTGGCCAGGTTCAGCCACAGGGCGCCAGCCAGCAGGGCAGCGGTCATCAGCCAGATAAAGCTCTGGGTGTCGGGGACCATTTCCGGATTGATAATGCCGCTTTTGATGGTGCCCACCACTTCACCACCAGCAATCAGGGCACCGGCGGCTTCGAAAATGGCGGCAAGGATCACCGCCCCGGCCAGGGTCAGGGCACCGGAGCCCACCGCAGGCCCGACATTGTTAGCCACATCGTTGGCACCGATATTGATGGCCATATAAGCGCCGATCATGGCTGCCAGCAACAACAACGGAGAGCCCGGTACGGTCAGCCCACCCAGGTGCATAAAGGACCAGATCAGCAGCATAAACAGCGCAGCACAACCCAACCGCATCAGTCGTGCCAGGGGTTGATCGGAACTGATGAACGTGGTCTGGGACAGGGAGGGCTTGGGCATGACGAGCAGGGCTCCTGCAGAGGGTCACTACAACAGGCGCCACTATATGGAGTTTGTCACAAAATTGAAACCTTGGGGCATAAGGCCTTGAATGGTCTTAAAGCTGCTATCCTGAATAGATCCGCTTTTTCCCTAATACCGATCATGAGCCCCTATGGCATACAGCCCGATGAAAAGCGGCACCCTCTCACTGCAGGCAGAGGAACATCGCCGGGTAAGCCAGGTTCTGACCTGGCTTACCCTGTGCGGCGTGGCTTTTCTACTGACCATTGCCGCCCTGTCGTGGTGTAACGACAATATGCACCATGGCCAGATCCTGCTGCTGTTCGCCCTGGTGATGGTGGTTAATCAGGGGGTCTTTCTGGTCACCCGCAGCTGGGTGATACAGCGGGCTGGACTGCTCACAGTGGTCATTATTCTGTTTGCTTATCTGATCAGTACCGGGGGGCAAAATAACACCGGCCCCCTGTGGTTTTATCTGTTCCCGCCACTGGCGTTTTTCCTGACCAGCCTGCGTGTCGGCAGCCTGTTGATCACCCTGTGTATCTGCTTTGCCCTGGTGGTTTTCCTGTTCCCACAACTGCCTTTTGTCCAGACCCGCTATGACGGCACCTTCCAGGTACGCTTCCTGGCCACCATCGTGTTTGAAACCCTGTTCTGTTTTATTCTGGATTACAGCCGCCGGGAAGCCCGTCAGCAAGTGATTAATCTGGCGGCACTGTACGAGCGTGCGGCCAAAACCGACACCCTCACCGGCCTCCCCAACCGCCGGGCCATCCAGGACCAGATGGCCCGGGAATTTGCCCGCTACCAGCGCAATGACCATCATTTTTCCGTGTTGTTACTGGACCTTGATCATTTCAAGCAGATCAATGACAACCATGGCCATGATGCCGGTGATGCCCTGTTGGTGCAGTTTGCCACCCTGTTGCGCCAGCAATCCCGCAACAGCGATATGAATGCCCGCTGGGGGGGAGAAGAGTTTCTGATCCTGTTACCGGATACCTCCCTCTCACAGGCATTGGCCCTGGCTGAGCGACTGCGGGCTAGGGTGGCGGAACAGGCATTTATGCACGAGGGCAAATCCCTGCACATTACCCTTAGCGGCGGAGTGGGGTGCATTGCCCAGGTAGCCGACACCCAGGCCCTGCTGCGCCAGGCTGACCTGCTGCTGTATAAAGCCAAATCCCAGGGACGCAATTGTGTGGTGGCCCTGCAGCAGCAGGAGCTTCCTGAAGATCAGCCGGGGGGCGCCAGCCCATAAAACTGACGCAGCCTGGCCAGCTCCCCCCGGTCTTCCAGCTGCATTAATAACTTATCAAGGGTCTCTGCAGACAAGGTGCTTTGCGGGTGCAGTAATCCCCGTAACCGGTAACGCTGGTCCAGACGCTCTGAGATCAGTAACTGCTCCCGCTGTTGCGGATACTGAGTCATTTCCGACTCCAGGAACGAGCGGGTCACAATGGCTACTTCCGCCACATCCGGACGATCCAGCAGAATCAGCTGCAGGTTACGGCGATGATTTCGGGTCAGGGTAATATCGAAGTTCTGCTGTAACAGTGCCACATCACTTTCCATCCCGGCAAAGCCGTAGTGATAACCCAGGTAGCCGATCAGGCGCCGCGTCTCCAGGGCGGTAAAAAACTCCTGGTCCCTGCCTTCTCGCCGCAGGGCAACATACACCTCGTCGTCTTCAGCAATAACCCCGGTCTGATGAAACTCCAGGCCTTCCCAGCCCCACTGCGGCTGTTCAAACAAAATCAGGTCGTAACGGTGGGCTGAGAAATCCAGGTAACGCCGGTTAGCGGTGATTTTCTGGAAGTGGAACTGGTACTGGTCCTGAAGACCGTTCAACGACTCGATCAGGTCAATGGTGGCACCGGCGGGGGGGGCGGACGCTGTCACAAAGGGTGGAAAATCATAGCCCCCCACATACACTGGCACCGGGTGTGGGCCGGGATCTGCCATCAGGCCACTACTCCACAGGAACACCCAGCAACAGCAACGTAACCATTTAATGTCCTTTTTCATGCTGCTTATCGCCCGGCCTGAATAGTGACGTCCAATGGGCCCTTGCAGCTAAGGCCGGCCCGTTTTATTTTGTTCCAGCAGTATAGGAGCACCTGCCCCTTAACTGACAGAGAAGGGCATCATATGTTTTCAAATGAGCAAGGCTCCCAAAACCACTGTATCAAGGAATTGTGACATGCCCGCCATACGATTATTTGCTGGCAGTGTTTATGGCACCGCTCTGGAAGTGGCGCAAGACATTGAAGAGGCCCTGGAAGACCAGGGATTTGATGTGCGCTACTTTCCACAGCCCACCCTTTCGGACTTTACCGGCGACGGGGATAACAGTGCCGTGCTACTGGTGACCGCCACCACCGGTGAGGGGGAGCTGCCAGGGAATCTGCTGCCTCTGTATCAGCAGCTGATGGACACACTGCCTCAGCAACCTGGCCGTATTGGTGGCGTGATTGTGCTGGGTGACAGCGCCTATGGCGACACCTTTTGCGCTGCCGGCAATCTGCTGGAGGAGCTGATGCAGCAGCTGGCTTATACGCCGGTATGCCCCAGCCTGCGCATTGACGCTGCGGACACCCCGGAACCGGCAACGGTGGCAGTCCCCTGGGCCCTGACCTGGGCCAGGCGGGTTACTGAAGCCCCTCAGGGGTAATCCTAAAGGCGCCAGTTACTGGCGCTTGCGTATCAAGGCTTCCTGGCACACCGACGCCACCATGGTGCCGTCCCGGCTGAACAGGTTGCCCCGGTTAAAGCCCCGGCCACCGGCAGCACTGGGGCTGTCTTTGTCGTACAGCAGCCAGTCATCCATGCGCAGCGGGCGGTGAAACCACAGGGCATGGTCCAGGCTGGCCACCTGCATGCGGGGGTCGAAAAAGGTGACCCCATGGGGCTGTACCGAGGTGGCCAGAAAACTGAAGTCTGAGGCATAGGCCAGCAGGGCCCGGTGCATCACCTGATCATCCGGCAGCTCACCTTCCGCCCGCAGCCAGGTCTGCTTGTGGGGGGGGCGCTTCTCCGGCTGACGTGGGTCCAGTGGGTCCACCGGGCGCATATCAATGGCCCGGGGCTTCATCAGACGCTCACGGCGGTCTGCGGGCATCAGGGGCTCCAGTTGCTTGCGCAGTTCCTGTTCCGAGGTCAGGGACTCCGGATCCGGCGCATCAGGCATGGCCAGTTGGTGTTCAAAACCTGCCTCTTCCACCTGAAAAGACACCATGGCAGTGAGAATTTCCCGCTCCTGCTGCCGGGCAATAATCCGCCGGGTACTGAAGGTGCCCCCGTCACGCACCCGCTGCACTTCATAGTCGATGGCCCGGGTCGGGTCACCCGGGCGCAGGAAGTAGGCGTGCATGGAATGGGCCAGACGACCCTCTACCGTGCGGCTGCCAGCCATCAGGGCCTGGCCCAGCACCTGGCCGCCAAAGACATTAGGAAAACCCAGGTCTTCACTGTCACCAATAAAATGATCTCCTCCCTGGGGTACCACATCCAGCAGGGCAATGAGTTTGTGTGTGACGGTTTCCATTTGGTCTCCTGTAAAATTCGGCCATGTCCAATCGGGCAACAGTATCGTACATTATGCCACAGCCACCAAGATCACCCATCGTTCAGGACCTAATGACCCGTTTTTTGCCCCTTATCCGTTTCGGCTGCTGCAGCCTGATTCTCGCCCTGCTGGCCCAGCCTACGGTGGCGTTGGACTGGCAGTACCGCCCCGGCATTGACGCCAAACTGCTCCCGGAACGGGACCGGTTGGAACCACTGCGCCCGGGACAACGGCTGCGGCAATATACTTCGCCACTGTGGATGGAAGATCGCGCCCCAAGCGGTGGCTTCAGCTGGCAGTCACTGAGTATAGGGCCTTCTTCAGAGGCGGTGGATGAAGAGGAGGAGCGCACCGCCGTCATGCTGGCCAATCAGGCGATGGATGAGAATCTGACCAGCCAGCAAACGGTACCGGGAACGGATCAATTGCCAGGGGCCTTACAGATTCCACTGACCCTGGACTTTGGTATTCGCTACCAATTTTAATCGCCACGGAAACGGGGTTCCCGCTTCGCAAGCACAGCCGCAACCGCTTCATGGTGATCAGGGTCCTGGTGCGCCAGCCCCTGCAGAGTGGCACTGCGCTGCAGCAGTGTCTCCAGGTCCGTCAGAGGGGATTCCCGTAGCAGCTGGCGGGTCATGCGCACCGCTGCGGCGGGGTTACGGCAGATAGCCGCGGCCATTGCCAGCGCCGCAGCAGGCAGCTCTTCAGCGGCCACGCAGCGGGATACCATGCCCCACTGCAGGGCGGTGGGCCCATCCACCGGCTCACCGGTGAGGGCCATTTCCGCAGCACGGGCCTGGCCAATCACACGGGGCAGAAACCAGGCGCCGCCATCCCCGGGAATCAGCCCCAGACGCACAAAATTCTCAGCGAAGCGGGCATTATCTGCCGCCAGGCGCAGGTCACACATCATCGCCAGATCACAACCCGCCCCATAGGCCGGGCCATTGACCGCCGCAATAACCGGTTTGCGCAACCGGGCAAAGGTGCGGGGAATGCGCTGGATACCCGTTCGGTAAGAATCGCTGATCTGCTCAGGAGTACCGGCGAACATTCCTTCCCGGGCAGCCATCTGTTTGATGTCACCACCGGAACAGAATGCCCGGCCGGCACCGGTGAGAATGGTGACCCGGTGGGCGGGCTCATTATCAGCCAGCATCAAAGCCCCGGTCAGGGCCTCAATCATGGCATCAGAGGAAATGGCATTGCGGGTCTGGGGATCGTTAAGGGTCAGGCGGACAATGCCCTGACCCGGGCGATCCAGCAACACCAACCCGGCATCACTCATGGCAGAATGGCCGGTACTTCCCGGGACAGGGCCTGTTTTTCAGCCACGTAATCACCGGTGACGGCAAACCCCAGCAGGGTATTATCCGGGGCACGAAACAGTGCCCGAACGCTATTACCGTCCACCTCTTCCTGCCACTCACCCTGGGCCCCCGCCGCCGGGGGAGAAACCACCGTCGGGCAGCTGGGTGTCTTGATCAGCACGGGCATGCTGCCGTAGCTCACCGCCGTGGGCTCGCTGGTGAGGGTTTTCGCCAGTGCCCGGGCGCTGGCCATGAGCGGCAGTACATACAGCAGCACATGACCTTCCACTTCAGCACAGTCACCCATGGCGTAGATATCCGCAACGCTGGTCTGCAACTGGCGGTTCACCTTGATGCCACGACCCACTTCGAGACCGGCTTTGGCCGCCAGTTCAGTGCGGGGGCGCAGGCCCACAGCGGAAATCACAATGTCTGCGGCAAGGGTGCTGCCATCGTCCAGGGTCAGACTGACACCGGCTGCATCCCCATTGACTGCGGTAGCCGCTTTCCCCAGATGGAAACGTACACCCCCATCGGTCAGGCCCCGCTGTACCGCGGCAGCTGCCTGTGGTGGCAACAACCCCGGCAGTACAGTGTCTGAGGGGGCAATAACATCCACCTCAAAGCCGCCATTGCGCAGGTCGTTGGCAAACTCACAGCCGATCAGACCGGCACCGAGAATGGCGACCCGCTGGTGACCATCTACCGCTTCACGAAAACTCCGGTAATCCATCAGGTCATTAATGGAATACACCCGGTCAGTGGCATCGCCGTCCAGTTGCAGACGAATCACATCCGCCCCCCAGGCCAGTACCAGCTTGTGGTAAGCAATGGACTCATCACCCAGGTGGATGCAATGGGCATCACCGTCAATTGCGGTAACCTGGGCGAAGGTACGCACCTGAAGATTCAGCTGATCCGCCATTTTCTGCGCATCCGCCATGGCCAGGGCATCTGCTGTCTTTTCCTTGGTAAAGCCGGTTGACAGCATAGGCTTGGAATAGCTGGCACCATCGTCTGCGGTAACCAGCAGCAGCGGAATGTCTTTATCCAGCTTGCGCACTTCCCGTGCCAGGGAATAGCCGGACAAACCGGTACCAATAATGACCACTGGGGCCTGGGAATTTTCATTCATCATGGATTAACCAATTTCGATCATTTCAAAGTCTTCTTTGCCGACACCGCAGTCCGGGCACATCCAGTCATCGGGCACGTCGTCCCAGGCAGTGCCTGCAGCGATGCCGTCTTCCGGCCAGCCTTCTGCTTCATCGTAAATAAAACCACACACTACGCACTGCCACTTTTTCACAAACTTTCTCCAGATCGTCAGTCATTTACAGGGAGGGGTCCCGGCGATAGCGGGCATTCTACAGGATTGAGGATTAACAGGGACAGGGGGTTATTGTCTAACAATCCAGACCTGCCTATCAACACAAGCACCTGCGACTCATATGCGTTAACCCTCAGCAACGTTATACTAGCCCCCGCTTAAGCCAGATCATTTTCTGTTCCCGACACACAGGACCCACCACCATGGCTGACCCCCGCGCCGCTTCAGGTGACCCACGGCAGATTCTTGCGGACGCTGACTGTCTTTATACCCAGACAGAGGTCGAAGCTGCCCTGACAGAGATGGCCCAAGCCATTACCGCACGGCTTGCCAACCAGGCGCCCATTATCTTGACAGTAATGAATGGTGGGCTGATCATTTCGGGCCAACTGCTCACCAAACTGCCGTTTCCCCTGCAGCAGGATTACCTCCATGCCGGACGTTACGGACACCAGACACAGGGGGGTGAACTGCACTGGCTGGCCACTCCGGGGCTGTCCATGCAGGACCGGGCAGTGCTGATTCTGGACGACATTCTGGATGAAGGCACCACCCTACTGGCCATTAAGGAGTATTGCCGGCAACAGGGCGCCACCCAGGTACTCACCGCGGTACTGGTGGATAAACAGCACAACCGCAAAGCCACGCCGGGTTTAACGGCGGATTTTACCGGCCTTACCGCTCCGGACCGCTTTCTGTTTGGCTACGGCATGGATTATCAGGGTTACCTGCGCAACGCCCCGGGAATTTACGCGGTCAAGGGACTCTGATGTCTCGTTTTCAGCCGCACCCCCTGTTCAGGCTGCCAAGGCCACAGCGGGCCATTATCGCCCACCAGGGTTCCCTCACCCGACTCCTGCGAGCCGTCTGCCAGGAGGATTTCCGGGTCCGGGTTATGGCCCAGGGGATTGCCACACCCACCACCGATGAAGCCCGCTTTCTGGGTCTGCCGCCACGGCAGCGGGCCTGGATTCGGGAAGTGCAACTGGAGGGTGATGGCAGTTCCTGGGTGCGTGCCCGTACCGTGCTACCCATGGCCACCCTGGCGGGGCCGGAGCGGGCCCTGCGTCGGCTGGGCCGGCGACCACTGGGCTCGGCTCTGTTTCAGCGGGACCCCTGGCAACGGGCCCGCTTTATTACCGGCGAGAGCGTAATTGACGGCCACTGGGGGCGGCGCTCCCGCTTTCAGCGCCGGGGCAAGGACCTGCTGGTCACGGAGTATTTTCAACCCATTTTCTGGCAAGTGCTGGCCAGTGCCCCGTTTCATTTCCACCGGGTTCGCGCCGACGCCCGGCGGCCTCTATAATCAGGACTTTGCCACAATGACAGGGTTTGCCCGCCAGCAATGAGAGACTCCATGCCATCCATCGAACACCTGCGGCAACGATTGCCGGAATTTCTCCAGTTGATGCGCCTTGACCGCCCGATCGGCACCCTGTTGCTGTTATGGCCAACCCTGTGGGCCCTGTGGCTGGCGGCGGAAGGTTTCCCCCACCCCGGCACCCTGGTGGTGTTCATTCTCGGGGTGTTTATTATGCGGGCGGCGGGCTGTGTAATTAACGATTATGCCGACCGTGATCTGGATGGCCACGTTAAACGCACCCGGGAGCGCCCCCTGGCCACTGGCCGAATCAGCCCCAATGAAGCCATCGGGCTGTTTGTTATCCTGATTACCCTGGCATTTCTGCTGGTACTGCTGTTTACCAACACCCTGACCCTTTACCTGGCCTTTGGCGGGGTACTGCTGGCCTTTATTTACCCCTTTATGAAACGTTACACCCACCTGCCGCAACTGTTCCTGGGGGCCGCCTTCTCCTGGGCCATTCCCATGGCCTGGGCAGCCCAGAGTAACGAGATTAGCCAACTGGCCTGGCTGCTGTTTGCGGCTAACCTGGTTTGGACTGTCTCCTATGACACCCTGTATGCCATGGTTGACCGGGATGACGATGTGCGCATTGGCATCAAGTCCACTGCGGTGCTGCTGGGTGATGCAGACCGGCCAATGATTGGTATCCTGCAGGGGCTGGTCATTATCATGCTGTTACTGGCCGGGCAGCAGGCGCAGCTGGGCATGTTCTTCCATTTAGGCCTGGCAGCCATGGCCTGCAGCTTTATCTACCAGCAATGGCTGATTCGTGACCGGGAACGGCTGGCCTGTTTCCGGGCGTTTCTCAATAATAACTGGGCTGGTCTGGCAGTGTTTGTGGGCCTTGCCCTGGACCTGGCCTGGTAATTTCAACCATAGTGTTTGCCCTACCCTATACCCCTATTTAGCTTCTTAGGCATTCCTTTATCTAAATCCGTAAGCAATCGCCCACAATTCCTGTGCGATATCTCTTACATTGACCGTAAGCATTGGCTGTATTTTACCTTGCACCCGTCACACTTATTTTTTTGTTGATTTTTATATCTATGTTTTACAAGTATTTTTTAGACTTCACTCGCGATTGCCAGACAATCCTGAAACGGGTTTTTTTCAATGCCTAGGTATCAAATTGCTACAGTAGCCCTGTCAGCGGATGACAGGGAAAGGACGTTACAGGGACGGTTTCCTCAGAGGAACTGAGGGGAAGCAAGGAATAAACGGAAGTAATGCTTGAGGGATTCCTTAATAGGATACCGGCTAGGATGCCGGTGCTCATGGACGGTACAGGGAAATACGCGATCAGGGACCGGTCGCACAGTTGCAAGGACGCAGCTTCTGTTCCGATTTAAAGGGTGACTACGGTCACCCTTTTTTTTGTGCCTGGCCATCTCCCTGGCCTGATATATCCGGACAGCCCTCAGGGCGAGTGATGCACAGCCGGCCCAGGGGCAGGGTCCGGTGAAGGTGTTGTTCCAATACCGCCTGAGACATGGGCATTCCTGGGTAAATCCTCATTGTAACTGGCTTGGGGGGAATACGCCTGGGCGGTTAAATAAGGTACAATTTCGGCTTTTCTGGAGATATCACGTGCCGTTATCCCGCCAGGACACCAGCGACTATCAGCAGCTGTTTCTCAGGGATCGCCCCTTGCTGGATGTGCGTGCGCCGGTAGAATTTGCCCTGGGGGCTTTTCCCACTGCCCGCAATCTGCCCCTGATGAACGATATGGAACGTCACCGTATCGGGCTGCGCTACAAGGAGCAAGGGCAGGATGCCGCCATTGCCCTGGGTCATCAACTGGTAGAGGGGGAGCTGAAGGACGCACGGCTGGAGCAGTGGCTGGCCTTTGCCCATGCCCACCCGGACGGCTTCCTCTACTGTTTTCGCGGCGGATTGCGCTCTCGCACCAGTCAACAGTGGCTGGCAGAAGCGGGCATTGATTACCCCCTGGTGCAGGGGGGCTACAAGGCCATGCGCCGCTTTCTGCTGGATGACTTTGCCAGCCGGGTTGACCACCTTAACCTGGTGTTGATCAGTGGCCGCACCGGTTCTGGCAAAACCCGCCTGCTGCCGTTAATGCCCCGCTCACTGGATCTGGAGGCCATGGCAGAACACCGGGGCTCCAGTTTTGGCCGCACCCTGACGCCACAGCCGAGCCAGATCGATTTTGAAAACCGGCTGTATATTGCCCTGTTAAAGAGCGCCGCTGCCGGGGAACCCCTGTGGCTGGAAGATGAAGGCCACCTGATTGGCCGCTGCGCCCTGCCCCTGGCCCTGAACGCCCGCATGAAGGCAGCGCCCCTGATGGTACTGGAGGAGCCCAGGGCGGTGCGGGTAGAAATCATCCTGCAGGACTATGTTATCGACATGAGCCAGGCATTTATGCAGCGGGATGGTGCTGAACCTGGCTTTGCGGCCTTTCGCCACTTTCTTCTGGGCAGCCTGGAGCGGGTGCATAAACGCCTTGGTGGTGAGCGCTATCAGCGCCTGGCGGCGATCATGGGGGAAGCACTGGATGCCCAGTCTGGCAGCGCTGACCTGGACGGTCACCGGCTGTGGATTGAACAGTTACTGACCCATTATTACGACCCCATGTACGATTACCAGCTTTCCCGCAAAGCCGGACCGATACTGGCACGGGGTGATCATCAGACATTGGCGGAAAAAGCGGCCCGTCTGACCCTGGCGGATACCGTGACAACCGCCTGAACGGTGGTAAATCGCTTATTTAACCGTTTTTCTAGCACCTACAGGAACACACCATGGAAAACCTGACCCAGAATACCGAATGGGCTGCACAATTGAGCCAGACCGGCGCCACTATGGCCATGAACTACCTGCCCAAGCTGGTACTGGCCCTGGTCACCCTGGTGGTTGGCCTGTGGCTGATCAGGCACTTTGTGCAGCTGCTGGAAACCCGCCTGACCCGCCATGACCCGACCCTGGGCCGCTTTGTCACCAGCCTGGCTTCGGTGCTGCTGAAAGTGGTTCTGTTGATTTCCGTGGCCAGCATGGTGGGCATTGCCACCACTTCGTTTATTGCACTGCTGGGTGCCGCTGGCCTGGCGGTAGGCCTGGCCCTGCAGGGCAGCCTGTCCAACTTTGCCGGCGGGGTACTGATCCTCACCTTCAAGCCCTTCAAAGTGGGGGACACCATTGAGGCCCAGGGCTTTCTGGGTGGGGTCAATCGCATCATGATGCTGTACACAGTAGTGGATACCTTCGACAAGAAGCAGGTCATTATCCCCAATGCCCAGCTCTCCAATGCCAGCGTGGTCAACTACAGCGTGCACCCCCAGCGCCGGGTAGACCTGCCCATTCGCCTGAGCTATGGCGACAGCATCGAGCAGGCCCGGGAGCTGATCCTCGCCACCCTGGCGCAAGATGAACGGGTGCTGCAGGATCCGGCCCCCATGATCGTAGTGGGGGACCTGTGTGACAGCTGGGTAGAACTGAAAGTGCGCTTCTGGAGCAACGGTGATGTGTTGTGGCCCACCTACTGGTCCATGCAGGAGCAGATCAAACTGGCCTTTGATGGCGCCGGTCTGACCATGCCGTTTCCACAACGGCAATTACAGTCACCGGTCAATAAGCAGTAGCCCGAGCAGGGGCAATTCTGCAAACCGCTTCTCAGCTGCACATTATTTAACCATTCACTTTTACCCGCAACGGCCACATTGGGCTAATCTCAGAATCAGGCGTGTTCACCTTCCGGGTGAGCACATACTGATTTCGGTTGGAGGTTCAGCCATGCCCGTTAAAACGCTGAAAGACGTTCTCGACAACGAATCCATTCCCTACCAGTGTATTACCCATCCCCCGGGGTTTACTGCCCAGTCCCTGGCCCATCATTGCCAGGTGCCCGCCGACCAGGTGGCCAAAACCGTGATTATCATGCTGGACGGTGAAATGGCCATGCTGGTGTTGCCCGCCAGCTTTCGTATTCGCTGGGACCGCCTCAGTGACGTACTCAACAGCGACCTGATTGAGCTGGCTGACGAAGAAGACTTCACCGACCGTTTTCCGGACTGCGAAGTGGGGGCCATGCCGCCACTGGGTAACCTGTTCGGCATGCCGGTCTATTGCAGTGAAACCCTGACCCTGGAGCCCCAGATCACCTTTGCCGCAGGCAGCCACACCGAAGCCATGCAAATAGCCATGGAAGACTACCTGCGGTTGGTAAAACCGGTGGAAATCAGCCAGGGCTTTATCCGCCCGGGGGCCAAGCGCCCGGCCTGGCTCAGTGGCAAGGCGGCCCGCCAGCGTAAGGCCCGGGCCAGCTGAATATGTCCTGCTGACTGTTCCGGGGCCGATGGATGCATTAGCATAAAGGCACATGCAACCCATCGGATCCCCCATGAAAAGCACAGCGTATGACATAGTTGTGGTGGGCGCGGGCATGGTCGGCGCCGCCCTGGCCCTGGCCCTGACCCGGGCCGGCTGGCAGGTAGCACTGATTGACCGGGCAGCGCCAGTGCCCTTTGAAGCTTCCCAACGGCCAGACCTGCGGGTGTCTGCCATCAGCAGTGGCAGTGAACGCTGGTTGCGGGAACTGGGCGTCTGGGAAGGCATTGTGCAGCGTCGCTCCACCCCGTTCCGGCGCATGTCGGTATGGGAGCAGCAGGCCGGGCTGTTGGCACAGATACCCGCCCTGGCGCAGCTATCGGCCCGTGCCAGAACCACCTTTGATGCCGCTGACCTGAAGCGCCCGCAACTGGGCCACATCGTCGAGAATCCGGTAACCCAGAGCGCCCTGTGGGAAGCCCTGGAGGCGGATGGACGCGCCACCCTGCTGGCCCCCGCCACACTGGTTTCACTGACCCAGGATGAACAGCAGGCCACAGTCACCCTGAAGGACCAGATTCTGACCGCCCCCCTGGTTATTGCTGCCGACGGCGCTGCCTCCATGACCCGCCAGCAAGTGAGTATTGGCACCAGCAGTGATCAGTATCAGCAGCATGCCATGGTCATTACCGTCGCCCATGAAGCCCCTGCCCAGGACATTACCTGGCAGATGTTCACCCCTACCGGCCCCCGGGCCTACCTGCCGCTGCCAACCATTGATGGCCAGTGCTGGGGCTCGCTGGTGTGGTACCACGACCCCCATACCCTGGACCGGCTGGCCGCCCTGGATGAAACCGCATTGCTGGATGCCATTCGCGACGCCTTTCCTGAAGAGCTGCCAAGGCTGCAAGGGGCCCCCGCCCATGGCCGCTTCCCTATTGCCCGGCAACATGCGCACCAGTACAGCAAAGGGCGGGTGGTGCTGGTGGGTGATGCTGCTCACACCATCAATCCCCTGGCGGGCCAGGGGCTGAACCTGGGCTTTCAGGACGCCCAGTGCCTGAGCCGGTTACTGACTCAGGCACGGCGGCAACAGGGTGACCCGGGGGCTTCAGGGCTACTGCAGGCCTATGAACAGGAACGGCGCCCGGAAAATACCCTGATGATGACGGCCATGGACCTGTTCTACCATGGTTTCAGCAACCGGCACCCCCCACTGAAACTGTTACGTAACCTGGGCCTGGGGCTGGCTGGCTCCCTGTCACCGGCGCGCAATGAAGTGGCCCGGTTTGCCATGGGCCTGGACGGGCATCTCTCAAGGCCAATGAAAACCCTGTTACGCCGATTGCCCCTGTAACCCCTGACCAGGCCATACCTGGACCATGACCTTCATCCATTGCCGGAATCACAAGGATACATCCCATGGCAGAAACCATCTTCAGTAAAATCATTAACCGGGAAATTCCCGCCGATATCGTCTACGAAGACGACCGTTGCCTGGCTTTTCGTGACATACACCCCCAGGCCCCCCGTCGCGTGTTGATTTTGCCCCGGAGGGCGATTGGGCCCGTGATGGATTTTACTGTGGGGGGGGGGGGACGGGTGGGGGGGGTGTGCCTGGCGGCGGGGTAGCGGG